>JBAYVI010000211.1:0-4737 GCA_041674625.1 Melioribacteraceae bacterium | reverse complement strand
GCTATGATAAAAATAAAAAGTTTTGTTTTTAATCCATTTTATGAAAATACATATTTAGTTTATTGCTCTGATTCTTTAGAGGGAATGGTAATTGATCCGGGTATGTATTTCGCAGAAGAAAAAGATGAATTTCGTTCTTATATCTCAAGCGAGAGCATTAATCTAAAATATGTTCTGAATACACACTGTCATATCGATCATTCTTTAGGAAATAAATATATAGTAGATGAATTCAATGCAGAATTAATTATCCCTGAGAAAGATAAATTTCTTTTAGAGTTATTAAAGACTCAGGGGAGTATGTTTGAGCTTGATATTGAAGAATCGCCTAATACAATTAAATATTTTGAAAATATCGCTGAATTAAAATTAGGGGAAAATAAATTTAATTTTATTCATACGCCCGGTCATTCACCCGGTGAAAATTGTATTTATTCAATTGAGAATAATATTTGCTTTACCGGCGATCTTCTATTTAAGGAGGGAATTGGCAGAACAGATTTATGGGGTGGGAATTTAAATGAGTTAATGGATTCTATTAAAAAATTATTTTCTATATTGCATGATGATATTAAAATATTTCCAGGGCATGGTGAATTTTCTACTATCGGTTATGAAAAAAGAAATAATCCCTATATTGTAAATATTAAGTAAGAATGAGAGAGCATAATGACTTATATCTGGTTTGAATTTGTATCTATTATAGAGGATTATTTAGTTGTTCAGAATTTGGCATTCACTTCTACGGTTGTCTATTCCTCATTGGCTATTTTATATCTATTTCTATATGTGATACTTCATTATTCACCTATTGCAACTAATGCTTTAATAACAATTTTAGAAAAATTATTCTTTGTAAAATACATACCTGTATTAGTTTTTGCAGTTGTGCTTAATTTGTTATTCCCTGGAAAAATATGGAGTGAATTTGCATTCGCATTTTTTTATTCATTTATTTTGGTACTAATTCAGATCAATAAAACAAACAATCGAAATAATTCGGAGTATTCTAAATTTGCGAAAGGATTATCAATTAATTTTGAGTCTGTGAAGGAAAAATTATTTTATTCCAATCTTTCAAAAAAAATTAAAAATATACATTATGAAGTTTGGTTATTGGTATTAGTATATGAATTTATTAATGGACAAGATGGATTAGGTGGCGTGTTAAAGAAGGGGTTTATATTTAATGATCTATATGCAGTCCTTGTAGTTGGTTTAATTATTGGATTACTGATATGGGTTATCGATTACTCACTTTCGTTTTTGAATAAATAAATATGAACTGAAGAGGTGATTATGAAATTAATCGATGTTCGATTTCAATATCAAAATAAAAATTCCAAAGAAATAATATTTTCGGAGAAAGTTAATTTAGATATACCTATTAAAAGCAAAACGCAACTTATATCCTCCGATTCTAATTTATTATATGCACTTGGATCTATATTAACAGGGCAATCAGAACCTTCGGAAGGTGATATTACAGGCTTGAATAAAAGTGAATCAATTTTAATTATACCTGAATTTGCAGCTTTCCCTTGGATGACAGTAAAAGAGAATATATTGTCAGTTAGTGAAAAAATTGATGATAAATTATTACAGGAATTTGGATTAGATATTTATTTAAAAAATAGTTTTGATGAAAATAGTTATGGTTTTAGATTAAAATTAGCATTAATAATGGCATTAATGGCAGGGAAAACAAATATTGTCTTATTCAATCCATTCAGTTACATAAAAACATCTTTTTATTCAATATTTATAAGAGATATAGAGAAACTTATAAATAAAGGAATAAATGTAATTATCCTATCATCAGGAATTAAAAAAGAATTAGAATTTGATAATGAATATTATTTGTAAGGAATGTATTAATACTTGACAGTCTTATTTCATAACTTATTGATAAACAAGGAATAAACAGATGTCATATAAGAAAATACTTGACAAAGAAAGTAATACATATTAAATTGCAAATGTATTTCAATCCAGCGGAGTTTTAGTGAGAAAACCAATACTATTATTTTTATTTATAGTTACAATAGCATTGATTCCATCATGTGGAATTTTTAATAGTGCGACAAGCGAAAGCAGACAATTAGTTGATGAAGACACCTTAGCAGAAGTAGATTCCTATTCAGTAGTTAGTGAAATGTTAGAAAATGCAAGGAAGGACTACGTTAATGCTTTGTACCAACAAAAATTAGGTTTTAAATCAGAATCATTAACCTTTTATGAGCAAGCTCTCACTATTATTAATAAATTAAGTTACTTCCCTGATATTGAAGATAACGAATCATTTATTGAATTAGAAAATTCTATTGTCGAAGATTATCAAGGATATGTAAACAGTCTTGATGAATTGCCTGAGAATGCTTCTAATAGTGCCTTGGAAGAATGGTTAAGTAAAAAAATTCCAGAAATTGATTTAGCAGATGATTCATTAGATACAAATGATGTTGTTTCAAATGTAATTCGTATTGGCGATTTCCCACTTGAAGTTAATCAATATGTTGAACAATATTTAGAATATTTTACCGGTAAAGGCAGTAAGTATATAAATCTATGGTTATCACGTTCAGGTAAATATTTTCCATTAATGGCATCTATATTTGAAAAA
The DNA here is from genome assembly GCA_041674625.1 of Melioribacteraceae bacterium. GTDB lineage: Bacteria > Bacteroidota > Ignavibacteria > Ignavibacteriales > Melioribacteraceae > BRH-c32. Next base: position 2,114 of record JBAYVI010000211.1, on the reverse strand, counting down.
GAGAAAGTTCCGCAGCAACTTTTGTATTTAAGTATGATTGAAAGTGGATTGAATCCAACAGCAAGGTCTTGGGCAAAAGCAGTTGGTCTTTGGCAATTTATAAAAGGTACAGGAACTTTATACGATTTAAAAGTAGATTTCAATATAGATGAAAGAAGAGACCCGGAAAAAGCAACTCTTGCAGCAGCTCGTCATTTGAAAGACCTTTATTATTCCTTAGGTGATTGGTATTTAGCATTAGCAGCTTATAATAGTGGAGAAGGTAGAGTTAGAAAAGCAATGAGAAGAGCGGGTTCAAGCAATTTTTGGGAAATTCGTCAACACCTTCCAAAAGAAACTCGTAACTATGTACCGCAATATATAGCTGTTACTCTGATAGCAAGTCAACCTGAAAAATATGGTTTTACGGATGTTCAATATGAGAAACCTCATGAAACAGTTACACATAGAATTGATGGTTCAATTGGAATGAATATGCTTGCTAAATGCGCAGGTATTAGTGATGAATTATTAAAAGAGATGAATCCTGAATTAATACAGCCATTTACTCCTGCAAAATATCCCAATGGCTATCCGCTTAGAGTCCCAACATTGACTTATGAACAGTTTGCAAGCAATCTTTCATCTATACCTGAAGATGCCAAACTCCAATACATGATACATGTAGTTTCAAAAGGAGAGACACTTTCAAGGATAGCTGCTAATTATCAAGTTTCTGCTAATAGATTAGCTGCTGTAAACTCCTTATCAAAGCGTTCAAAATTAAAATCAGGTACTGAAATTAAAATTCCTCTCGAAGGCTATTCCGATAATGATGTTGAATTAGTATTAAATACTGATTCAATGCCTGCTATTGAAGAACAGATTAGAGATAAAAATTCTGAAGCGCCATATCAATTACAGCAAATTGCTCAAGTTGATGCTTTAGATTTAGATAGTGATAGAGCCGAAGGCGATTCCGTTCAGATTATTGTTCCTGATGGAAAAACTGCAATTACTTATACTGTAAAGGCAAAAGATAATTTAATGGCTATTTCGGATATGTTTGATGTTAGAGTTTCTGACTTAAGAAACTGGAATAATCTACCATATACTTCGAGAGTACGAGTTGGTCAAACAATAAATGTATTTGTTCCGGAAGATAAATTAGATTACTATTCACAAATCGACTCAATGACAAGCACTGAAAAAGAGAAATTAGTTGATGTCCAAAGTAAAGATATATGGATTGAACATAGAATTAAGAATGGCGAATCACTTTCAAGTATAGCTACCAAATATGGTGTCTCTATTGCTCAGATTAAAGATTGGAACAACCTACGTTCAGATAGAATTGCAAGAGGGAAAAAATTATCAATTTATTCAGGTGATCCAAAGAATTATAAATCTTCAGTTGCTACTACGGGAAGAACAAATTCCACAGTAAAATATAAAGTTAAAAGAGGCGATTCATTAGGTGAAATTTCTATGAAATTTGATGTTACAATCGCACAGATAAAAAAATGGAATAAGTTACAATCAAATAAATTATTAGTTGGCGATAATTTGGTTATTCATGGCTCAGAACAAGTATCTGCCTTAGGTGATAATACAAAAAAAGTTACGAATGATGTCGTTAAATACAGAATTAAAGCGGGTGATTCAATAGGGGAAATAGCTGAAGAGTATAAAGTTTCTGTAAGTGATTTAAGAGATTGGAATGATCTTTCCTCAAATAAGATAGTTACAGGAAAGACATTAAATATTTATTCAAATACAAGTAACCAGGTTAAAAGTTCATCATCAAGTAAAAAGGTTGCATCGAATAATAATTCTACTCTACATAAAGTTCGTAATGGTGAATCACTATGGACAATAGCAAGAAGTTATAAAGTCTTAGTTTCTGAAATTGTATCATGGAATAACTTGAGCGGTAATAAAATTAAAACAGGACAGACCCTAAAAATATTTAATTAATTGATTTTACATAGTCGTTAGGGGTGCTTCAATTATAATATTTGAGGCTGAGAGCAAACCCTTGAACCTGAACTGGATAATACCAGCGTAGGAAAGCGGTAGGAATAATTGAGTAAGCCGTTTTCCCAAAACGGCTTTTTTTATTTCGGAGGTTATAT
>JBAYVI010000210.1:0-4753 GCA_041674625.1 Melioribacteraceae bacterium | reverse complement strand
GGCTTCTAAAATACAAAAGAATTATTTCACTTTAATTTCTATTTCTTTCGGTTTTGCTTCTTCTGCTTTTGGAATCGAGATTTTCAACTGTCCATCTACAAATTCTGCTTCAATCTTTTCTTCTATAATAAGTTCTGGAAGTGAAAATGAACGATAGAATTTTCCATAAGATCTTTCGATTCTATGACTCTGTGTTTCTTTCGATTCAATTGCACTCTTTCTTTCGCCACTTATTGATAAACGACCATTGTTGAAAGAAATCTTAACATCTTCTTTCTTAACACCCGGTAAATCTATATGTAACTGATAATGATTTTTATCCTCAGTAATATCAGTTAATGGCATCCAGTTCGATAGTGAAGATTCTGAATCTTGTTCCGAATTTTTGTTAAGTAATTCACCGATTGTGTTAAAGAATTTACTAAATTCTCTTTCGGTATTGTAAAATTCTCTTGCTGGGTTATATCTTAATAAGGTCATTGCTACCTCCAATTTATTTATTTGTTGTTTAATTTTACTTATATACTATAAATTTCTATGCCAATTTTTTTATTAATCGTAACTTATTACAAAACAATGAGTTACAATAAAAAATGCTTTTTAATCGCCTACTTCATTATTGTCATACTTATTGTCAATTATAGTCTTTAGCTGACACATGCGCACACTCTATGACATTTTAACCTCACTACTTCAGTTTATTAATACCAAAAATAATTTCTTTTCTTTCTTTTTTGGTGGTATTTTTATTACTTGTTTTCTAATGAAATGAGATATGGACTTTAAGAACCATCTAAAACAGACAATGACTCTTTCTCTGCCTATTGCGATTGGGCAACTTGGGCATGTAATGCTCGGAGTAGTTGATAGCTTAATGGTGGGCAAAATCGGTTCTGCTTCCTTAGCTGCAGCATCTCTTGTTAATAGTCTCTTTTTCTTAGTTCTCGTTTTTGGAATCGGTGTATCTTATGCACTTACACCTTTAATTGCTATCGCAGTTGGAGCAAAAACAAACAATCAAACCAGCTCCTTCATTAACAACTCTTTAATAGTAAACCTTGTTACTTCAGTAATTATTGTTATAGTTCTTTGGGTTATTTCTTTCTTAATCCCATATATGAAACAACCAAACGATGTAGTCGGATTAGCGGTTAGTTATTTGCGTATAATTACTCTATCAGTAATTCCATTTTTGATATTTCAGACTTATCGACAATTTCTTGAAGGGCTTTCCATACCTAACCCACCAATGTATATAGCTATTGGCGCAAACTTTTTTAATGCTTTCATTAATTGGATTTTTATTTTCGGAAAGTTTGGCATTGAACCGATGGGATTAGATGGTGCAGGATATGCTACCACCATAACTCGCACTTTAATGGCTCTTTCATTAATGTTTTTCGTCTTCAATTATAAAAAAGTTGCTAATTATTCTCCAAGTCTTAACTTTCGCTTATTTGATTTATCTATAATTAAAAAAATTATTAGCATCGGAATACCAACTGGATTCCAATACCTTTTTGAAGTTGCCGCATTCTCATTCTCTGCAATTATGATCGGCTGGCTAGGTAAAATACCTTTAGCTGCTCACCAAATTGCAATATCCCTTGCATCTTTAACTTATATGGTTATCCTTGGAATATCTTCAGCAGGTACAATTAGAGTCGGAAATTTTCTTGGTGAAAGAAAAATTAATGATGTAAAAAAAGCTGGTTATTCCGCTCTTGCTCTTTCTCTTTCTATTATGTCTGTCTTTGCGATTGTTTTTATTCTATTTAGAAATTATCTACCATTAATTTTTATTGATGAAAAGGAAGTAATTCTTTTAGCTGCTAATCTATTTATAATTGCAGGATTCTTTCAGTTATCTGATGGAACTCAAGCAACGGGGCTGGGGATATTACGTGGGTTGACTGACGTTAAAGTCCCTCTTTACCTAAGTTTTGCAGCCTATTGGTTTTTTGGGATTCCAGCAGGATTGTTTTTCGGATTTTATCTTGAAATGGGAACTATCGGTATTTGGATTGGTCTTTCTATCGGTCTTACTATACTTGCATTACTTTTAGTAATTCGATTCAAAACTAAAACCGACCATTTATTGTACTCTAAGAATCCTGGATCAATCTCTTAACTTGCCTTTGTATCATTTGTATAATTCCTATTAATCCAAGATTTTTCCCCATTGAAAGATTATTCCCAAATATTCTAAAAACTATATCAGTATCAATAGTAATTACTGATTGTAAGTCGGCATTCTCAAGACCTTCTTCTAATATTGAACATAATGCTTTTGCTGAAACTCCATGCGGATTTTCTACGTAAAAGTAAAATCTTGGATTACCTACTTCATTAATTATACTCCAAACATAAACTCCAGACTCGCAATATTCAACTTTTTTATCTAATGCGTATGGTTTTGAAGCAATAGTTTCAGGTACTTCCTTAAAACTATCTGCATAAGAAATTAAATACTCAATCTTTTCCTGATTGTCCATATTCTCAAAAAATTTAACTATCTTCTCTAATTTATCTATCATTCAATTCTCATTTTTGAATTGGGAGTCCAACTGAATTACCCCATTCAGTCCAACTTCCATCGTAATTTTTTACATTTTTAAACCCAAGAAGGTATTTTAATAAGAACCATGTATGGCTGCTTCTTTCTCCTATTCTACAATAAACTATTAAATCATCCTCACTGTTTAGGTGATTCTCAACAAGATATAGTCTCTCTAATTCATCTGCAGATTTAAAAGTACCGTCTAAGTCATTTACTGCCTTTGCCCATGGTACATTTAATGCCCCTGGAATATGACCTCCTCTTAACGCACCTTCATTTGGATAATCTGGCATATGTAATCTCTTTCCTGTATATTCTTCCGGACTTCTAACATCAATTAATGGCATTCCATTTTTTATATGAAATACTACATCATCCCTATATGCTCTTATATCAGTATCATTCCTTGTCTCTGACTTATAATCCGTTTCTTGATAAAGAATTACTTCACGAGTTAGCGGCTTTCCTTCCTTTTCCCATTTTAATCTTCCCCCATTAATTATTTTAGCATTTGTATGTCCAAATAATTTAAATACCCAAAACGCATAGCAAGCCCACCAGTTACTTTTATCTCCATAAAATACCACCGTAGTATCATTCGAAATTCCGTTCTTTGACATCAATTTTTCAAAATCCTCTTTACCAATGTAATCTCGAACTAATGGATTATTTAAGTCATTAGTCCAATCAATTTGAACAGCTCCCGGAATATGTCCAGTTGAATATAATAGAGGGTCTTCATTAGATTCAACAATTCTTATTTCTTTCTTATCAAGATTTTGTAGAACCCAGTCAGTTGTAACTAAAACTTCTTTACTAAAATATTCTTTTCCATTGTTAGATTTCATTTCTCAAACCCTTTCTTTTTATTTATTTTTGCATTCAAATGATAAACCAATTTTTCCTCTATTTAGTTCTGCATAAAGGATCTTTTAATGAATAAATTTGCACCTGTATTTGTAATTGTTGCAGCTTCTCTCTGGGGGATTGATGGTATTATTCTTCGCCCAGCACTGTATAATCTTCCAGTACCTTTAGTCGTACTAATCGAAACCTCAATTGCCGCAATTTTATTAACTCCAATTTTAGCATTGAGATTAAAATCCATCAAGCAACTAAAGCTAAAAGATTGGATAGCCTTTATAGGAGTTGCCCTTCTTGGTGGTGCAATCGGAACAATGGCAATAACCAAAGCCCTTTTTTATGTGAATTTCGTTAACCTTTCAGTTGTTATTTTAATACAAAAACTACAACCTGTTTTTGCTCTAACCTTCGCTGCACTTTTCTTAAAAGAAAGGCTTCCAAAAGAATTTTTCTTATGGGCTTCCTTCGCTATTGTAGGTGCTTATTTAATGACTTTTGGTTTTAACCTCCCAATTCTTACGACTGGTGATAAAACAGTCGTTGCCGCTGGGTTGTCTATAATCGCAGCTGCAAGCTTTGGCTCTTCTACTGTTCTTTCTAAACGAGCATTAAAAAATATCTCGTATGAAACAGGTACTTATCTTAGATTCTCTATCACTGCTTTAATTATGCTGATAATTAACATTTTTATGAATGATTTCGGATCAATTTCCCAAATAAATTTTCATCAGTGGGTTATATTTTTAATTATTGCGCTCACAACAGGCGGAGTTGCAATAGTTTTTTATTACTATGGACTTAAAAATATTTCCGCATCTGTAGCTACTATTTGCGAACTTGCATTCCCTCTCACTGCCGTTATTCTCGAATATTTTATTCATCAGAATATTCTTTCAGCTGTTCAATGGTTTGGTGTAACTATTTTGCTACTTAGTATCATCAAAGTAAGCGGCGTAAAGTTCATTAAGAGTAATTGATTATTTATTCTCTTTCTCAAACTTGAGAGATGCTGAATTTATACAATACCTTAAACCTGTTGGCTGTGGTCCATCATTAAATAAATGACCAAGGTGCGCTCCACATTTTTTACAGACTACCTCCGTTCTTTCCATAAAGTGACTTCTATCAACTCTTTCTTCAATCATGCTATCATTTTCAACCGCGGAGAAACTGGGCCAGCCACATCCGGCATCAAATTTTGTTTCTGATGTAAATAACACTTCACCACATCCAATGCATCTATATTTTCCATCTTCAAAATTATTCCAATACTCTCCGGTAAATGGTCTTTCAGTTCCCTTTTGTCGAGCTACTTCATACTGCTTCGGT
>JBAYVI010000209.1:0-4767 GCA_041674625.1 Melioribacteraceae bacterium | reverse complement strand
CGCCCTCACTTTTGCCCTTGGAGTTGCAACAGGTATTGTTATGGAATTTGAGTTTGGAACTAACTGGGCAACTTATTCAAGATTCGTAGGTGATGTATTCGGAAGCGCTCTTGCAGCAGAAGGGATTTTCGCTTTTTTTCTCGAATCCGGCTTCCTCGCAATCCTTGTTTTTGGATGGGAGAAAGTTTCACCTAAAGTTCATTTCTTTGCTACTATAATGGTCGCTCTCGGAGCAATGATGAGTGCCGTATGGATTGTAGTCGCAAATTCTTGGCAGCAAACTCCAGCCGGCTTCCATATCGTAGGCGAAGGACTAAATGCACGTGCCGAAATTACCGATTTCTGGGGTATGGTTTTTAACCCATCTTCAATGGAAAGGCTTTCTCATACTTTATCAGGTGCGTGGCTTGCTGGCGCTTTCCTTGTTATTAGCGTTAGTGCTTATTACTTACTAAAGAAAAGACATATCGACTTTGCAAAAAATTCTATTAAGATTGCTCTTATCGTTGCAACGTTCGCTTCCCTTTTCCAATTATTTACCGGTCACCAAAGTGCTGTCGGAATTTCAAAAACTCAACCTGCTAAATTAGCAGCTTTTGAAGCACATTTTGATTCTTCCGCCGCAGCACCTCTTTATTTATTCGGATGGGTCAATGAAGATAATCAAAAGGTAAATTTCGGGATCGCTATTCCTGGTATGCTAAGCTATCTAATATATGGTGATGCTGAAAAACCTGTAACCGGATTAAATGCTTTTGCAAAAAAAGATATTCCCCCTGTTAATATTGTATTCCAGTCGTATCATCTCATGGTGGCAATCGGTATGACTCTTATTGCTATCTCTTTATTCTCTCTTTTTCTATGGTGGCGTAAAAAATTATTTAATCATAAATGGTTTTTATATGTGTTAGTATTTTCCGTCCTCGGTCCCCAGTTGGCTAATCAGCTCGGTTGGATTTCGGCAGAAGTTGGAAGACAACCTTGGATAGTTTATAACCTCCTTCGGACTTCAGAAGCTCTATCTAAAGCAGTGGAAAGCAGTCAAATTGTATTCTCCCTTATTCTTTTTGGGATTATTTATCTGCTCCTATTCATTCTATTTATTTATCTATTAAATGAAAAGATACAACATGGACCTGATGAACCTGAAACAATTCCTTCAGAATATGAACATCAAAAAACTGTTTTAGATAGAAGTGTAGGAGAATAAGAAAATGGAATTTACTTTTGACTTAAATACAATTTGGTTTATACTAATTGGAGTTTTATTAGCAGGATATGCAATATTAGACGGGTTCGATCTCGGTGTTGGCTCTCTCCATCTTTTCGTTAAAGAAGATGAAGATAGAAGATTGTTAATTAATTCTATTGGACCTGTATGGGATGGTAATGAAGTATGGCTTGTTACTGGTGGCGGTGCTCTTTTTGCAGCATTCCCTCATGTTTATGCTACTGTCTTCTCAGGATTTTATACTGCCTTTATGCTTTTATTATTTGTACTCATCTTCCGCGCTGTTGCAATTGAATTTAGAAGCAAACAACCGATGGCTTGGTGGCGTAAAAGTTGGGATATCGCTTTCTCAGTTTCAAGTATAACAATTGCACTTTTAATGGGTGTGGCTCTCGGTAATATTATTACTGGTATTCCACTTGGTGCAGATATGGAATTTCAAGGTACATTTTTATCGCTCCTTAACCCTTATGCTATTATGGTTGGAATTACAACCGTCGCTCTCTTTATGATGCACGGTTCAATATATCTTGCAATGAAAACTGAAGGTGAATTGCAAAAAAGAGTTACATCTTGGATTAATAACACTATTATTTTCTTTGTTATTACTTATGTTACTACAACTATGTTTACACTAATATATGTTCCTCACATGACCGAACATTTCAAATTAGAACCGTGGCTATTTTTTGTCGCAGTATTAAATATGCTTGCTATTGCTAATATTCCAAGAGAGATTCATCTGAAAAAATATTTTCTTGCTTTCCTTTCTTCTTGCGCTTCAATTGCAGCACTTTTGGCACTTTTCGCAATTGGTTTATTTCCCAATATAGTTATTTCCAATCCTAATCCTGAATTTTCTCTAACTATATATAATGCTGCTTCATCATTGAAAACATTAGGTATTATGCTTACTATTGCTATTATAGGAATACCTTTCGTTTTAACTTATACTATTAGTATTTATTGGGTATTTAGGGGGAAGGTGAAATTAACACCTATGAGTTATTAAAAAATATTGTATCTTTATATCTGATTTTCTTGACAATAATACATCTAAGTATTAATTTTTCCAAAATTATTTCGGTTTAAAATGCTAACAGAATTTGGTAAGATTTTTGTCTTCATATTATTAGCAGCAATTTTTGTAGTTGTAGCTCTCTTTGTTGCTAAATTGATCAGACCAGCACGACCTACAAAGGAAAAACTATCTATTTATGAATGCGGTGAAGATCCCGTTGGTTCTCCTTGGGTTAAGTTTAATATTCGTTTTTACGTAATCGCCCTTATATTCTTAATTTTCGATGTGGAAGTAGTTCTTCTCTTCCCTTGGGCTTTATCTTATAAAGATTATGGAGTTTACGGATTTCTCGTAGGAATTATATTCCTATTAATCCTTACTCTCGGAATGGCTTATGAATTTCGTAAAGGCGATATTCAATGGGCTCGTCCTGAACCTAAAGCTCTCGATCTCGAAAAGCTTTTCAAAAAAAATTCACAAATTGACAATTCATCAGAAATTAAAGAATAATTATGGGTTTATTAGATAAACAATTTTCAGATAGCAATATTGTTGTAGCTAAAGTAGATGATTTAATAAATTGGGCACGCCTTTCTTCAATCTGGCAATTAGGTTTCGGACTCGCTTGCTGCGCTATCGAAATGATGGCTGCTTCTGCTTCCAATTATGATTTTGATAGGTTCGGCGTTATGCCCCGCAATACACCTCGCCAAGCAGATGCTATTATTATTTCAGGTACTGTTACTCTTAAAATGGCACTCAGAATTAAAAGATTATATGAACAGATGCCCGACCCAAAATATATTATCTCCATGGGAAGCTGTGCAAATTGCGGAGGTCCTTATTGGGATCATGGTTATCACGTTTTAAAGGGTGTAGATAGAGTTATCCCTGTTGATGTTTATGTCCCCGGCTGTCCTCCTCGTCCTGAAGCCCTTTTTGAAGGTCTATTAAAATTACAAGAAAAAATTCGTAATGAATCATTGAGAAAAAAACCAGCATGAAAAATCCAGAAGAAATTTTAGAATTAATAAAATCTAACTTCCCCGATCTCGAAGTCGTTATTGATGCTTCTTTACCGGTTGAATCAATCATTTCTATCGACCCGTTGAAGATTCATTTAGTTGCCCAATTCCTTAAAACTAACGAGGAACTTCTTTTCGATAGTTTGATGTCCCTTTCAGGAGTTGATGATGCAAATGGTGAAAAAACTAAAGATGAAGAAGGTTCAGAAACTATCACAGGTGGTACACTTTCTGTTTATTATCATCTACATTCTACATCTTTAAAACATAAAATTACATTGAAAGCTTCCTCTAAAAGAGAAAAACCGGAAATCGAATCCGTAGAAAATATTTGGAAAACTGCAGATTGGCATGAAAGAGAAGCTTTTGATATGTTCGGTATTATCTTCCTTAATCATCCTGATTTAAGAAGAATATTAATGCCTTACGATTGGGACGAATCATACCCACTAAGAAAAGATTATAAAAACCCTGAATTTTATCACGGAATGAAGGTGCCTTACTGATATGGCTTTGAAAACTGAAGAAATGGTTTTAAATATGGGTCCGCAGCACCCTTCTACTCATGGTGTGCTCAGACTTGAACTCGAAATTGAAGGCGAATTAATTAAAAACGTTAAACCGCATATCGGCTATCTTCATCGCTGTTTTGAAAAACATGCAGAAGCTATGACCTATCCTCAAGTTATCCCTTATACTGATCGTATGGATTATCTCGCTTCTATGTATAATAATTTTGGTTACGTTCTTGGAGTAGAAAAATTACTCGGTATTGAAGTCCCCGAAAGAGTTCAATATATTCGTGTAATTATGGGTGAACTTCAAAGAATTGCTTCTCATCAGGTTGCTATCGGTACTTATGGGCTTGATCTTGGCGCATTTACACCATTTCTATATTTATTCCGTGACCGTGAAAAAATTCTTACTCTTTTTGAAGAGACTTCCGGTGCTCGTCTCCTATATAATTATATGTGGGTAGGTGGTCTTTCTCATGATATCCATCCCGATTTCATTCGTAAAACAAAAGAATTCGTTAAATATTTCCGCCCGAATATTCAAGAAGTAAATAACCTTCTTACATTTAATAAAATTTTTATCGAAAGAACTGCAAATGTAGGAATTCTACCTCTTGATGCAGCAATCAATTTCGGTATGACCGGTCCGAACCTTAGAGCAAGTGGTCTTGCTTTCGATATTAGAAAAGAAGATCCTTATTCTATATATGATCGTTTTGATTTCGATATCCCTGTCGGTAAAGGTACTGTTGGTACTGTTGGCGATTGCTGGGATCGCTATTATGTAAGAGTTCTTGAAATGGAACAAAGTTTAAGAATCATAGAGCAGGCATTGGATCAAATCCCTGAAGGAGACGTTCAATCTGCTATACCTAAACGTATTAAACCTCCAAAAGGATCGGTTTATACAAGAGTGGAAAATCCACGCGGAGAATTAGGTTATTTTATAATTAGTGACGGAAGTACAAGTCCCTT
>JBAYVI010000208.1:0-4772 GCA_041674625.1 Melioribacteraceae bacterium | reverse complement strand
TTTCTTCAGGCAATGGGAGAGTTTCTTCTTTAATTAATCCCATATGCTTTTTCATCCAAGGAACATGCGCATAATTAAATACTGCAATGCGATCAGGTGAAATATCTATTATTGCATCGACAGTTTTTTCAAACGATTCTTTGGTTTGAAAGGGAAGTCCATAAATAAGATCAAGATTAATACTTTGAAAACCAAGTTCACGTACCCATGAAACTACTTGACGTGTCATCTCTTCGGGTTGAACTCTATTGACTGCTTTTTGAACTTTAAAATCAAAATCTTGAACACCCATACTGATTCTATTGAATCCACCTTTGCGAAGTGATTCGAGATGCTCTCGTGTTAATCCACGCGGATCAATTTCGCAACCAATTTCAGGATTCTCAGCAAATACAAAATTTTTATTTATATAGCTGATTAGGTCATAGATTTCATCAGGATTAAGATGTGTAGGTGTTCCGCCACCCCAATGCACTTGAATAACTTTTCTATCGGGCGAAAGATATGTTCTAAGTAGATCTATCTCGTTCTTTAGATATTTTATGTAGTCCGTTATACGGTCTCTATTACGTGTAATGATCATATTACATCCGCAGAAATAGCAGAGCGTATCACAAAACGGAAGATGAAAATAGAGCGATAAATCAGGAGCATTCTCATCGTTATTTGTTCTGATTATTTCATCTAAATATTTTCCCGATGTAAACGATTCATTAAAATGTGGTGCGGTCGGGTAGCTTGTATATCTCGGTCCCGGTCGATCATATTTTTTTATTAATTCTAAATCTATATCAAACATCAAATTATCCTTTATGATATTTTACGCTTTCTCTTTTGACTATTTCAACAAGAGCTTTTGCTTTTGCAGGTTCTATATCGGGCAATATTCCATGACCAAGATTAAAAATATGTCCGCTGCCTTCTCCATAAGATTTCAAAACTTTCTTCACTTCAAATTCTATTTTTTCTTCGCTAGCATATAAAACTGTCGGGTCTAAGTTTCCTTGCAATGCCACTAGGTCTCCGATTTTTTTCCTTACTTTTCCCAAATCCATTGTCCAGTCTAAACCAATAACATCGGCACCTGATTTAGCAAGTTTTTTTAAGCCATGATGAACTCCTTTAGCAAAAACAACAACTGGTTCATTTTTTCTTTTCAATTCAGAAACAATATATTTCATATAGGGAAGTGAAAATTCTTCAAAATCTGATGGTGACAATATTCCGCCCCATGTATCAAAAATCTGAACTGCATCACATCCAGCTTCTATTTTTGCGCTTAAATAATTGACTGATGCTTTAGCAATTTTATCCAATAAAACATGTGCTGCTTCGGGCTGAGTATAAATAAAATTTTTAATTTTTGAAAAATTCTTTGATCCTCCGCCTTCAACCATATAGGTCATCAATGTCCAAGGCGATCCACAAAATCCAATTAATGGAACGCGATTATCAAGATTCTTTTTAGTTAAACTAACTGCATCCATCACATATTTTAACTCAATCATAGGATCGATATTTTTTAGTTTTTCTATATCTGCGGTACTTTTTATTGGAGAAGGAAATATAGGTCCTTTCCCTTCATTCATAATTAGTTCCATGCCCATTGCTTCAGGGATTACTAATATATCGGAAAATAAAATTGCAGCATCCACACCTATTAAATCTATCGGCTGAATTGTTACTTCAGCAGCTAATTCGGGTGTCTTGCACATAGTTAAAAAATCAGATTTTTCTCTTACTGCTCTATATTGAGGAAGGTATCTTCCTGCTTGGCGCATAATCCAAATTGGTGTTCTTTCAATTTTTTCCTTCTTAGCTGCTCTTAAAAACAGATCATTTTTTAATTGAGACAATATTCCTCCTTAATAAGTTTGAATACTTCCGAAACTGTAAATATTTTCGGAACTATATCTACATTTAACCCATACTTTTCAATTGCTTTCTTTGTTGTTATACCTAATGATGCAATTAATTTGTCATCATAATATCCTTCTACTTCTTGTATGTCAAGAAGCTGATTGAAGTTCCTAAAATTTGAAGGGCTTGTGAAAATAAATAGAACCGGATTCCTTTCTTTCACCTTTTCAATCTGCACATCATCATTTAGTATAGTTTCATAAACCGGAATAAAATCAACTCTATTATTAAATTTGGAAAGTGAATCTACAAGCTCTCTTTCGCTTATAATTGAACCGGGTATTAATATATTGGAGTTTTTTAATCCCAAGAGTTCTACTTCCTCTAATAGCCCTTCTGCACTATATTTTACAGGTATATGATTTACCGGGATATTAAATTTTTTACAAAAATTTGCAGTTTTCTCGCCAATACAGATTATAAAAATATTTGAATAATCAATTTCTTTATATTTTATAAGAGCTTTGAAACTTCTTACTGCATGACCAGATTGAAAAATAATTACCTTATACTCTGATAAATTAGCTAATGCTTTATAGAAAGAAGGATTTTCCTTTATAACAGAAATTTTGATAGCAGGGAAGAAAATTAAATTATTTTCAAAGCCATAAAAATCAGTACCTGATTCTATTAAATCTTCTTTCGATTTTGTAATTAAAATTACGCTATCTGGTTTTATAGATTTCATTAAGAACCTTTCCCGCACCTGCTTTTAGTAAAGTTTTTGCTGCTATTAAACCCAATTCCTCAGCTTTGAATTTGCTTCCTTTTAATTGCGTGCTGAATGTTGTTGTACCATCTACAGCACCAACATACACGCTTAAATAGAGACCATTAGGTTTTACTTCTGCATAAGCACCAATTGGTACTTGGCAACCGCCTTCTAATTTTTTTAAGAATGCCCGTTCCGCAGTGATAGCATAAAAAGTATTTTCGTCATGAATCGATTTTATCACTTCTTTAACAAAATCATTATCCTTATGTATCTCAATTCCGAGAGCGCCTTGTCCAACGGCTGGTAAAACTTCATCAATCGGAATTATGGAAGATACGAATTTTGTTAATTTTAGTCTTTCTACTCCTGCACGAGCAAGAATAATCGCATCCCATTTGGACTTCAAAAATTTATCTATACGTGACGGCACATTTCCGCGAAGTTCTTCTATTTTAATATCAGGTCTTATATGAAGCACTTGTGAGCGGCGGCGTAAAGATCCCGTTGCAATTATAGCCCCTTCCGGCAAATTCATTAGAGTTGTCTTTTTCTTTCTTGAGATTAATACATCTTCTACCGGGTGACGTTTTGTAACAGCGCCTAATTCTAATTCTTTTGGAAGTTCAGTTTGAAGATCTTTCAAACTATGAACAGCAAGATCAATCTTTCTATTAATTAATTCTTTTTCTAATTCTTTTGTAAATAGTCCTTTGTCCCCAATTTTAGAGAGAGCTACATCAAGAATTTTATCGCCTTTAGTTTTGATGATCTTTATTTCTACTGAAATATTTTTATTTTTTTTCTCTATTTCTCTTTTGATAAAATTTGATTGCCAAAGAGCGAGTTCACTTCCGCGCGTACCGATTATTAATTTTTGTTTAGCCAATTATTCTTCTCCATTTTTTCTTTTTTTATCTAAATCGAATAAATCTCTTACTAATATTGAATGCGTTAAAGTATCTTGAATGTTCGTTCCTGATTCTGCGAGTTCACGTAGTTTAACAGTCGGATTATGCAAAATTCTTCCCATCATTCTACGTGTCATATCTTCAAACTTTGTAAAATCTTCTTCACTAACTTTATTTTTTAATTTTTCCAATTCATCGAGTCTGATCTCTTCAAAGAAATCACGAACAGATTTAATTACAGGAACTACTTCTAAGGTATTAACCCAGCCGAAAAATTGATGCATCTCTTCCATGATAATTTCAAGTGCTTTAGGAATCTCATTTCGTCGTTTAGTAACATTTTGATCAACAATAACTTTCAGAGAATCGATATCATGATAAAAAACATTTTCGATTTGTCTAACATCAGGATCTATATCACGCGGCAGTGCAATATCCATTATTACAATGGTTTCACCCTTACGTTTTTTCATCATCTCTTTGATGTCATTTTTTGAAATAATTATATCGGGTGATGATGTAGCACTAATTATTATATCATAATTATGAAAGTGATCTTTTAAATCTTGGAATGGAATAATATCACCATTAACTTTTTTGGCTAACTTTTCTGCTCTTTCAATAGTTCTGTTTGAAATTGCAATTTTACCTATTCCTTTATCTCTGAGGTGAGTAGCTGCAAGATCACCTGTTTCTCCCGCTCCAATTATTATTGCTCTTTTTTTCTCAAGAGGAGAAAAAATCTTCTCTACGACTTGAACACCTGCATAGCTTATAGAAACAGCACCTTCACCGATAGAAGTTTCTTTAATTACACGTTTCCCCACTTTCATAGCTGTTTCATATACACGGTGCATTAAAGTACTGGAGAAACCTAAATCTTCGGATATCTCGAATGCTTCTCTTACCTGTCCAAGAACTTGGCTATCGCCAATTATAAGAGAATCAATTCCCGAAGCAACAGAGAAGAGATGCTTTACTGCCCCACATGAAAAATATTTGCTAAAATTATCGTGAGTGATACCTGAAACAGGTTTATGAGTAATTAATATATCAATAATTTCCTGGTATGCTAAAGTGAAATTATTAGGAAATCCAAATATTTCCGTCCTGTTGCAAGTTGATATAACAATGCCTTCGGAAAAAAATTCTTTTAATTTGGGAATTAAGTCGATGATTTCATCTTTGCTTAGATGAAGTGCTTCTCTAAGCTCGATCCCCGCAGTGTT
>JBAYVI010000207.1:0-4773 GCA_041674625.1 Melioribacteraceae bacterium | reverse complement strand
TTCAAGAAATAGCGGTTGTCGATTCTTTTTATTATGGTGCAGATTATGAAGGTGGATTAAAAGTTTTTTACAAGAATCAACTTCTAAGAAATTACGAAGCACCTTCCCCGTTTTCAGGAATTAGAAATTGGAATAAAAATTACATAATTGCTTTTCTTGTTGATTCAAGAATACTACTTTTTAAAAAAGATTCAATAACACATAAATTGGAAATTTCTGATGAATTTGTTTCTCCCGGGAGAACAATGGATTATAAAACTTTTCAAGGAAAATTATATACAGCCGATTTAGATAGTGGACTTACAATTTATAATAATCCTGAAAAATTAGATGACACAATCAGAAACAATGGGTTTAAAGAAATCAACGGGTTCTCCGTTAATAAAAATTATTTTGCTTGGTATTCTAATAAAAGGGATTCATTCTTTATCCATGGTGTTAAAGAAGGTGTTCCTGAAAAATTGCTTTATTCTGATAAATTGAATGGTAATTTCACTCGGATATGGTTAACAGATAGTCTGATGTTTTTGCAGGAAGATAATAATCTAAATATTTATACAGTTGAGAATAGTAGCATTACCAAAACTCAAGAGCTAAAAACAAAGACACCTATCGATAAAATGAAAGTAATAAGTAATGGGATATACGCTTCATCTACTTCCGGTATAATATATAAAATAGAAAAGAAAAATAAATTCTTTTTAGATGAATTTTACAATCATCAAAAGAGAATAACGGACTTTGATATAATCAATAATCAACTTTTGGTAAGTGATTTTAAACGAAACAGATTAGCTTCAATTTTCGATTTGTATCATGATACCAATATTGAAAGAATGAATCAATGGAAAACAGGATATAAAATTTTCCAAGATCATCCACTTTTTGGAGTCGGAGATATCGATCTACAACAAATTTACTCTGAATATAAAGACTATTACTTGAAAGAAAATTTTGGACATCTTCATAATAATTATGTCCATTTTATAGTAATCCTTGGCTTATTTGGATTTATTATTGTTTTAGCTCTTTTTTATAAGATGGGGTTAATTTATAAAAACATCTATAATTCTCTGAAAGATATTCCAATAGCATCTTCTTTTTCAATTGGCGCATTTGCCTCTTTTATCGGATTTTTATTTTCAGGATTAGCAGAATGGAATTTTGGGGATCAAGAAATTATTACTATGGTTTGGTTTGTACTTGGATTATCAATTGCCTTTTTTAAAGTAAATAAAGATACCGACTAATGTTAGCTAAAATATCTTCTATTACAATTGTTAAAAATGATGAAACTAATATTACAAATTGCATCAATAGCTTAAAAAAGTGTGCTGATGAAGTAATTGTACTTGTTGATTCATCTTCTACTGATAAAACTTTAGAAATCGTAAAAAGTATCCCTGCAATCAAATATGAAGAAGTGAAATGGAATGGGTTTGCTTTAACCAAGCAGTATGCAGTTTCTTTATCTACAAATGATAATATTCTTTGGCTTGATTCTGATGAAGTTTTATCTGAAGAATTAATTTTAGAGATTAATCATCTAAAAAATGATAAAGCCTCAAATGATGCTTATTCAATGCCACGCAAGGCAATATTTATTGGTAAATGGATTAAGCATGGTGGTTGGTATCCGGGAAGAGTAGTGAGACTTTTCAATAAAAAGGATGCTTCTTTTAATGATAACAAAGTGCATGAGGGACTAAAATTTAATTCGTCAGTGAACATTATTGAATTAAAAAATGATATTATTCATTTTACCGATAGGAATTTAGTTCACTATCTTAATAAGCTAAATTTATATACAAGTTTAGCTGCGGAGGAATTAGATGATAAAGGTAAGAATGTTACTTTATTAGATATTATTTTTAGGCCATTTTGGATATTTATAAAAATGTATTTGATTAAAGGCGGGCTATTAGATGGTATTCACGGATTTTTACTAGCATCATATTCATCTTTTTATGTATTTACCAAATACACTAAACTTTGGGAATTAAAACAGGTTAAAAAATGAAAATTGGTGTTATACCAAATACAACGAAGAATAATATTTTAGAGACTGTTGAAAAAATTTTACTTTCTCTTAAAAAATATGATGTGGAATCTTTCCTTGGAGATTCAATACTTCGATTAGAGAAATCCTTAAGCGAAAAAGTAAATGATGTTTCTATCATCCCTGAGCCGGAATTAATAGCAAAATCCGATTTTGTAGTTTCTCTTGGCGGAGATGGCACAATGTTAAATACTTCTTATGAAGCCAAAGATTTCGATACTCCTATAATTGGTGTCAATGCCGGGAAACTAGGATTTCTTACTGAATTTGATATTGATGGCTTCGATGCTTTTATTCCAAAACTAATTGATGGTAATTATATTATTGAAGATAGAATAGCTTTAGAAGCCGTTCTTAATGGTAATACTAATAATCTATTTGCACTCAATGATATTGTAATTGATAAAGGCCCATGGCCCAAAATGATTGAATTGGACTTAAGTATTAATGGTGAATTTGTTTCTACATTTGCAGCTGATGGTATTATAATAGCAACACCTACCGGCTCTACCGGTTATTCTTTATCAGCAGGTGGACCAATTGTTAGCCCTAAATCCAATGTGATTACTATAATACCTATTGCTCCACATACATTGACGATGCGACCATTAGTTTTAGATAGCAATGAAGAAATTATTGTTGAAGTGAAATCCGGTACTGAAAAAATTCAAATTAATTGCGATGGACAAAGAGTAAGTTTTGCTACTCCTCCTTTAAGTATAAAAATAAAAAGAAGCAGCCGTCCAATCCGACTTGTTCACTCGAAAGAAATAAGTTATTTTCAAGTACTTAGAAACAAATTATATTGGGGTATTGATGCGCGAAATAATAAAAACTAATCGTTATAGAAGTTTTTTACTTTTAATATTCTTTTCATTTTCTGTTTTATTACATGCACAGACATATAACAAAGTATTACCTGATTCTAAAACAGGTAAACCGATGCTCTTTGGTGTTTGCGATATGGAAGCATTCCAAGACAGCAGCTTTAAGAGATGGTATGACCCTGAATATGAATTTTATGATGTGGATTCATCTAAACTTCCTAATGCAATTTCACTTCAAGGTGTTACTTTTAAAGTAGTTTTTGGTTCTTGGTGCAGTGATAGTAAAAGGGAAGTACCGAGATTCATTAAAATGTTAGAAACCCTAAACTATGATATTAGTCAGATTGAACTTTATGCTGTGGATCGGAAAAAAATTAGCCCGGATGGCGAAATAGAAAAATTGAATGTGGAATTAGTTCCAACATTTTTAGTCTATCGAGATGAGAAAGAGATTGGGAGAATTGTAGAAAGCCCAAAGAAAAGTATAGAAGAAGATTTAAAAGATATAATAATGAATTAAAAGATAGGAACTATGCCTTTAAAGGCATAGTTCCTTGAAAACAATTAATTATTACTTGAAAGAAATTCGGGAATTTTGATTTCAGTGATATCCTTGTAATTCTTAGGATTTTTTGTCTCACCATTTTTCTTATCAGAAATTTCTACTACAATCTTGTTGCCAGAATCTTTGGTTTCTTTAACATCTCTATAAACATAAACTTCATTTTTATAATTTCTCATTACAATCCTATCCTCATCTCTATGAAGAACATATTGAGGAAGGATCGGAATCTTACCTCCACCGCCAGGAGCATCTATTACAAAATGAGGAATTGCAAGTCCGCTTATATGGCCGCGAAGCTTATAAATAATTTCCATACCAGTATCGATTGATGTTCTGAAATGAGAAGCCCCTTTAGTTTCATCTGCCATGAATAAATAATATGGTTTCACGCGTATTTTAAGAAGCTTTATTAAAAGTTCTCTCATCACTTCTGCATTATCATTAACACCCTTCATAAGAACAGATTGATTACCCACAACAATTCCTGCATTAACTAACAATTCACACGCCTTTGTAGATTCAGGAGTAATTTCCCACGGATGATTAAAATGCGTATTAACATAAATGGGATGATATTTTTTCAACATTTCCACTAATTTTGGTGTAATTCTCTGAGGAAGAACGCATGGCATTTTAGAACCGATACGAATTATTTCAATATGGGGGATAGTTCTAAGACGTTTGATTATTTTTTCGAGCATTACATCAGTCAACATTAGAGGGTCGCCACCAGATAAAATTACATCACGAATCTCGGTATGAGCTTCTAAATATTTAAAAGCAGATTCGAGCTGTTTCATAGAAATTTTTTCCGAATCGCCAACCTTTCTTTTTCTAGTACAGAATCTGCAATACATACCGCACTGACTTGTTGTAAGGAAAAGGGCCCTATCGGGATAACGGTGAGTAATATTTGGAACAGGACTCATCTCATCTTCTTTGAGAGGATCTTCAAATCCATCTAAATCATTTAATTCTTGTTTATCGGGAACACATTGCAACCATATCGGATCGCCGGGATATCTAATGAGATCCAAATAATACGGATTAATTCTCGCTTGGAAAAATTCATCAAGTTCTTCAGCGACTTTACGATCTAAACCAAATTTATTCACCAACTGGTCAACCGAATGAACGCTGTCACGGACCATTTGCTGCCATAGTTCCATTTTATAACCCTTTATGTTGTTATATATTTTCCAAATACCATCAAATCGTCATTGAGCTTATAGAAATCTTTTATCTCGGAGACTATTGTATATTTGTTTCTTAAGTAAAATTTTTGGGTTGCGATATATTTGTCAGTTGATGATGTCTCTGCC
>JBAYVI010000206.1:0-4794 GCA_041674625.1 Melioribacteraceae bacterium | reverse complement strand
GCGATATAAGCTTTATAGGAATTATTATCATTTGTATTTTGTGAAAGTATCGTAGCGATAAGCATATCTATTGGCGGGGCTGGATTGGCATTCCTCTTTGGAATATCAAAATAACTTACTAATAATTTATTAATTTTTTTTATTTCTTGATTCAAAAACATGCCTGCTAATTTAATAAAGTAAAATATCAAATTTGTTTTAAGTAAGAAACAACATTAATTTTAGGAATCAATTTAAGAGGGCTTAATATGTCAACATTAATGGTGAGTGTATCCGGTATCAGAGGAATAGTTGGAGACGGTCTTTATCCTGAAACTTTAGTAAAATATTGTTCCGCTTATGCAGATTTCTGTGGTAAAGGAAAAATAATTCTTGGACGCGATTCACGCATCAGCGGCGATATGGTTAGAAATTTAGTAATCGGCACTCTTCAAGCAAAAGGAAATGATGTAATCGATATCGGCATCTGCCCTACTCCATCTGTACTTTTTAATGTAAAAAAATATAAAGCCGCAGGCGGGGTTATGCTTTCTGCAAGTCATAATCCTAATGAGTGGAATGCTCTTAAACTTCTTAATCGCTTAGGCGAATTTATGACTCCCGATGAGAATAAAAAGATGATCGAAATTTATAATAACGGTACTGGCGATTATAAAGAATGGAATAAATTAGGAAAAGTAACAGTTGATGATAAAGCGATATATGACCACATGAATGCCGTTCTGGCTTTTCCTTTTCTTGATATAAAAAAAATGAAGAGAAGAAAATTCAGAGTATTATTGGATTGCGTTAATGGCGCAGGCGGATGGATTATGCCTGAATTATTGAAACGATTGGGCTGCGAAGTAATAGAATTAAATTGCGAAAAGACAGGCATATTCCCTCGTCTGCCTGAACCGATACCTCAAAACTTAACGAAAACTTTTGCCGCTGTAAAAAAAGCAAAAGCTGATATTGGAATCGTAGTCGATCCCGATGTTGATCGATTAGTGTTAATTACCGAAAAAGGAATTCCATTCGTTGAAGAATACACAATTGCACAGGCAGTGAAATATATACTTAATATCAAAAAAGGAAATGTGGTAGTTAATTTATCTACAACCAGAGCAGTAAATGATATAGCTGCAAGTTATAATTGCGAAACTTTCCTTTCTCCGGTCGGTGAAGCAAATGTTGTAAAAAGAATGAAAGAAGTAAAAGCAGTCATCGGCGGAGAAGGAAGCGGCGGAGTGATTTATCCTAAAGCAGTTTTCGGAAGAGATGCTCTCACAGGCACTATTATTACTCTTCAACATCTTCTTGAATTTGGCAAACCAATGTCGGCACTTAAAAACTCAATGCCGCAATATTATATTGAGAAAGATAAAATCGAAACGGGTAAGAAAAATCCTGACTTAGTAATTTCTAAACTCATTGATAAATATGGTTCGTCCGGAAAGATAAATACAGAAGATGGACTTCGTGTGGATTTTGATGATCACTGGGTTCATTTTCGTAAATCGAATACAGAACCGATAATCCGCTGTATAGTTGAAGCAAAAACCGAATCGAAGGCTAAAGATTATTTGAAACAGTACTTCAATCAGATAAAAAAAATGTGAGAGTAAGTAAAAATATGCAATAGGTTGAAAAAGACTTAGCTTATATATTTAACTGTTGCGAGAACAAGGTGAATGTTCTTTTTGTAAATTGGTAGCTCTTCTTCTAATAGCACATTTCTCAATAGGGATTTGACCTTCTCCCCGTAAAGGGACAAGGTCAAATTGAAAAATAGTCTAATCCTTAACGCAGCGAACACTAAACCCCTTATTATTGAAGTTGTAGTCCATGTTGATACCGCTATTACTGCCGATCAAGTACATGTAGTATGCGTTATCACTATAGTTCTCAGTAGAGCTCCAGAAGTAAGTGTAGTCACGTAAATTGGTGAAGAAACTATTATAGTAGTAGCGGTAGCCCGCCAGCAACGCGGAAAAGCCGCTTGTGTTTGTACCTGGTCCATATCCACAACCCTGACCTATTGCCTTTAGTCCGTTGCCATCATTATTGACTGCCTCTGCTAATGTCTCAAATTCTGCTAGCGTTGGTATGTGCCAACCGGTTGGGCAAATGCCTTGAACATTTCCACTGAATGCCGCGCTTGGGCTTGTTGTATTTGTTGCTCCATTCTTATACTGAACTGTTTCTGCCCATTGATATAATCCACCATAAGTATTGCAATTGTTTGCATTGTTGGCGTAACAATATTTTTCTATTACACCATTATTTGTAGCATCTTCATTTCCTTGGATCATTGTTCCAATATCTAAGTTCTCTTTTAACCAGCACTGAGTTCCTATTTGTACTGTGTTGTATGTTTTACCGGCATACTCAACCGTTGGTGTGCTAGGACATGATGAACCGGTTGTTGGTATATCAACGACCAAATTACCAATATCTAATGAAGAACCAACCACATTGGAAAATCCTGTGAATACTTTTCTGGTTATTGAAGGACTAGTCACAACTAAACTATCAATTTTAGTATCCATTATTGAACTAATACTTGAAGTTGTTGCTTCTAATTGGAAACTTGGTGTTCCGCCCCCTGAATTTAGATGTTGGCTTCCATATAGAAGCATTAACTTTTTAGTTACACTATATTTTCCATCCAAAGTTAAATTTGCGAGATACATGCCGTTTGGTAAACCGTTCAATTCAAAATCAATAAAATTTGTTCCTGCACTAAAGTATCTTTCAACTTCATCTCTAACTTTTTGTCCAAGAATATTAAATACTTCTATCCTTACATTTCCGCTATTGGGAAGCGTAATATAAATTCTTGTTTTTGGGTTAAATGGATTTGGGAAGTTATTAGATACCGCATAACCCGTAGGAAGCTGATCCTCTTTAACATCAGAAATATTATCAAATGTAAAGTAGCCATATCTAGTTGATGTCGCTGAAGAAATATTTGGCGAACTATATAGTTTAAGTTGCAATCTATCTAATCCTATTCCGTTTTGATCGACTAATTTGCCTTTAACAGTTTGAGCAACCATTACATTACTCCCAAACAAAAATATAACTAGTAATAATCTTATCATAAAAACATGAAATCTGTTTGTGAAATTGGAATAGTTCATACTACCTTCAAATTTTTATTAAACTTTGTTTTACTTCTTCAATTGTAGTTGGCTTACTTATAATCTTTTTATCCTTATCTATTAGGAACATTGAAGGGGTTGCATAAATAAAATAATCATTCACTGTTTCTCCATCCCAACCTTTAAGATCAGAAGCATTTATCAGCGATGGAGAATTAGTTGTTACGAAATTCACCCAGTCCTCTTTCTTTTCGTCTAATGATATCGCAATTATTTCATACTTCTTCATCGCCTGATTCTGATATAGCTCATTTAGTTTTGGAAGTAGTTCTTTACAATGCGGACACCAACTCGTATAGAAAACTAATAAAACTTTTTCTGATTTGATCTTACTTAAATCTATCTCCTTTCCCTCTATGTTCTGAAGAACAATGTTTGGGACGAAAGAACCGATCTTAAAGTTTTTCGCCTGCTCAATTCTTCTTTTTATCATTCCTTCCGTTTTAACATCCAGGCAGAGATCATCTTTGATTACATAGTTCTCAACGATATAATCAAGTACTTGATCAAAGCCGAACTTCTTGAACCCATCAATCAAGTATTCTGTAATATGCTGATAAACCAACTGATTTACCCTTGCCTTATTAAGGAGTGAATCTACTGCTTTCGTAAACTCTTTATCAAGGATTTCCTTTGGCATTTGTGGATTGCGGAAATATGTTAAGTACTCGATAGATTTATTAGTGAATAAATCAGAATAAATAAGAGATGCATCATTAAAATTAATATAATCTAAAGCATGGGACTTTAGATAATCCAATTGTTTATCGACTGGTATTTCGGAATCAATAACCGGCAATTGAGCAGACCGTATATACTTTGCTACAAATGCACCACGTTCCTTCTGTGAAGTAATATTCACGAACTCTAAATAATCATATTGAAGATCGCTCAATCGCTTTTTAGTATCAAGATAATATGAATCATCTTTGGGATAGCGTGCAAGTATAAATTGAAGCAGTTCAGTTTTTGTCTTGTATGCTTTATTGAGTTTTAAGAAAGTATAAAATAGTTTATTGCTTTCAGAATCTAATACATTTAAGCTATCGAGTACGTACTTTGAATCGGTCATTATCTTTATATCTTTACCATCATTTACAAAATCTATCCATTTGTTATTATCAAAGGTGATCCTATAAAGACCAACGTTATAATTAGTTAGATCGAAATGAAAATTATTTTTAAGTTCAGTTGAGTCAATTAATGTAACCTTCTCACCTACAATATTTGAAATGAATATTTTATTCTGATAGCCGGATATACCAAGCTCAAGTTTCTGGCTATTAATATTAGTAGGTAATAACACTAAAAATATTACGACCAATATTCCATTAATAAGTTTCAGTTTAGGTTCAACTTTCATTATCTCTCTATTTTATTAGTAACATCTTTTTTGTTTGTATAGAGTTATTCCAATTAAGTATGTAAAAATAAAGTCCACTACTAAACCCACTTCCATTAAAAGGGATTTCATAATTACCACGTATCTTCTCTTCATTTACAAGAGTTGCGAGTTCTCTACCGAGTAGGTCATATACTTTTAATGTAACATATCCCGGCTCAAGTATTTGGAAACTGATATTTGTGCCTGGATTAAACGGATTTGGATAATTTTGATCTAAATTATAACGTGTGGGAAATGGATCAT
>JBAYVI010000205.1:0-4833 GCA_041674625.1 Melioribacteraceae bacterium | reverse complement strand
CTCTCTTGAATTTACTTCCTGCTCTGTAAAAGGTATCCAGTGGTTTGTACCTTCTTTTGAAGTTATTTTATTTTGACCATGAAATAATGTAAAAGCCAAACAATCATTCTGAAATTCTTTATCTTCCATCCATCCATCATTTGGGAATAAAAACTGGTCACGGTCGTTTAGCCAAGTAGCTTCAATACAGTGGCGAACTGTGAAGAAAATAAAGGTTTCTTTAATATTTTCTAATGTCAAAAAAATTGAATGACCAACATCATTAATATCGTGTTTAATATAAACAAGATTTTGATTTTGAAAGTCATTTCTTCCCATGTTCATCATACCAATATGATTGCTTTTATTATCCCTTAAACTTGATAACCATTTTACCATTGATTTGAAATTATCATTATAATTTAGTACTAATTTTTGACCTTCAATAACGCCATTACGGTTATATACATCAGCTAATATTTCATCAAAATTAACATTTATTTTTGTATCCCATATAAAAAATCCAATAGGAAATAAACCCTTGACATTATCAAATGTATTCGCTTGAACCAAAAACAATTTATTTAACTTAGCCTTAAAAACACTTCTAAATACTTGAAAATTTGGTGATTGAATATTCTTAATTGTAGAAAAGTTTCCAATATTACAACCAGGAATTTCCTTATAAATTCTTATTAAAAACTGGGTAAAAAGTTCATTGCTTGCTTTTCCAATTAAATCTGAGTATTTAAGATAAATCTTATTTTCAATAGTTGTGCCTTCTTTGTTTTTACCGGTACCAGTCCTTTGTTTCGAGTCACCTGCCTCCGCATACGGCGGATTAATATAAATCACCAATTTCTTTCTTTTTTCGGGATTGTTGATTATTTCATATAGCGGCTTTGGCAATTTCTCAAACTCGTCATTCAAAAAATCAAACTGAAAAACGTGATCTTCAAGTAAGTTTGCACCGTTTTTAATACGGTCTTTCATTACCTCAACATCCTGCTTATCGAGAGTCGAAGCCCAAATATTATATTTGTTTGTAAGTCCTGTTAATAAATTGCCCGTACCCGCCGTACAGTCCCAGATATAGTGTTCATCCTGCCAGTCTTCCCCCAAAACATCGGTTAAATATTTCTGCGAAAGCTCCACCCATATTTGCGGAGTAAAGAAAGATCCTTTCCTTTCACGCACATCCTGAGGAACAAGTAAATCACGTCGTTCAATGATATAATCCCAATACTCCTCTTTTGGTGGTCTTTCGTATTTACTCCAAAATTCATTATGATTTTTTTGTTTATCATTAAATTGAACGGTACTCGAGCTAAAAGCTCCGTATATATCTTTATGTCTATTAAACTGATATTCGTTTGCTTTTAATACTACAAACAAGTTGTCTTTTAAGGAATTATTCTCATTAGATAGTAAATCTGCTAAATAGAAGTCTCCGTCAATTATACCATTCTTTTTTGCAACTTCCCAATTAACTGATATTGTTGGCTTAACTTTGTTCAGCCATTTATTATAAATCACTACAAAGTTGTTTTTATCAATTTGAACTTTTGAAGTGTTGATGTTACCATCATTGAAATTATTTTTAATAAAATCTTTAAGCTCTTTACTATCGTCAGCAAAATCATAGTGCAATGAACTTTTTTCAATTTCAGATTTGACTTTGTCGTGAATTAATATGAACTCTTTAGTGTTATAGTTGGAAGGGGCAACATTCCAATTAAAATCAGTCACATAGAAAATATCATGAATTTTATTGTATGGTATGAAAGCAATTCTTTCAGCATCAAAAGCCCCAAGGAAAGCAGGAGGTAAATGTTTATCGAAAGTCCTGGCTTTCCCAATTGTCAAAATCAATTGAACTAATGATTTAATAATATCAGACTTGCCTTTTTTAGCTTCAGCCCAAAGTAGCGAACCCTTGTCAAATAATAATTCTTGGTTTCTGTCCGATTTCATAGAAACACAGAAATCTATATTCCCTATTATTTTTGTTCTGTCAAAAGCTCCGAAGTAATCTTCAGCAACTTTATTTTTTAATTCTTCTTCACGTATGTTTGAGTAGTGCATAAGGTATATTCTTTAATTCTATTTTTCTTAATATTGTATTGAACAAAACAATATCAAATATAATATTACCAATATCATATATTTATAATTAAATCGGATTATTGATTAAGAAAATAGTTGATATTAATATGGTAAAACATGATGTAAATGTTGTTTCGCTTTTATAATGTCATTATTGTTAATACAAATTATTACTTGTTCAATTTTATTTTTTAAGATTTCGATTTTATCTTTTTTCGTTTGTGAATCATTCCAGTTTGGGGAGAGTTGTTTTATGGCATGGAAAAAACCTTCCTGAATATTATCGCCATAAAAATTTTGTTCAGTTATGAACAATTCGAGTTCGTAAGAATTATAAGGATAATTGGATTTTGCATTCCAAGCTTTCATTAATCTAATTATAGGTCTCACTATGCTATTATATTTAGTATTTGCTTCAATAAGATTTTCTTTTATAGAATATGGGTCTGTTTGTTGCCAAATACTATCTTTGTTAGGTATATATAGCGATGTTGAAAAAAACCCTTTTTCTTCTTTTGCAGGCACCAAATCATATTTAATATGATTAAGACGTATTGTTACTGTAGGATATTCTTTCACAACTTCTGAACCATATCTATCTTTATAATATTTGTCTGCAAAATTTTTTAACCAGGTTCGATATGTTTCGGGTGTTCTTTCAAAGTCCGTTGTGTTAAAAACAACCATTAAATCAATATCTGAATATTTATCATAATCCCTTGGCAAAATTGTATCTCTATCATACGAACCAAAAACAAATCTTCTTTTAATTAAATAACCTAGTTCTTTGTCTATGTTATTTAATAGATTTGATAATGAATTGTCGATTTTAACAATTTCATTTGAATCATTCTTTAAATAATACTTACTTGATAAACTTTGCAAATATGTAACGATAGTACTTGCCATTTTTATAACTCCAATTCTGTTTCAGTATATGTTTCATCACCAGAATCAATTTCTTGTTTAGCCAATAGGAAATCTTTTTTTGAAGTAGGGTACGACTCTGCTTCCTTATTTATTTCTTCAACTATATTGGTTAAATTTTTTATTTCAAGAATCAGATTCTCATCATTAATTAAGTTGTCAGCTATAAAAGATTGTAATATATCACATTGTTTCATAACAGATAGAAATTTATTACCTACTCTTCTATGGCCTTCCACAATCTTAGGAAAGTTAAAATATGTCTGAAAACTACTTAATATAGCAGCAATAAATGAAAAAATTGGTGGAATATATTTTATCCATGTTATTTCATTGTCTGTTAAAATAGAAAACAGAATTGATCCGGTTATTACATTAATGACAATAAGTGGTAATCCTATTGAAAAATGACTTTTTTCAATTCTATCAGTAGCATTAAAGTGTTTCTTCTTTCGATAGAGAGAATCGATTTTAATTTTTTTTAAACTTTTAATGGTGTTATCCATAGTTATTACTTCAATATGTTATATTTATAATTACAATATTCATTTATTCCACAAACATTACAGTTAGGACTAGTTTCTAAACAAATTCCATTATTCAATCCAAAATATTCGTTGACCCCTTGTTGTCCATATCTTACAAAAATAATGTCAATATACCTGATAGGTAATTCGGTTGCTTTTGCAAATAATCTACCTTGAATAACTGTTTTTAATAATTGCTTTTCACTTTCAATCAGTCCAAGTCTTTTAAATATCCGTAATATTACTCTATCTGGTTTAAGTACATTAAAACCAATATCAGTTAAAAAATGATAAACTGTTGTACCTCCTAAATATTCAAAACGGTACTCCAATTCTTCTTTTAGTAAAATAAGTTTCTCGAAAGATTGGTTAGCATTGAAACTATCAATATAATTTTTAAATGATTTATATTCGATAACTATATCTCTAAAAGTAGCTGCATTTTTTATACAACTCTTTATTTTCCGTTCATTTTTAATCATATCTGAGTCGTTAAAAATTATATTAAAGTCATCATCAGAATATTGAGAGACCTTTTTATAATCAGAAAAATATCTTAAAATGATTTTTTCTTTACTTGATACCGTTGACGCTCTAAATCCAGAATAAAAAATTATCATTATAAGATTTTCAAAATATTCGTCATCTGATAGTTTTTTATTTTCAAAAAACTTAAATCGACCATAAATATCTTCAAAATCAGATTCTGACAAAGAAGAATAATTTTTAAGTGATAATTCTACCTTTTCAAATATTTCTCTATAGTTTGTCATTTCTGTTAAATCCAATATTTATTATTATTAGCTCTCTCAATAAGTAATTTTACTTATTTGTGAAAAAAAACAATTTCACAAATATTGACAATACAAATATAGATAATATTTTGTTATTTTTGCAATACAAATGTAATACAAATTACAAAGTATCACTTTTTTCCCAATTGCTATTCAAAACAGTAATGCCAAATACCAGAAATAAGAAGAATACTATCTCTCATCCTTTATATCGCAATGCATTCTTGCTACGTAGAGGTGATGTGATTTACACATCTATTTCATATGATGGTGTTCGCTATAGGGAAACAACCAATCTTACGTGGCATCAGAGCAATTTCAAATTAGCAGAGAGAATCCTTGAGGCAAAATTGCAAGCTCTAATGAATCCCCAAGTTGCAATTGAAAATCAATCTATTGAAGTGCTTTTCAATCAATACCTTGATTTTAAAGCCAAGTCTGTTACCAGTTCAGCTATTAAGAAGTATAAACAAGCCTGGAATAATTGGATTCAATTTGAT
>JBAYVI010000204.1:0-4833 GCA_041674625.1 Melioribacteraceae bacterium | reverse complement strand
TAATCCTACAACGGTGGTAAATGCATTAATTTCAGCGAATAAAGCAAATTTGGATTTAGGATTCGAAAAAGCAGCTGCAATCGATTTGGCAGGAAGAGATGTACTAGAAGCAGTTAAAATGTCAGTTCTTCCAAAAGTTATAGAAACACCTATGGTAGCAGCAGTTGCAAAGGACGGAATTCAATTAAAAGCTATTGCACGTATAACAGTTAGAGCTAATTTAGAGAGATTAGTTGGAGGTGCAACCGAAGCCACAATTTTAGCAAGAGTTGGTGAAGGAATAGTATCAACAATTGGTTCGTCTAAATCTCATAAAGAAGTGCTTGAGAATCCTGATAGCATATCAAAAGTAGTACTTGCGAAAGGATTAGATGCAGGAACTGCATTTGAAATTCTTTCAATTGATATAGCGGATGTAGATGTAGGGACAAACATCGGTGCAATTTTACAGACCGATCAAGCAGAAGCAGATTTGAAAGTAGCTAGAGCGAAAGCAGAAGAAAGAAGAGCTGCGGCTGTTGCATTGGAGCAGGAAATGACAGCTGAAGTTTCACGTATGAAAGCAAAAGTAGTAGAAGCAGAAGCCGAAATACCTCGTTCAATAGCAGAAGCATTCAGAAGCGGAAATCTTGGTATAATGGATTATTATAATTTACGCAACGTTCAGGCAGATACTGATATGCGTAATTCGATAGCAAAACCACCAACTGACAAAAAAGAATAATGGATAACATAATAGAATATATAATTGCCTTTTTCTTTATTGTAAGTATTCTAAGTGGACTTTTTGGTGATAAAGCCAAAAAGAAGAAAGAGAAAGAAGCAAAATGGAGAGCTAACCAAAATCCAGATGTAAGTAGTACTGGACAAACAGATCGCAGAAGTTATTCGGAAGATGATAGATTTATAAATACGGGAGCAAGGAAACCAGCTCCCGTATCTTACAAATCTCCTCAAAAAACAAATAAAGATATTTTTGAGGAGATGTTTGGTATGAAGATTCCAAAGACAGATGATTGGAACACTATTAAAATTCCGAACCAATATGGTGAACACAATACTTGGGACCCTGAATCTGAATTTAAGGTTTCTGATAAAATAGAAGATCAGAAGAAAAAGATAGTCGATTATGACTTAAATCCTTCATTAGAGGGTTTTTCTGATGCAAAATCGAAATATTCTAATACATCGAGAACTGACATTTTTAGAAATACAGGTAGTAGTATTGCGTCAAAAGTAGAACATTTCAGCACCGCGAAAAATGAAAAAGTAATGGCTATTCGCTCTAAACTAGATAATAATATTTCGTTAAAAGATATGATCGTAATAACAGAGATATTAAACAAACCTAAAGCACTCCGCAGAAGATGACCAAAAGTTTTACTCTCAAACGTACGAATGCATTACCTACAATAATCCATGAAGATAATTTTAAGATAAATTATGAAAATTCATTAAATACATCACAATTTGAAGCTGTTACAGCTTTAGAAGGTGTTTTTTTAGTTATTGCTGGAGCAGGAAGCGGTAAAACGAGAACTTTGGTATATCGAGTTGCTCGATTAGTCGAATTAGGTTTTGACCCCAAATCGATTCTATTACTCACATTTACTCGAAAAGCAGCAAAAGAGATGATGAGCCGCGCAAGTGCCTTATTAGATAATCGATGTTCAAAAGTAAATGGTGGTACTTTTCACTCCTTTGCAAATACTACACTTCGAAGGTATGCATCCTATTTTAATCTTAATAATAACTTCACAATCTTAGACCAGGGCGATTCAGAAGACGCAATAAATCTAATTCGAGGTCAACTGAAATTATCAGAATTAAAAAAGAAATTTCCTCAAAAGCAAACGATTTTTAAGATTCTCAGTCTCAAAGTAAATACAGAAAAAGAGATTGAAGAAATAATACTTGCAGATTACCCCGACTATCTTAACTATATCGATAAAATCAAAGAAATTGAAAATCTCTACATTTCATATAAGAGAAAAAATCATTTATTGGATTATGATGATTTATTGGTTTATTTACGCGATTTTTTGAAGGCAGACGGACCTGGAGCACGATCTCTTATCGAATCTATAAAGTTTATTATGGTAGACGAATATCAAGATACTAATAAACTGCAGTCAGATATTATTAAAGCCCTCTCGAAACTTAGACAAAACGTAATGGTTGTGGGAGACGATTCACAATCAATCTATTCATTCCGTGGAGCAGACTTTAAAAATATAATAGAATTTCCACATTTATACAAAGATGTAAAATTAATTACATTAGAAGAAAATTATAGAAGCACCCAACCTGTACTCGATTTTGCTAATCAGTTATTAGAAAATGCAATAGAGAAATATCCTAAAGAATTGTTTACAAATAAGTTAGGTGGCGAGCTTCCTGTAATAGTTAAAGCAAAAGATGAAAATCTACAATCTAAATTTATAACTGAGAGAATATTAGAATTAAGAGAAGAAGGAATTCCTCTTACAGATATAGCTGTATTATTTCGTTCATCTTATACGACTTTCGATTTGGAGATTGAATTAAATAAAGCCGGAATAAATTACATAAAATTTGGTGGAATGAAGTTCGTGGAGTCAGCACACGTAAAGGATGTGATCGCATTTTTACGCATTGCTTCAAATCCATTAGATTTCGTAAGTTGGTATCGTGTGCTCCTTTTGCATGAAGGTGTAGGACCAAAGAAAGCACAAGTGATAATAGATTCGGTTTCAACTGGAATAGTTTCATTAAAATCGCATCCTGAGAAGATAAAAACAGCTTATATGAATGATCGTTTGTATCCCCTTTTTGAATTATTGCATCAGCTGCATACTAAAAATACTATAACTGCTGAGAAAGTAGAATTAGTTATGCGTTATTATGAGCCATATTTTGAAGAAAAATATGACGATAATAAAAAGAGGAAGAAAGATTTAGATACATTTTTAAATGTTTCAGAACAGTATAAGTCATTGGATGATTTTTTAGCTGATTTAGCGCTTGATCCACCTCAGAATAGTGTTGTTGATATGGAAGCACCCCCGGAAGATAGAGAATTTTTAACTTTATCGACTATCCATTCAGCTAAAGGATTAGAATGGCATACCGTTTTTATTATGCATGTAATAGATGGGGTATTTCCCTCTGCTCAATCTGAAAGAAAATTGGAATTATTAGAAGAAGAGAGAAGATTATTATACGTAGCAGTAACAAGAGCGAAGCAAAATTTATATATTTCGTATCCGGAATTTATTTATGAACGTTATAGAGGAAGCGATTTTTCAAAACCATCAAGATTCCTCTCGGAAATAAAAAGTAAATTTTATGATGAAGGAATAATTTTAGGATAAACATTTATGTCACCAAAAGAATTAATGGATGAAGCAGTAAATGCTACAAATAAATCACATGCTCCCTATTCAGATTTTCATGTTGGGGCTGCATTATTAACTGAAGAAGGAAAAATCTATCATGGAGCAAATATAGAGACTTCTTCATACAGTCTAACAATATGCGCTGAGAGAACAGCTCTGTTTTCTGCTTTTATTCAAGGTGAAAGAAATTTTAAGGCGATTGCAATTACTAGCGACAAAGCTACTTATTGTCCTCCTTGTGGAGCGTGCAGACAAGTGCTTCTTGATCTATGCGGTAAAGATTTGGAAGTAATTCTGTTAGATAATGATACACCAAAAGTCTATAAAATTTCTGAATTATTACCCATTTCCTTTGGGGAGGAGTTTCTAAACAAATGATAAATTACTCACCTCATTTTACACCAAAAGATACAGGTTGGATTGAAGTTATAACAGGCTGTATGTTCAGTGGAAAGACAGAAGAATTAATAAGGCGTTTAAGAAGAGCCCAAATTGCCAAGCAAAACGTCATCATATTCAAACCAAGTATTGATGTTAGATACTCCTCTACTAATATAGTATCTCATAGTGAACTATCACTTCCCTCAATAATGATAGAAAAACCAGAAGAAATAATAAATTTGTCCAAAGAAGCGTATGTAATAGGCATAGATGAGGCTCAATTTTTTGATAATAGTTTGATTGATATTGTTGAACAATTAGCAAATGAAGGAAAGAGAGTCGTAATTGCCGGATTAGATCAAGATTATAGAGGGATTCCATTTGAACCAATTCCTCAATTATTAGCGCGGGCTGAGTTTATAACAAAAACATTGGCTATATGCGTCTCATGCGGTAATCCCGCTGATAAAACACAAAGAAAAATTGCAACTCAAGAAAGAGTTTTAGTGGGTACTTCTGAGAGTTACGAAGCTCGTTGCAGAAAATGTCATTATATACCGTAACATAAGGGAGAATTATGGATTTTATTTCCATTTTAAGAGGGATTTTAGGGTTTATTGTACTTATTTCAATTGCTTATTTATTTTCAAATAATAAGAAAGCAATAAATTGGAAATTGGTGGCAAAAGGGTTAGGGATTCAGTTAGTTCTAGCAATCTTCATTCTAAAAGGTGATGAATTATCTCAATTTTTTGCTCCTTTAGGCTATCTGAAGGCTCTTTTTACTTTTATAAGTGGTTTTTTTGTCCTTGTACTAAATTTTACTACTGAAGGATCAAAATTCATTTTCGGCAATTTAGCACTTAGTCCCGGCAACGAAGGTTCATTAGGAATGTTTTTCGCATTTCAAGTACTCCCAATAATTATTTTCTTTGCTAGTTTAATGTCAGTTCTGTACTACCTTGGAGTAATGCAAAAAATTGTACAAGCAATGGCATGGGTAATGCAGAAGTTATTAGGTACTTCGGGAGCAGAATCTTTATCGAATACGGCAAATATTTTTATAGGTCAGACT
>JBAYVI010000203.1:0-4865 GCA_041674625.1 Melioribacteraceae bacterium | reverse complement strand
TATTTAATTTTGATAGATTTTTCATAACAGTATGCCGAGACTCACAATTAACATCGCCAGCAGCATATAAAGGGATGCATATTTGAACAAAGCAAAATTTATTTTCTCGGATAAAGATGAGTAACTTGCGATAAGTAAGATTAGAATTCCAATTGAAAGGACTGTAAGAAGGCGTAGGTATCCCCAGGAGATACCTAAACCCAATGCACCAATCGCAATTGAGATTGGTGTAAGTAATGAAGAAGCGCCAATAATTAAGCGAGTGTTTTTAGTTCCATATTTGTTAGGAAAGGTTGGAATACCAGCTGCAGAATAGTGCGAATTGTATTTAATACTAAATGTTAGTATATGAATAGGAATCCATAAAAGGATTGAAATGGAAAATAATAAACCAACATAATCAAGACTACCTAATCCTAAAACTCTTCCGGCAAGAATTGGCATGCCTCCCGAAATTCCCCCGAAAATTATCGACCAAGGTGTCCGGCGTTTTAACCAGATTGTGTATAATACAACATCTATAAAAAGCCCACTTAGAACGATTACACCATAGAAATATGATAAATAAAAAGACCACAATAATCCAGCCGAGGAAACAATCAACCCCAATATTAAAGTTTCCGATGGAGTTACCTTACCAGAGGGAAGAGGTCTTAACATTGCACGGGGCATTTTTGCATCGATGTCCCGATCATAAAACATATTAAGAATAGTACTTCCGCTTATTGCAAGAAAGAGACTGCCATTTAAAGAAGCTAATAGATACAAGGAATGTGCCGGACATCTTGCACTTATATAACCAGTAATTCCGGTTATCAATAATAGACCAGTTTGATAACTCTTTATTAGCTTCCAATAGCATTTAGATTTATCTTTGGTTAAAGCTAAAAAATTATTTAACATTTTATTACTCGCCTAATAAGGTTTAATAAATAAATTATTTTCCTTTTATTGCTTCGCTTATATCTCTTGCACAACGGAAGCCAACATCAAGTCCGTAATAATCAGGCCCCGCGTTATTTTCAGCCCATATCCTTAAATGTTGTTCGTAAGTAGCTAAACTCCCACCACGCATATACCTATAATGAACATCAGGTTTTACGTTACCCACCCATTGCCAAACATTCCCAGCCATATCGTATAATCCGTAGGGACTCTTATTATTGTTGGTTTTAAAATCTCCATAAGTTTTTCCATTATAGAAACCAACAGGTGTGGTTCCACCCAATTTCCCAAAAGTTTTTTCGAATACATCATAGCTGCTGTAATAATTTGCATGGGAATTACCAAAATCATCTCCCCAAGGGTAAGCTCTCGTATCATTTCCGCGTGCTGCCTTTTCCCATTCTAATTCATTAGGTAAACGCCATCCATAAAAATCGGCATAAGATTTTGCTCCAAACCAACTAACCATAATTACCGGATGGCTTTCAAAACCTTTTTGTGCTAAGAAGGAGCCGCCAGCATATTTAATACGAATTCCTTTTTCACTTAAAACCATATGCGTCCAATAACCTGCTTTAATCTCAAATTCATGCTTAAAACCATTGAATTTATCGCCGGGATAATAACCTTTAACTGTATCACCAACCATTTTAATAAATCCAGATGCTAAAGCTGCATTTAAGTATTTAGCATACTGTTCGTTGGTTACATCAGTTACCATAATCTCATAGTCATATTGTATAATCGTTTCATGATTGTGCTGTCCCTTATAAAACTTTCCTGCGGGAATAAGTACCCACGTATTAGGATTAACTCCAGTATCAATTTGAAGGTATTGTTGCGCATTTAACAATATCGAATTACTTATAGACAAGATGAAAGAGATCATTACGATATAAATTTTGATTTTTTTATTCATTTTATTTCCTCCTCTAGATTGTATGAGGATAATACCGGTGAGGTTGTTTTTATATCGAGTTCGGGATTAGATAATTCTTTTTTCCAAAGTCCTTCTGATTTGAAAAGATCAAAAAGTCGCCAGCTTAAAAACAGAGCTAATATTATTAATACCGCTGCCAGTCCAAAATCTGTTAATATCATAGTCCAATTAACAACGGATTGTTGAGAATACTGATCAACAAAGAGCCGCTTCATTGAAAAGACGGTCATCGACCCAAAGGCAAGGTCGGAACAAATTATCAATATCCAACCAAACCATTTCCTGGTTTTGCCTTTCATTCCGGAGATATCAGCATAGAACATCAAAATTATAGTTGCAATAATGGCGGAAAGAATATGCCAGTGACCAGTTAGGGTTATTCGTTCTTCTAAAAACGGCCAAATTCTGAAAATCTTATCAAGTTTAACCGCAAGAAAAATTCCAACACCACTAACAGTAAAATTCATAAAAACCATTTGCCATAGGGTACCAAACTTAATTGGGTCATGAAGCAATGCTTTAATACTTTTAATAAACCCGGCTTTTTCTAAGCCCAGTTCGGCAAGTCGATCGTGGATAATTTTTCGCCATCCGTAAATAACCATTAATAAAGCTGATGTCATTATGAAAACTGAACCAACATAAATGAAAGTGTGAGCTGTTGGTTCAAACGGAACAACCGACCAAACACCCAAGGTTATAACTATTGTACCAAAAATCATTAAAGGCATTGCTATTTTGTGGAGAATCCCTTTGAAATCAAACCAGCGACCAATTACAAGAGCAAGTGCGACTGCAACGAGAGTAAGCATAATATGCAAATGACCTATAATAGCTAATTGTAATGGAGTTTTGTGAGGTGTTCGGATAATGTCCTCTCCAAGAAATGTCTCATGTCCATTGCCCCAGTAAGAGCCGGTAACCGCACCGAATATTGCTGATCCAAGCATTGCTACTGTCATAGTAAAAAAAGCAACTCTTTCTAGATCCACACCTTTTTTTGTATGAGAATAATCATTGTCCATAACGTGATATTCTTTCTTCCAAGGATTTAATGCACTGGCTAATAAGATGCCTGCAAAAAAAACTAAGGATTGACCTAGTAAAAAAAGACCATGAAAAACAAAATTATGACCAAAATAAGCAAACCATAACCCGAATATCATTGCTGTTAAATAACCCACTGTGATTGTAGCGTTTATAGATTGTTGTTGATGTTTTCTCATTGGAACGATGGAGGTTATAAAATATACTTCAATTGCTACCACTGCCATCGCAATAGTATGGTAAAGCATGATAATTCGACCTTCACGCTGTGCCGGGTGAATCTCCATTCCCATAAGCTTAATTGTTATATCTCTTATTCCCCATTCAACCATAGGACCGGATAGAGTTCCAAATATTGCCGTAACAATGGCTATCATTGATATCGCGACAAGGACCAGTCCTTTAGTTGAGCGAAAAAGAAAATCATACTTATTTAAAAATGCCGTCATTGTATTTTTCCATATAATATTTTATAGATAAAAACTTAAGAGCGATTTAAATGATCATTTCCTATCAAGACCGCTCTTATTAACTATACTATTAAAATCATTCCATTACTTGACTTCCTTTTCTCATTTCTTT
Source organism: Melioribacteraceae bacterium (assembly GCA_041674625.1). GTDB lineage: Bacteria > Bacteroidota > Ignavibacteria > Ignavibacteriales > Melioribacteraceae > BRH-c32. Next base: position 1,351 of record JBAYVI010000203.1, on the reverse strand, counting down.
AATAAAACCGATTGAAAATGAGGCACACATTAGGAAAAGCAAGGGGGCGAGAATTGTAAATATAATTTCTGCAGATAAAATGGGCTTGCCTGCTTTTAAGAATGCTAATGCTATGCCTCCTACTCCTATTAAAGCTCCGCCAACAGATATAAAGGCAAATTCTTTGCTTACTTTGTTCTTTTTGATCAGAAGAAATGGTAAAACAAATATTATCAGTCCTGCAACTGAATGTACTGTTATCAGTACTATCCTAGATAGTAATTGTAATTCACAGATTCGAGTAAAGCTAAGGACGATAAATCCCACTGTTGCAAAAACTGAATAGATTTTTGTATATTTTTCTAAATATTGATCAACAAGACCCATTGAAAATACTATTGGAATTAGAGCAGCGACTATCACCACCAAAGGAGATTGCAGAATGCCGTAACCTAGTCCTATCAGTAAAAGTCCGGAGATTGTAAGCACAGCAAAAGAAATTGAATAATAAAGATTCCACTGCTTGCACGTTTTTAAATATTCTTTTATGAATAGACTTATTAAGTATATTGCAATTAATCCTGTGCCTAAAAGAAATATCCTATCAATCCAACTCATTGCTTCCTCCTTTCATCGTATATGTATTTAAGGCCAATCATTTTTTAGTACATAATTATTGGATATGGTTTATATTAGTTAGTAAGTTCATACTAACTAATAATTTAAAATAAAATGCATAATTATTCGGCATAAATAATATTTACGCCTTGCAACTATGTTATTTTTTTTTACCAAACCCAATTCATCACCATTATTTTATTATATTATTTCAAGAGTATGTAATCAATATTACATAATGTCACTTGGAACCCTCTCTTCTTCTTCGGTTTCCTCAATCAATCGCCTTGTCCCAGGGAGTAAAAAGATGATTAGCATAATCGTACTCATTACCGGTGCAACAAGAAACATTGAGAAACGTCCGATCTGAAAAATATCAGTGAGCCCAACAGGATATCCCCCAAATATGGACATTGCTGTTGCAAAGATACCCATGGGATAAGCCCAAGATTTCCCCTTGACCAGCGCAAAAATGAAAACAACCCAAACAATTGCAGCCCACCAGTTAATCATTTGACCCATGGCATACATTCCAATGGCAAAACTATCTTGTGATGTCTGATAACGAGATATAGCCCCTACACCGTCAATAAAGGTTAAGACGTAAACTATACCACTGAAAAGAGCTATAGTTATGATTTTCTTTTTGACACCCCCTATTAATAACATCCCGAGCCAAAGTAATAAGGCGAAAGCAAACACCCAGATTGTAGGAGCGGGATAATTAATACTCTTGGCAGGAATCATTGGGAAG
>JBAYVI010000202.1:0-4988 GCA_041674625.1 Melioribacteraceae bacterium | reverse complement strand
GGAGTTGATATTACAGAAGAAAACTCAGGCCTGGTACCGGATCAAAAATATTATGATCGAGTATTTGGCAAAGACCGGTATCCAAAAGGTATATTAATTAGTCTTGGAATAGGTCAGGGTGAATTAAGTGTTACACCAATTCAGTTGGCGCAATATGTGGCATTATTAGCTAATTATGGTAAATCTGCAAAACCACATTTCGTAAAGGGATTTATAAAAAATTTAACAAATGAATATTTGGAAGCAAAACCGGAATATATTGATCTGGGAATTAGCAAACATTCATTTGACATAGTTAGAGATGCGATGTATAGAGTAGTAAATGGTGTAGGTACTGCTGGGAATATAAGAACCCCTGAATTTACTATTGCCGGAAAAACCGGAACAGCACAAAATCCACATGGAAATGACCATGCAATCTTTGTAGGATTCGCTCCTTATAATAATCCCAAAATAGCTATTGCAGTAATTGTTGAAAATGCCGGTTTCGGTAGTACACATGCAGCACCAATTGCAAGAGATATAATGAAAGCATATTTAGTAAAAAATAAAACGTTAGCCGCTAATGCAAATTAACTATAAACTTCAAGATCGATTTGATTTAGTTGTTTTTATCCCTGTGATGTTGTTAATAGCATTTGGATTATTAGCAATTTATAGTTCAACGGTTAATCACCCTACTGCGAGTGGTAATTTTCAAAGGCAATTAGCAGCATTAATAATTTCATTGATGATATTTTTTATTATTTATTTTTTACCATCTCAATATTTGCGAGCAGCCGCCTTACCATCATATCTCTTCTCCATTTTTTTACTTCTGCTTGTACTTGTAGCAGGCAAAACAGTTTTTGGAGCAAAGAGCTGGATGGATTTTGGTCCCATTGGTTTTCAACCATCAGAGATTGCAAAAATAGGAACGATACTGATGCTTTCGCACTGGCTTACAGATAAGAAAGACGATATAAATAATTTTAAAGATATAGGAATTGCATTATTTATTGGAACCCTTCCCATAGCATTAATTTTATTAGAGCCCGATATGGGAACTGCAATTGTATTTGGAATAATTACAATTTCCTTATTGTTCTGGAGCGGAATTAGCTTATTTGCAATGTTTGTTGTTCTCTCTCCCGGAGTAGTTGCTATTTCTTCAATTTTTGGAACTCTTCCATTTATTGTTACAATTGTTGGAGTTTTTGTTTCTTTAGTACTTTTTAAGAGAGATCTTTTTAATAGTATTACAATTTTTGTAGTAAATCTATCCGCCGGTTACTTGGTAGATTTTGTAATCAAGTACTTAAAACCACATCAACAAAGAAGAATAGCCTCATTCCTCGATCCAAATGCAGATCCATTAGGATCAGGCTATAATGCAATTCAGGCGAAAGTGGCAATAGGTTCAGGTGGTTTATTAGGCAAAGGATTTCTTCAAGGTAACCAAACACAGCTCCGTTTTATTCCGGCTCAGTGGACAGATTTTATATATAGTGTTGTTGGTGAAGAATTTGGTTTCTTAGGAAGTCTTGCAATTGTTCTTTTATTTTTAATTTTTTTTATGAGACTTCTGAAACTTTCTTCATTTGCTAAAGATAGATATAGCAGCTTATTAATTATTGGTGCTTTGTCTTTGTTCTTTTCTCACTTCGCTATTAATATTGGTATGAATTTAGGAATAACTCCGGTAATTGGATTGCCACTTCCTTTTGTTAGTTATGGTGGAAGTTCGCTCCTTATTAATATGGTCTTTATTGGTATTATTTTAAATATTTATAGAAATAGGAAATCACACACATAATATGAAATCGAAAGAAAAACTATCAATCGCATTTGAAAAAAATCTTCATATTTGTATTGGTTTAGATACTGATATCAATAAGATTCCTGAATTTCTAAAATCTGAAAAATCACCAATTAGCATTTTTAATAAAATGATTATTGAAAGCACTTACGAACAAGCTGCTGCATACAAAGTTAATTTTGCATTCTATGAACAGGAAGGGGCGAAGGGATATGACCTTCTTGAAGAGACCAAAAAATATATTCCAGAAAATGTTTTTACGATAGCAGATGCTAAAAGAGGTGATATTGGTAATACTTCCGAAATGTATGCGAAAGCTGTTTTTGATTTGTTGAATTTTGATTCCATTACACTCCATCCTTATATGGGAAATGATTCTCTCTCTCCTTTCTTGAAATATGAAGATCGTCTTAATTTTATACTTGCGCTTACTTCAAATAAAGGTGCTATTGATTTTGAAAAGCTTAAATTGGCTAATGGCAATTTACTCTATCAGGAAGTAATTGAAAAAATTAAATTATGGAATATGAATAAAAATCTTGGATTAGTTTTTGGAGCAACAAAATTAGAGGAGTTGAAAGAAAACATTGAGAGATTTGGAGAGCTTCCCATTCTTTTGCCGGGAGTAGGTGCACAAGGCGGCAGCTTAGAAGATGTTGTTTCTATTTTTCATAATTCAAATAACAACCGTTTTTTAATTAATATTAGTAGGGGTTTAATATATGTTGATAGCTCACGAGAGTTTATCAATAAAGTAAAGTCAGCTTTAAATGGTTTCAACAGCACCATTGATAGGATTAATAATTAGTAGCAATTAAGATTAGAAAGTATTATTTTTAATTATATATCTTAGAATACGGGGGCGAATATGCATTCTGCTTCTGAAAAAGAACTGTACGAAGTTTGGACGAGGCAAGAATACAAGGATGTTTTTAAAACCATTGATGGGGAGGAAATCTCTGTCTTAGATCCGGGTGTTAGATGCGATGATTTGCCTGGACCTGACTTCAAAAATGCTCGAATTAGAATCGGTAATATTACCTTTGTTGGTGATGTTGAAATTGATTCGGATTATAATGACTGGAAAAATCATGGTCATAATATCGATTCAAGATATAATAAAGTTATTCTTCATTTATCCCTTTCCAATAAAAATCATTATCATCACGTTTATAATAAAGACGGAAGAAAAATTCCCACTGTTTGCCTATTAGATTTTATTAATGAGGAAGTAGCAGCCATACCCCAAAATGAAAATGGCGAACATGAAAAAGGTTACGCCATAAAATGTAGTGATTATCACCACACTTGTAGTTTGGAAATAAAGAATAATTTTTTAGCTAAACTTGGTTTAGAACGATTTGAGAAAAAATGCACTAAAATTTATGAACGATTAAAAGAACTAAAATATATTAACGAATTTCACTTAAGCGAACCAGTAATTACGTATGATTTATCAGAAAAATTTCATGAAAGAAATTTTACTAATAGAGATTTTCAAGATAAAAATATATGGAAACAAATCCTATATGAGCAAGTATTTGAAGCTTTAGGATATTCAAAAAATAAAACTCAAATGCTCGAGTTAGCTCGATTAGCAAAAATTGATTATCTAAATAAGTTAGATATTGATGGGATAACAGTAGATAAATTTGAGGCAATTCTTTTTCATATAAGCGGTTTAATCCCGGATTTAGAAAAGCTCAATGAAGAAGAGACGAAACAATATTTAGAGAGGCTAAATATAATTTGGGATTCGGTTAGATCTTTTTATGATGGTGCATTTATGGAAAGGGAAAAATGGAATTTTTTCCGTTTGAGACCACAAAATTTTCCTACAATCAGAATTATAGCCGGCGCTAAAATACTAAATTCGATTTTACACGAAAATTTAATTCCTGTGATTGCAAAAAAAATAATTGAGATTAGAAATCTTACTGTATTAATAAATTCACTTCGTTCATTATTTGTAATAAAATCTGATGGATACTGGCAGAATCATTACGTCTTTGACCAAAGAGCGAATACACAAATAAAATATTTCGTTGGTATCTCACGTTCGGATGAAATAATAATAAATGTTATACTCCCTTATTTCTCGGTATATTTTGAAGTTTTTGGAAATGCACAAGCTGCAAAAAAAATATTAAAAATTTACGAGTTTTATAATCAGAAGTCCGATAATAGCCTAATAGCTGATATGGCAAGTGCATTAGGAATTGTTGAGGAATCCAAGAGGACTATTATTAGCCAAGGAATGATAGAGCTATTCCGTGGCTATTGTTCAAAAAATAGATGTCTCGAATGTGAAATCGGGAAAACAGTATTTAATTAGAATTTCCCGTGTATTTATTTATTTCATCTCTTAATTTAGCTGCACGTTCATAGTCTTCTTTTTCAATCGCTTCTCTAAGCTGATCTTGAAGAGTAGCCACTTTTGTTTCTCCTTTTTGTTTAGGAAGAATTGGTTCGTCTTCTTCATCTTTAAATGACTCATCTTCAGCTTCTTCATCCTTATCATCGCTTGAAGGTACGAATGCTGCTACTCTCATTACCTCTTCTGATACATAAATAGAAGCACCTGTCCTTACTGCAATTGCAATTGCATCACTTGGGCGGGCATCAATTTCATTTGTCATTGTGGAAGCCTCAAACTTAATCTTAGCATAAAAAGTATTTTCTCTTAATTCATCAATCAAAACTTCTATAATGATTGCTCCAAGATTATCAATAAGATTCTTAACTAAGTCATGCGTTAGTGGTCTTGGTGGCTTAATTCCTTCTAATTCCAATGCAATCGACTGAGCTTCAAAAGAGCCAATAATAATAGGAAGGCGGCGAACTCCGAAAGTTTCTTTTAATAATAGAGCATAAGCCCCTCCTGCGGAAGGGCTTGCTGATAATCCTAAAATTTCTACTTGTACTTTATTCATTTCCTTTAATCTTCTTTAATTCATTAATAAGTTCAGGAACAACTTCAAATAAATCTGCCACAATTCCATAATCTGCAATTTGAAAAATTGGTGCGTCCTTATCTTTATTTATAGCAACTATATATTTAGATGAACGCATACCGGCAAGATGTTGAATTGCTCCTGAAATACCTAAAGCAATATAAAGATTTGGAGAAACAGTTTTTCCAGTTTGACCTACTTGCTCACCGTGAGGTCTCCAACCGGCATCTACCACT
>JBAYVI010000201.1:0-5032 GCA_041674625.1 Melioribacteraceae bacterium | reverse complement strand
TAAGTGTCAGCCTCGTGGCCGATCAAAACAATGTTTGCGAAGGAACAATTGTAAGTTACTTCCCCATCCCTGTTGAGGGAGGAAGTTCGCCAACTTACGAGTGGTATGTTAACGGAACCTTTGCTGCAAATGGTGATACTTACTCATATGTCCCCTCAGATGGAGACCAGGTATATGTAATCATGACTTCTTCCCTGGCATGTGTTTCCGGCAACCCGACCCAGTCCAATACCCTTTTAATGCAGGTTTCACCGTACATTGACGTTACAGCCTCAATCGCGATTACCCAGAACAACCTCTGTGAAGGATCAGAATTTAATTTTACTTCATCTACCACAGGTGGTGGAAACACCCCTCAATACCAATGGAAGGTAAATGGTGCTACTACTGGAGAAAACACCCCTGAGTTTGCCTATGTGGCCGAAAACGGAGATGTTGTTTCAATGGTCTTTACCTCAGATTTGACTTGTACCAATGGAAACCCCGTAACTTCCAATACCATTACCGCAGTAGTCAATCCTTTGCCGGTGGTTAGCTGGCCAGGCTTTGAACCCGATACATTGTGTATCGAAGACTGGGGCTCTGTTACACTTACCGGTGGAACACCTGCTGGAGGAACTTACTCTGGTGACGGGGTGGTTGACAACATTTTTGACCCCGCTCAGGCAGGCACAGGAACTCATGAAATTACCTACACCTATTCCAATTCATTTGGATGTACAAACCAATCATCCCTGTTCCTTTTTGTGGATGTGTGTCTTGGTATGTCAGAAATGGAATCCGGATTATTGGTCTATCCAAATCCTGCATCCGACAACCTCATGGTTAAAATGCAGGACAATACTAGCATGCAGCAAATAACCCTCACCAACATGCTGGGAATTAGGGTATATCATAACGAAAACCCAGATTCAAATGAGGCAGTTTCAATTCCGGTACAAAACCTGCCATCGGGAAATTATTTACTCAGGGTAATAAGCGATAACAAATCCATTTTTAAGCAGGTGATTATCAAGTAAACCGTAGTAATAATTAGTTAAGTGTTTTAATGTTGATTTTAGGGGCGGTCCGGCAGGATCGCCCTTTTTTTATATTCATGAACCGACTATCAGCAAATAGAATCACTCTGGACACTCTGAAACAACTCGGTCCATGATTAAAACAGATTGAACCTGTAGAAGATAATAATGATCTAATCCTCGATTATTGAACAAAAACTAAATGACAAAGGATTTTCATTTATGAAGATTATCATTGCAAATTATCCCCTATCACTGGCGCGCGTTTACCGATAGCGTAACGCGTGATTTTTATACCCCTCCACTCCTACCCTCAACCTTCGGTAGAAAAGTGCAACTGGCGCCTCTTCCCTGTCATGTCGACAGAATGAAGCGAAGTCTGCCCCAACAAAGTACCCATAATCACATCAAGCCCCATGGCAGGCAAGAGAAATGACGAGACATCTCCCCTAAAATAATATGAATGAAACAACTATCCTCAATAAAACACCACCAATGTTAAACAGAAAAGATTAATCACTAGATTTACCCCACCAAACATCCGATGATCCATTTACAATGAAAATATTGAACCCATTTAACTAATAATAATAATAATAGGTTAAAGTTGGATAATATAGTGATAATGAAATTAAATGAATATCAGAAGGGATTTTAACAACAAAGCCTATATAATAGATATTGTGAGAATTGTCGCTATGCAGATGTTACAAGCAAGCCAAAGAAAAAAAGCCAAGGAACAATGACAATGAACTATAAGTTAGAGTATAAAGAAATAGATTAAATTTGCATAGTAAGAAAACTTATCGTATGAGTAAAATAAGAATAAAGAATTTCGGGCCCATCAAAGAAGGCTGTCAAGAAAAAGACGGCTGGATTGACATTAAAAAAGTTACCGTTTTTATTGGCAATCAGGGTTCAGGTAAAAGCACAGTGGCTAAGTTGATTTCAACATTTTCTTGGATTGAAAAGGCTTTAGTAAGAGGCGACTATCAGAAAAAATGGTTTGAGAAAAAAAATAGATTAAAAAACCAATTCTTAATCTATCATAGAATAGAAAATTATGGTGATGAAGGTTTATTTGACAATACTGAATTTGACTATCAAGGTGAAGCATACAGCATAAAATACAAAAATGGATTTCTTGAGATAATTGAAAATAAAAAACAAAATTATTATTTGCCACAAATAATGTATGTTCCTGCTGAAAGAAACTTCATTGCAAATGTTAAAAGTCCCAAAGAATTAAAATTATCCTCAGATTCACTAAAAGAGTTTTTGTCAGAATTTGATAAGGCAAAAAATGAAATTAAAGGAGCAATGCATTTGCCAATAAATAATGTAGATATTGAATATGACAAACTTAATGATATTGTAAATATCAAAGGAAATAATTATAAATTAAGGTTAACCGAAGCATCAAGTGGATTTCAATCTTTAGTTCCCTTGTATTTAGTTTCTTGGTTTTTAGCAAATACAGTAAAAAAACAATCGAGAGTATCTCAAGATTCAATGAGTACAGAAGAGCTTGAACGTTTTAAAAAAGGTGTTGAAGAAATTTGGAACAATGAATCTTTGACAGAGGAGCAAAGAAGAATAGCTTTATCCGTTTTATCCTCAAAATTTAATAAATCAGCTTTTATTAATATAGTTGAAGAGCCTGAACAGAATCTTTTCCCAACATCGCAAAAACAAACGTTATATAGCCTTTTGGAATTCAATAACATGAACGATGGAAATAAGTTAATTATGACTACTCACAGTCCGTATTTAATTAATTATTTAAGTATTGCTATTCAAGGCAAGTACTTACAAAACGAGATAAACAAACATAAAAAAACTAACTTACTTGAAGAACTTGAGAATAAGATTTCTCAAAAATCGTTAATTGATTCATCCGATGTTGTTATTTATCAATTAAATGAGGAAGATGGTACAATAAATAAATTAGCTAATCAAGGAGGTATCCCTTCTGATAAAAACTATTTAAATCAATCAATAAGAGAAGGAAATCTTTTATTTGATTCACTTTTAGAAATTGAAGAAAAAATATGAAAGTGAATTTTTTAGAAAATAGTTGCAAAGAGCCTGCAAGAAATGATTCATTATTTGGCTTATGCGACGACCAAAATGGTCAAAAAGCGTACAGTAATACTGATATTCCTGTAAATTGGATAGCAACAGTAAAGAACGAAAAAGGTATTAGTTTAATATTTACTCCTGTTGATAACTGTCTCATAAAAAGTAATGAATTCATAGGTCGTGGGCGGTGTGATGGATTATTAACATCCGCTAAGCATTTATATTTTATTGAATTAAAAGACCAGGCAAAAAGTTGGATTACTTATGCTGTTGAGCAACTTGAATCTACAATAGATTTTTTTAAGGAAAGTCATGATATAAATGCGTTTAGACATAAAAAAGCTTTTGCTTGCAACAAACAACATGGGCATTTTCAAGAGGTTGACAACGAAATTAATTTATCCTTTTTTCGCAAACATAAAGTCAGGATTGATATTCAGGCAGATATAATTATAATATAAGTTTGATATTCAACGAACAAAATACGGATGAACCTAAATGCTGTATAAGATAAAAAAGTTTGCCTCTCTAAACGCATAAAAAGACAAATTACAGCAAATATGAAAGTTAGAATAACTAAAAACAAAAACGGCCATCTTGTAATAAATAGGTCTCTGAGCGGCGCACAGCACCCAGTCCCGACTTTTTATTCGGGATTGAACCACATCCCGACGATACCGTTGTATTTTCGTTCTATGTACTTATCGACGGTTTTGAATTTTCCTTATTGAATTCCAGGGAATTATTGAGATGTAAAATGGTATCTTAACAAGAATTGGTAGAAAAAGATAAATAATTTGCCATGATAATTTTGAACTTTTGTGTAAAAATAAAAAACCACTTTTGAGATTAAAAGCTTACTTTTATCCTGGACATATTAAGTAAACTGATGCAGATATTCACTTTAAAAAAGGCTATCCCGAAGGGATTTAGTTCAACAATGTATAAAAATAATAGCCGGTTCAGTAGTAATTTCAAGGGTTGTAGCCCGATTCAACTTTCTTGTAACTTGACAGGAAAGTGCCACGCAGTCAGCTACTATTCTTAAACTAACCGTTCCTCGTTCTCGTTTGATCACAACAGTAACGAAGATTTCCTGTAAAGCATTATGATCTCAACGAATTGAGAGAGAATGTCTTCCCGCTCCTTCCCCGCGTTGTTTTTTCTGTCACACTTTTTGCAAGCCTACCGCACAATTGCCCATTGCTTCACTCAATCCTTTGTGAAAGCAAAGCGCAAGCCAACGCCATAAGGCAAAAAGATCACTCCACTCCAACCACCACCACCGTTTCGTTTGTGCCAGAAAAAAACAACTCACCCCCGCTAAATAACATAATGCACATTATGGGCATGTTTTTGTTCAAAATATCTAGCGGAATTTTTGATTGATAAAAACAGCAACCATAATGGGACATTATGTTAAATAGACTGTGCGCGAGCCTTCCCGCCCCTTAAAAACACCCAAAAACTTCTAATGAAATTCCGAAAAAAATACTCAATAAAACCCGCTCCACTTCTCCGCCCTGCTCATTCCACCGTAATACTTCGGCCTCCTGCATATAATTGATCAGTCCCCAGGATGCTCCAACATTTTTACCGGATTGTTGGAAAAACCTGGATTGACTTCAGAACGGTTCCGTTATTTTTAGAAGTCTACAGCTTTTTACAAGAAAAGTTGGATTTACCTGGAGTTTTTAGCTGCCTTCCAGTTGTGGGGGAGCAGTTCTGCCAGGTCCTTGCTGTAATCGTTGTTGTAATAGGGCAGTCTGGTAAGCACATCTTGAAGCCATTGCTGCGGATCAACTCCACATGCCGTGCAGGTTCCCAACAAGGAATAAACCACCGCAGCATTCTCTGCCGCATCATGGTTGCCACAGAACATGTAATTCTTCCTGCCAATGGCCAGGGGGCGAATGGTGTTTTCAATCAGG
>JBAYVI010000200.1:0-5127 GCA_041674625.1 Melioribacteraceae bacterium | reverse complement strand
TGGTATTGCTGAAATTTCTCGACTAGGAATTTCTCTCGGTGCAAGACCAGAAACATTTTCCGGACTTTCCGGTATGGGCGATTTAATAGTAACCTGTATGAGTAAGCATAGCCGTAATAGATTCGTAGGCGAACAGATCGGTAAAGGTAAAAAATTAAAACACATAATTGAAAGTATGAATATGGTTGCCGAGGGTGTGGAAACGTGTAAATCAGTTTATGAACTTACTAATGAACATAAAATTCTCGCTCCAATTTGCCATGGAGTTTATGAAATCCTTTTTGAAGAAAAAGATCCCATCAAATCAACTTATGAATTAATGACTCGGGACATGAAGTCTGAGCATTAATTATGGCTTCCGAATTAGATAAATCAGTTCAATACCTTAAATCTATCGGTCAAAAACGCGCTGAATCCTTTTCTAAAATCGGTATCACTACTGTAAAAGATCTTCTATTTTATTTTCCCTCCAAATATCTCGACCGCTCAACAATACTTAACTCGATAAAGGTTTATGATTATGTTTTAGAAGGATATTCAGGGGAAGTAACTATTATTGGTGAGGTTTATGATAAGGAAGTAAAAAGATTCGGCAAAAAAACAATTCTAACTATCATTTTCAAAGATAATACCGGTTATTTTGAGGCTACTTGGTTTCAAGCTGTTTCCTATTTTAAGGATATGTTTAAGGAAGGTGATTCATTTGCTATTTCCGGTAAGCCACAAGTAAATAAATTTCATAAGCTTCAATTCATACATCCCGATTTCGATCGACTCGGGAAATCAGAATCAGACGATTTTCTAAATACAGGAAAAATAATCCCTTTTTATAGAATACCCGGTGAACTTAGGAAAACAAGCTTTGGTGATTTTTCAATTCGTAAATTAATTCATTCAGTTGTAGAGAATTATGCAGATCTAATTACAGAATCACTTCCGGATTTTATTATTTGTGATCAGAAATTATTATCACTAAAAGAGACAGTTAAAAATTCCCACTTCCCCGAAAGCAATGAAATCTTAGAAGAAACAAGACGCAGATTAAAATTTGAAGAGTTATTTTATTTTGAATGCCTCGTTGCATTAAGAAAAAAACTTCATGATAGTATAAAAAAAGAAACGACAGCAAAATTAGATACAAATTATGCAAATGAATTTGTAATGAAACTCCCTTTTAAACTTACAAACGATCAAAAAAAATCTTTAAATGAAATAAAAGAAGATTTAGAAAGCCCCAAGACGATGAACCGATTGCTTCAAGGAGACGTTGGAAGCGGCAAAACAATTGTATCTTTAATATCTATCCTATTGATGTGTAAAAGTGGCTACCAATGCGCTCTAATGGCTCCTACTGAGATATTAGCCGACCAGCATTATAGAGTTATATCTAAACTGCTTGATGGATTGGGATTAAAAATCGACCTCCTTCTGGGTGGACAGTTATCTAAGAAAAGAAAAGCAATTCTAGAATCAATAACATCAGGAGAAACCAATATTGTAATCGGCACACATGCACTTATAGAAGCTAATGTTGAGTTCCAGAATCTTGGATTAATTGTAATTGATGAACAGCATCGATTTGGTGTGATGCAAAGAGGTACACTAATCAAGAAAGGAACCATTCCGAACGTTCTTATCATGACAGCTACGCCAATTCCAAGAACATTGACAATGACAATTTATGGCGACCTTGACGTTTCTATTATTAAGGAGATGCCACAAAATAGAAAACCAATTAAAACTGCACTGAGGGGGGAAAGTAAGCTTCCTGAAATTTATAAATTTCTTATACAGAAGAAAGAAGAAGGTTATCAATCTTTTATTGTTTATCCATTGGTGGAAGAATCCGAAAAGCTATCTCTAAAAGCAGCAGAAACTTATTACGTTTCACTTCAAGAAGAATATTTATCGGGATTATCTATTGGACTCGTTCATGGAAGAATGAATTGGAAGGAAAAAGAATCTGTAATGTTCGATTTTCTTAATAAGAAATTTGACGTTTTGGTTTCCACTACTGTCATAGAAGTTGGAATTGATATTCCTGATGCAAATATCATCATTATTAACGATGCTCACCGATTTGGTTTATCACAATTGCATCAGTTAAGAGGAAGAGTTGGCAGAAGTTTCCAGCAAGGTTACTGCATTTTAGTAACTGAAGACTCACTTGCAAATTCAGGATTCGCATCTAATTTTGATCTGAATTACTTATCTGAAAGAGAGATAGAAAAATACAAAACATTTATCAGACTTCACTCAATGGTTCAACATACAAGTGGTTTTAAACTTTCTGAAATAGATTTAAGACTAAGAGGGCCAGGTGATATCTTCAGCACTCAACAAAGCGGTCTGCCTAACTTGATATATACTGATGTAACAACCGATTTAGAACTTATAGAAGCGGCTAAGAACCACGCCTTCAAAATTATTTCTAACGATTCTTCGCTAAGAAAAAAAGAAAATTCTCTCATCAAAAACACTCTTAAAAAAAATTATGCTCAACATTTAGTGATAAGTAACATTGCATAAAAAAAAGATTTAACATTTTTATTAAGTAGTGTTGCATATAAATTTTAAAACATTATATTGGTGGAAAATTTTTTAAAATTTTTTTTAGGAATTTATATTAATTCATATTTACCAAATAAAAAAATTAAAGTAGCTCTCACTTATAATCTCAAACCCGAAGTAGATAAAAACTTCGTACTGGATAACTTTCCCCAAAATTCAACCGACACCAAATTTGATGATAAATATGCTGAGTGGGATACATTAGAAACTATTAATGCCGTTAAAAATGCATTGGAAATCTATCATGATGTTGTAATGATAGAAGCTGATATGGAAGCCTATAATAAATTTAGAACCGAGCAGCCCGATATAGTTTTTAATATTGCCGAAGGTGTAAATGGAATAAGCAGAGAAGCACAAATACCTGCTATGCTCGATCTCCTTTCAATACCCTATTCAGGTTCTAACCCTCTTACTTTATCAATATGTCTAGATAAGGCGAGAACAAAAGAAATTTTATCTTACCACAATATTCCTACTTCAAAATTCCTAAAAGCAAAATCTTTAGATGAACTTCAGAATTTCAACTTGAAATTTCCTGTTATTTTAAAGCCGTTAGGGGAGGGGTCAAGTAAAGGAATTTTTAACTCATCATTTATTACAGAATATAACGAATTAAAAGAACGCTTATCTGTAATGATCTCACAATATGAACAACCGTTTATTATTGAAGAGTATTTGCCGGGAAGAGAATTTACTGTTGCTATTCTTGGTAATGGTAATGAAATAAAAATTCTACCAATAGTAGAAATTAATTTTTCTGAATTACCTGAAGGAATTGTACCAATCTATTCATATGAAGCAAAGTGGGTACTTGATACTAAAGCTAATCCGTTAGATATCTTTACGTGTCCCGCTAAGTTAGATGAAATGACCGAAAAAAGAATTAATGAAATCGTTTTAAAGACATATAAGGTTCTCGAATGTAAAGATTGGAGCAGAATTGATGTCAGATTAGATTTCAATGGTATTCCTAATATTATAGAAGTAAACCCGTTACCCGGAATTCTACCAGAAGTAGCTGACAATTCATGTTTCCCCAAGGCTGCACGTGCTGCCGGTTATAATTATGAAGAAATGATTAATTCAGTATTATTCGCTGCGGCGAAGAGATATAAACTTTTATGAAACTCAATTTATCTGTTCTTATTTGTTATAATGAGCCTTTTACCTTCTACCAGAACTATCTTGGTAAAGAGCTTGAACCAGGTTCAGAAGTTTTAGATCTCTCGGAAAGAAATTTTATTTCTCAGCTTAACTCTACCAAAAAACTTCTTTCTAAAAGATTTAGATCAGTGAGTTCACTTGCTATCGGAAGGGATTTATTAAAAAGTATCTCTGATATTAAAGCATTTGCACCAGATGTAATAATAAATTTTGTTGAAACGATTGAAGGTAAGTCAAATTTTGAAAGCTACTTCGCAGGTTTGTACGAAATTCTGGGAATCCCATATACAGGCAATACGCCTATGGCTTTGGAAAATTGTCTTTATAAATCAAGAACGAAACAAATTTTGACTTCCTTCGGTATCAATACACCAAGATTTATAAAATTGGAGAGCGACGGGAAATTGTCTAAATCAAAATTTGATTTGAAGTTCCCTATAATCGTAAAACTTTTAAATGAAGATGCAAGTATTGGTATTTCAGAAAATTCGGTAGTCTATACTTTTGAGAATTTGCAAAAAAGAATAAAATACTTAAAAAGTAATTTTAATCAGCCGATGTTAATTGAAGAATATATTGATGGACGAGAATTTAACGTAGCAATTCTTGGAGAAGAACTTTTGCCAATTTCAGAAATAGTATTTGAATCATTGCCAGATCATCTACCAAAAATTGTTACTTATGAAGCAAAATGGTCTGAAGACAGTATTTATTATAAAAATACTGTACCAAAGTGTCCGGCTGTTATTAAAACCGGTTTAAGAAAGCGATTAGAGAAAACTGCATATGCAGCATATAAAGCACTTGAGTGCCGTGATTATGCAAGAGTGGATATACGGCTAAGCAAAAAGAATGTTCCTTTTGTAATAGAAGTGAACCCTAATCCTGATGTTTCCTCAGATGCCGGGTTTGCAAGAGCGGCTAACGCTGCCGGAATTAATTATGAAGAATTGCTTTTTAGAATTGCAATGCTTGCAGCTAATAGGATAAAGAAATGATTAGAGATTTTCAAAAAGACGACCGTGATTCGATTGAATCGATGATTCAACGAATTGATAATTTTACAAAAGAAGAAAAATTAATCGCTTTAGAATTGATTGACGATAAAGTTTTAAATGGAGAAAAAAGCCATTATACGATTTATGTTTTTATAAAAGAATTGAAATTAATAGGATACTATTGCATTGGTTTGAGACCCTTAACCGATGGTGTTTATGATATTTATTGGATAGTAACCGATCCGGAATTTAGAAAAGAAGGTGCCGGGAAAAGTTTGCTTGAGCATGCTGAAAATTTTGTAAAAGAAAGAAATGGTAGGTGGATATTGGCAGAGACATCATCAACTGACAAATATATCGCAACCCAAAAATTTTACTTAAGAAACAAATA
>JBAYVI010000199.1:0-5220 GCA_041674625.1 Melioribacteraceae bacterium | reverse complement strand
TCCCTCATACCCACATTATAATTAAATGTAGATGCGTTATCTTTATCGTATGTATCAATTTTTTCTTTTACTGTTGCACCACAAAGTAATACATAATTATCACCATAATCTTCTACTTTATGAACCATTTTTACTATTACATCATAAACATCTTCTCCAGATGCTCTAGTAACTTCCTGTGTAGAAACAGCAAGAATAGCAGTTAATATTCTTTTTACTTCTTGTTTATCCATAGAACGAGTAATAGCTGCTTTTTTACGTCCGATTGCTGACTGGTCTTTAGCATCAAGAACTTCATTTACGGTAACATAAGCTAAATCAGTTTGTAATCCTACAAATGTTAAACTTGTAGCACCAGAAGGTGATTTTCTATTGCTTGTTAATTCACCAGCATCACCAGCAGTATATACAGTATCAGTATTATCATCATAAGCAGTAAATACATAAACATCTTCACCAGGTTCAGCAGTTTCTACATCAGCAATTTCACTGAGTATAAACGGCACAGGTAAAGCTGAGTCAATAGGCTGTCCTATTGTTTTTGCGATTAAAACATCAGGTCTTTCCATGTGTGTTTCTCCTTTGTTAATTTTTGATTAATCGTGCCCGAAGGCTTTGCGATTAACCTTTTTTTGTCTTTCCAATACTTTATCTTGTGAATCTTGAACTACATCTCCTACTTCCAAACCTTTTGCCGAAGCTGTTTCGATTGTTTCATTAATTTTGGCAGTTTCTATCTTTAAAGTTGCTATCTCTTGATTTTTAACATCAAGTTCTGTTTTTAAATTAACAATTTCTTTATCTTTTAATTCAATTGACTGATTCAATTCAGTCTTTGCCAAATTAACTTTTTCCTCTACTTGAGCCTGTGTATATGTATCGACTATTTGGAATTCAGTTTCAAGAACTTCGGAAGTTTCATCCGAATACAATCTTGTTTCTCTGCGAATACCTTTCTTTTCAAATGTATTACCTGAATCATTAATTAATTCAGTAACAATTTCATTATTTTCAGTTACTATTTTGACAACTTTACGTTCCACCAATACTTCTTCGGGTTTGACTTCCGCTTCTACTTTGGTCTCTTCGGGTGTGGTCTTCATAACCTCTTCGGGTTTGACTTCAGCTTCTACTTTAGTCTCTTCGGGTTTAACTTCGGCTGCCTTTTTGGTTTTGCATTTAGAACATTCTTCATTCATACATTCATCATCTTTCATCGGTTTTTGACATTCTGGACAAAGATGCTCTTCTGCATTTTCAACTTTTTTCTCTGTTTCATCTACTTTTTTATCTTCAATCTTTAATTCTTCCACAATTTTCTCCTCCTCTCCACAATGGCATGTGCCACAATTTTGGCATTTTGGTTCTGCAACAGACATTTCCGCATAAACCAAATCTTGATTAAATATTATTTCTTCAGTATTTTCTTTAGCAATTAATTTATAAACTTTTGCTTTTGGACATGCTGGTTTACTTGTCGTTAATAATCCTGTTCCATGAAAAATAATCGGATTAATTTCTAATGCACCGTTGTCTAATTCTTTTACAACCGATTCTCCTGTTTCTGGATTTTTATTCCAAATTTCAAAACTTACAGCCAATGTTCCTTCAGAAAATTTTTGTTTTACCAAATCAAATTCTTCAGGAAATAAAGATTTAAATACTACTGCAACAATCTCAATTTTATCTTCAACGATACCAGCGTCAATAGTATAACCACAAACCTGATAAGCTCCCATATGTTCCCAATTCATTTGCTTACCTATCAATGTAGCTAATCCTTGCTCAACCGCTAGTCTCGGAAGAATGACTCCATTTAAATTAACTTTATCAATTTCAGCATAGACCGTTTTTAATACAGCTAAATCAGGAGAAGGAAGAATAATTCCTAATTTACTAGCTGCATCAATCAATTCTTGGTTATCTGCACTTTCAATAACTTCAGTTTTTGATGTCTTGGCTAATTCTAATAATGTTTTAGATAAAATATTTCTTTTCATTATTTTTTCTCCTGTTTTTTCATATATTTCTGCAAAGCACTCCATGCAACTCTAAAAGCATATGCTTCATCATTTGGTTTTTCTTTTAATGCTTCATTAAATGCGTTTCTCCAAATTTCCTGAGCATGTTTCGGATATTTCTGCACGGCTTTCGGTAAATCTTCTAAATTCTGATATGGAGCTTCAATTAAATTATCTTTTATATCAGCCTGAAAGTTTTTAGATTCAGGAGAATTTTTTTTCTTATTTTGATTTTCATTTTTTTCATTTTTAGGTTTAGATGGACTAAACGTATCTTTTCCTTTTTCTTCCTGATTATTAATAACATGAGGATAAAATGTAGTTTCATCGCCATTCTTGGCTTCTTTTTCTCTTCTTTCCTTTTCCTGTTGATAATTAAATCCGAGAGTTTCCAGATATGATTGAATACTGATTGGACCTCTATCGTATGCAGAACGTATCATTTCCAATAAAACTTCTACATTAATTCTTAATGGTGAACTAACAATCATCATTGTATTATTATCACTAAATAATTTTCTATGACTATCTTTATTTCGTTCAATGATTAATTTAACTAAATCCATTAAAATACTTTTAAATCCATCTACTCCAGCATTTACTTCCGCAATAAATGGTTTAGGATTTAATACAGATTCTTTACGAGTATTAGAAATTCCTTGAATAACATCTATAAAACCGAGTCCAGCTAATAAAGCTCGGTAACCCTGATTATAAAGTTCTTCTTTTAACATCGGAGCCATATCAGGAATTAAATGACTGTATTTTTGGTCAAAAGGAACTGCATTAGCAGGTAATCCTTTTTCATTTCTAAATTTTTCAAATTGTTCTTTAATTACCTCAACTAATGTGCCTAATTCTTTATCTGAATATGTAACATCTTTATTATACATTTCTTGCGTACCTTTTTCAATAACAAATAAATAAGGTAATACTTTCGAAATTACTTCATCGGCTTTTTCCTGTATAGTTTCTATAGCTAAGAAATTTTTTAATACTCCTTTACGAACTAAATAAGGAGTTGCTTCTTTAGTAAACCATCTATCATATGGCTTTTGAACAATATAATTTTCATTTTTTGTATTATTAATGAAATCTTTCATTGTCTCAGATAATGAATATTTATCTGTACCCAATTTATACTGCAATTCATTTTCTCGTTTAACATAAACAGATGCACCATTCACAAACCAAAGAGTCATCGGAACTTCTATTTTATTTTCTCCAATAGTAATAGTTTTCCAGTCTTTTGCTCTTAATAAACATAATGACGAACCTTGCCATCTTTCTTTATAATATTCCTTCGCTAATTCATTTAATCCAGTAGGAATACCATTTAAATTAATATTTATTTGTTTCAACCATAAATCTAATAATTCTTCTAGTGCAGGATTATCACTTTCTACCGAAAATTTAGAATCTGATGCTGAATTAATCGAATAATCTATTACAGTATTGATGATACCAGTAACATCATTATCAAGCATCTTTTTTATAGATGAGCATCTATCATGAAATTCAGATGGAACGACTATATTACCACTTGAATATAGCCAATCTAAAAAGGCGTTAAAAAGTCCATTCGGCATACCTGAATTATTATTCATTTAAATTTCTCCTTTAATTACTCTCCACAACTTCCGAATCCAGGTTTTTTTCGCTGGATTTTTTTAATATTTTTAAATTCTGTATTCCAATCGCAAATTGCAAATACTTGAAATGCTTGGTGTAAATGGTTTGCGATTTTACTTCCATATACTGTTCGCTGTCCAGATTTTGTTACGATAATTCCATCCATCTGAGCATCTAATTTTAAATCAACTAAACATTGAATTTTTTTATTATAAAAAATATGTTTTAATCTTTGAATACTCCAATCAACAATGTATTCTTCTCGATGTTCTTCGGTATCATTTCCTTTTGCATCCTTAACAAATCCAATCGGTATTTTTTCATTGAATGATACTCCAAAAATATGTTCATCTACGAGACCCGTAGTTTCATTTACTTTATTGTAATCTTTAGCTAAATTACATAATAAAGATTTTCCACCGCCTGATGTGATATCTATCCCCACAACATTCGCCTGTAAAGTATCAATTAAATATCTAACTACCTGTTCATTTTCATCGGGAGCTATTTTAAATGTAGTGATATTATAAATATATTTATATACTCCTTCTATTTTGGAAAGAACGATGATTTCTGTCGGGGCACCGCCTTCACCAATATCCATATGAATATGTATTGATTCTGAATTTTTTGGTCTATCAATTATAACGATATCTTTAAATCTAAAATAATTATTGACATTTATTTCAAAGGTTTTAATTGGTAACGGCATACCATTTTTATCTCGAATATAAGTTTCTCTAATTTTTTCTATGATATAAACCGATTCTCCGTTTGCAATTACTTGACCATCTATCTGAACTTGGTAACCACTACTAGATTTTCCACCAAACTCACGAACTGCTGCTTCTTCTTTTTCATTATTCCAAGTAGGATTAACATATGACGGATAATTAATTACTTTACTGGAATTTTTTAAATCATAATATATTTTTCCCATCGGGGATTCTTTAGTAAATGTAGTCATTCCCGTATAATGTTGAATACATCCCGATTCTGCCTGAGCCATCAATTTTTCATGAGTAATTGTATTTGTTAAATAAGATGCTTCTTCTTCCCAATTTTTATCATCATGGCGACCGTGCCAGTTACCACCTGGATTTTTACCTGCAACATTATTGTTTACGGATTGCAATAAAACTCCATCAGGAGTTAATGCTTGATAGGGATTTCGTTTAACATTAATATTTAATAATTTAAATATGGGATGATATTCTAATGCAACAAATATCTGCTCCATTACTTTTTTAATTTTTTCGGCATCTGCACTAGATACTGAACCTTTATAAAATGTTTTATGAAACAATGCCAATAGACAGTCGACAATCAATCCAATTAAAGATTTTCCTGTTAAACGACCTCCTAGAATATATACTTCTGCAAGTCCTTTTTTTAATTGATATAATTGATGTGGTGTTAAATCCTTATTTTCAAAGAGCATTGTATCAAAACTCAGATAATGATATTGATATTTTCTTACTTCGCTGCATTTATTTTCATCAAATTCAGATAAATTCCCTAAATTACTAAACAGAATTTCAGTAGCACTTATAGGATTACTGAGCAT
>JBAYVI010000198.1:0-5272 GCA_041674625.1 Melioribacteraceae bacterium | reverse complement strand
CAGTTTCACCCGGAAAAATCAGGTATTCCTGGAATTCAATTAATTAAAAACTTTATAGAACTATGTTAATAATACCTGCAATTGATTTAATAGACGGAAGAATTGTTAGACTTAAACAAGGAGAATACAATTCCAAAACTATTTATTATGAAAACCCTCTTGATTTTATTGAACAGATAAAGGAATATAATTTCCCACGTCTTCATATAGTAAATCTTTCAAATGCAGATACAGAGAAAATATCTGAATATGGATTTATAAAAAATTTCAAATATAATCCTGAAGTAATAATTCAATATGGTGGAGGCATTAGAAAGTCTTCTGAATTAGAAAACCTCACTGATGCAGGAGTAAATTATTTTATAATCGGTTCATTGTTTTTTAGTAATAGCTCAGAATTTAAGAAAATGCTTTCTCAATATCGTCCTGAGCAATTTATCATAAGTGCAGATGTATTAGATAAGAATGTATATATCAAAGGATGGAAGGAAAATAGCAATATTAATATAGATACTGCTATAAGAATGGGTTTGGAACTAAACACTACTACTTTTTTAATTACGGATATTAAAAAAGATGGAATGCTTCAATCACCCAATTTTGATTTATATAAAGAATTAATAGAGAAATATCCCAAAATAAATATTATAGCATCTGGTGGGGTTTCTTCTCTTGAAGATCTAAGGATTTTAGAAGATATTGGCGTTTATGCAGTAGTAGTAGGCAAAGCAATTTTTGAAAATAAAATTTCTCTAAAGGAGTTAAAAAGTTTTGGTAACTAAAAGAATTATTCCTTGTCTCGATATTAAAGACAGAGTTGTGGTAAAGGGTGTTAACTTTAAGTCTTTGGAATATGTGGGTGATGCAATTGAATTATCGATGAAATATTATGAAGACTTAGCAGATGAATTAGTATTCCTTGATATAACGGCTACCGAAGAAAAAAGAAAAACATTAATAGAACTCGTAAAAGAAATAGCGAAAGTAATAAGGATCCCATTTACTGTCGGAGGGGGAATCAGTTCACTGGAAAATATTCACGAACTAATTTTTGCCGGTGCAGATAAAGTATCCTTAAATACTATTGCTGTAAAAAATAAATCATTGATAACGGAGGCAGCGAAGAAATTCGGAAGTCAGGCGATTGTTGCTGCAGTTGATGTTAATCTTATCGATGATAAATATGAGGTTTTTATAAAAGCGGGTAAAGAGGCAACAGGATTAGATGGTCTTGAATGGTGTAAAGAACTGCAAGATATGGGAGCCGGTGAATTATTAATTACATCAATGAATAAAGATGGTACTAAAAGAGGTTTCGATCTTGAGTTCCTTTCAGAAGTAGAAAAAAAGGTTTCTATTCCAATTATTGCTTCCGGAGGTGCGGGCAAGAAAGAAGATTTTCGTGATCTATTTTTTGATACAGGAGTATCTGCCGGCTTAGCTGCAAGTTTATTCCATTATAACATTCTTCCTATTCCAGAATTAAAAAAATATTTATCAGAAAATGGAATAAAGGTTAGATTATGATTGAGATAAAAAATATTGATTTCGAAAAAATGAATGGATTAGTTCCTGCTGTGATAATTGATGAAAATGAAAAAGTATTGATGTTGGGATTTATGAATGAAGAAGCAATTACACAAACTATAAATTCTTCTTTAGTTACTTTTTTTAGCAGATCAAAAAAGCGTTTATGGACCAAAGGAGAAACTTCAGGTAATTATTTAAATGTTTTGGATATAAAATTAGATTGTGATAATGATACTTTATTGATTAAAGTAAAACCTAATGGACCTGTCTGCCATACAGGTTCTTACACATGCTTTGATGAAACAAATAGAGAAAAATTCTCACTTAATTATTTATACAATATTATTAAAAAGAGAAAAATTGAATTACCTGAGAACTCATATACAACAAAATTATTCAATTCTGGAATAAATAGAATCGCTCAGAAAGTTGGAGAAGAGGCAGTAGAGACAGTAATTGCATCATTAAATAATAAAAAGGAAGAAACTGTCTATGAGATATCCGATCTTTTTTTTCATCTAATGGTTTTGATGAATCAGATGGATATATCATTAGATGACATAAATAATGAATTAGAAAAACGACATAAAAAATAGCTTAAAGAACAAACCAATCTTTAACTAAAGAATGAATCTCTGATTTTACATTTTTGTTGGTAAATTCGTTTGTCGTTTTGGAATAATCATATTCTTTTTCCCATTCAGCAGCATTTTGTATGGTTTCTTCAATACCATTTAATATGAATTTTAGTTCATCATCAGTCATAGTAGGATGGAGGGAGAGACGAACCCAGCCGGGTTTCTCTGATAAATCTCCTTGATTGATTTTATCAGTAATGCGTTGTGAACGGGTAGGGTCAACATGCAATAAATAATGCCCATAAGTGCCAGCACATGAGCAGCCACCTCTAACCTGAATACCAAATTTATCATTTAGTAATGTAACCATTAAATTATAATGGATATCTTCTACATAAAAAGATATAATGCCGAGACGATGTTCAATATCATTAGCGAGAATATGTATTTTATGATTTGCCTTTAATCTCGGCATAGCAATTTTTAACAATTCTTCTTCGCGCTTAATAATATTTTTAGATTTTATTTCTTCTTTCAGTTTGACACAGAGAGCCGCTTTAATAGCTTGAAGGAATCCGGGAGTTCCACCATCTTCTCTCATTTCAATATCTTTAATATATTGATGAGTACCCCATGGATTTGTCCATTCTACAGTTCCACCGCCCGGATGATCCGGTATAGATTTATGGTAAAGTTTGGAGTTGAAAATTAATACTCCTGAAGTACCCGGTCCGCCTAAGAATTTATGTGGTGAAAAGAATATCGCATCCAGACGCATTAAAGGATCACCGGGGTTCATATCAATATCAACATAAGGTGCGGATGCAGCGAAATCGACAAAACATAAACCATTATTTTCATGCATTAATTTTGCCATTTCATAAAAAGGTGTTTGAATACCTGTTACATTTGAAGCACCGGTAAATGAACCTATTTTAATTTTTCGATTTTTATATTTTTGTAAAAGTTCTTCTAAATGATTAAGATCAATTAGACCTTGCTCATCGGGTTCTATTACCTCTACGTCAGCGATAGTTTCCAACCATGAAGTTTGATTTGAGTGGTGTTCCATGTGTGTTAAAAAAACTATTGGTTTATCTTCAAGAGGTATTGAAGTGAATTTATTTAACTGTTCGCAGATCTTAAAACCTAGAATTCGCTGAAATTTATTAACTGCAGAAGTCATACCAGAACCAACAAAAAGTAAAACATCATCAACACCAGCATTAACATGTTTCTTTATAATATTTCGTGCTTCTTTATAAGCCAAAGTCATAGAAGTACCGGTAACACTTGATTCAGAATGAGTATTTCCTACGAATGGCGCAAATTTCTCATTCATTATATTTTCGATAGGTGAATAGAGTCTTCCACTTGCAATCCAATCTGCATAAATAATTTTTTTAGTTCCAAAAGGGGAGTTAAATTCATGGTCAATACCAATAATATTGTCACGGTATTTTTTGAAATAAGATTCTAAATTTGTCATATAAATTCGCTAAAAGTATTAAATTGTCTTATTTATAATAATAAAAAAAGCCATTGCATTGCAATGGCTTTTGGTAAACTATCCTAAATAAGCTTTTAAATTTTTGCTACGAGTGGAGTGACGTAATCGGAGTAAAGCTTTTTCTTTAATCTGGCGAACTCTCTCTCTTGTAAGGTTAAGTTTTTCGCCAATCTCTTCTAATGTTAAAGAATGTTCTTTTCCAAGTCCAAAATAAAGTCTAATAACTTCTGCTTCTCTATCGGTTAAAGTTGATAGAGAGCGTTCAATTTCAGCTTTAAGAGATTCTTTCATAAGAAATTGATCAGGAGCAGGTTGGTCGTCATTAGGCATTACGTCTAATAAACTATTTGTATTGTCATCGCTATGAGCAAATGGAGCATCAACCGAGACATGGCGTCCGGCAATTTGCATTGCATAAGTAACATCTTCTACATCCATTTCAAGTTGAGCCGCAATCTCTTCAGGATTAGGTCTTCTTTCATATTCCTGTTCTAATTGACTAAGAGCTTTACTCATTTTATTTAAAGCCCCAACTCTATTAAGGGGCAGTCTTACCATTCTTGATTGTTCGGCAATGGCTTGCATTATTGACTGTCTAATCCACCAAACTGCATAGGAAATGAATTTAAAACCTCTTGTTTCATCGAATCTTTTACCGGCTTTAATAAGACCGAGATTCCCTTCATTTATCAAGTCTCCTAATGGAAGCCCTTGGTTTTGATATTGCTTAGCCACACTAACAACGAATCTTAAATTTGCTTTAGTTAGTTTTTCTAAAGCAATTTGATCGCCTTTTTTAATTCTTATTGCTAATTCAATTTCCTCGTCGGGAGTTAGTAGATCAACTTTTCCAATTTCTTGAAGATATTGGTCTAAAGATTTGCTTTCCCTATTTGTAAATTGTTTTGTGATTTTCAAAATTAATAACTCCTTAATTCATCATTTTACTGCATTGATTTGCGAATTGTTCCTTATAGGTAACCATCTCATATTGGTAATAATCGTAGATATTTTTGCAGGTCTTATCCTATTATCTAAAAACAGTTTAACCTTGCAAAATTATTAAAATTGAATCTAAAATCCTAATTTAAAATATGGTGGATTATTCGGTGGGTAATATGAAGATTAAATAATGTATAATCAAGTATTATAATTCTACTTTAGCCAAACAAATTATCATCATTGAATAATCTGATGGTTAAAAGTAGAATTATTTACTTGAAAAATTCATTAATTTACTTTTTGTTCAAGTAAAATTTCATCAATAGCTTTAATTAAGGATTCTTTTGGTAAAGCACCTTGAGCCATTTGTGGTTTTCCATTTGCCGGAATAAAAAGTAATGATGGAATAGAGCGGATACCAAATACAGATGCTAATTCTTGTTCAGCTTCAGTATCAACTTTAAAGAAGTTCACTTTTCCTTTGTATTCATCTGATAATTCTTCTACAATAGGGGCGACCATCTTGCATGGACCGCACCAGTCAGCATAAAAATCTACAAATGCAGGAAGTTTTCCCTTAAAAGTCCATTCTTGGTTGTTCTCATAATCAAATATTTCATTGATAAATTTTTCTTTTGTTAATTTCTCTGTCATAATTTTCCCTTTTTTATGTAATTTATACATATAGGATTAAAAAAAAATGAAAAGGATT
>JBAYVI010000197.1:0-5309 GCA_041674625.1 Melioribacteraceae bacterium | reverse complement strand
TTCAAACATCTTTTTCTTCCAAAGATACAAATAGTTATCGTAATGACTAAAAGTTATGACTTAAAGTTATTAAAATATTGCGATGATGCTTATTTTGGTTGTGGATAAACGGTAAATTGTATTAGTAGTGGCAGATTGTGTGATACTTTTCTGTCAAACCTTTTACCCCGTGTTGAGCTAAATCCGCCTCCGGCGGATAGCCTTTTTTAAAGTGAATCTCTTCATTAGTTTACTTAAAATATCCAGGATAAAAGTAATCTATTAATCTCAAAAGTGGTTTTTTTATTTTTACACAAAAGTTTAAAATTATAAGGGAATATTATTTATCATTGTCTACCTCTTCTTGTAAAGAACCCTTTTACATCTCCTTAATTCCCTGGAATTCAATAGTGAAAATTCAAAACAGTCGATAAGTACATAGAACTAAAATGCAACGGTATCGTCGGGATGTAGTTTAAACCCGAATAAAAAGTCGGGACTGGGGGCTGCATGCTGCTCAGAGTCCTGTTTATTACAGAGCGTAGTTTCTAATATGACTTGTTTTTAGGCTTACAATTTTACTTTTCGGTAATTTTGTTTTTCAATTTTGTCAAATATTTCCCATCAGTATTATTTACAACCTCAATAGTTAATTTCGTCATTCGCTCTGGTTCATTACGAATACAAATTATTGCATCAAGATTTTTTTTTGCATTTAGTTGCTCTTCATCTTTTAACTGAATCGAAATATATAAATTATAATCAGAAACAATAAAGTCATATGATAAATTAGTTTCAATATAATGCGCAATGCTCATTTTGTGACTATTAATCTCATATTCAATACGCCTAGTGAGAAATCCAAATAATGGGTCGTAGATATTCTGTGTAAAATAATTTAGGTTTTTATTGGAAAAATCTCCACTGGCCAATTTTGTTTTTAAAATAAAATGAATACCAAACCCACTAAATAAGGCAATTATAAGTAGATTTTCTGTATTAAAAATTTTAAAATCAAGTAGATGACAGGTAACAAAAAAGATACCCAAGAGCCCATTTATTATAATGTAAATATATACATAGGTGGTACTAAAAGCTAATGCGAAATGTTTGCTAAATTTGCTTAATAGGTCTATAGTGGATACACCAGAACTAATCAAAAAAGAAACAGTAAAGAAAATTAAGTAATCTATCATTTTATTTCGATTTTAAGTTGAACAATTGATTTCTTATGGATATCTATATAGGATATTTTCTCAATATTTTGATAATTATTTATATCTATCAAATGTCTTATTAGATTGTAATCTATATTAGTAAGAATTTCAAGCTCTGCAAGTGTGATGCTATCCCTACTTTTTAAAGCTAAAAGTATTTTGTCTATAACTGTTTTATTTAGATAGAACAAAATTGTATTTAAAAATGCATCCCAATCATCGATAGGTTTTGATAAAAAAGACGAAGCTCCTTTTTTATAAGAATTTGCAATATTATTCTCAGAAGGGAAAGCAGATAATACAACTATTTCAAGATCAGGAGTTGTTGTTTTTATCTTAATAATTAATTCAATGCCATTTATTTCAGGCATTTTAATATCCAATATTAACAACTTTATTTTATGTTTGTCAATTAAACTCTCAGCATCATTTGGATTTTGAGAGTAGACAGCATCTATTCCTTTTAATTCAAGAAAGCGCTGAATTGATTTACATATATCAATTTCATCATCAATTATTAGTACCATATCTGTTATTTAATTTATTTGTATCTATTTGTATAATAAATTTAGTGTATTCTCCATGTTTGCTTTCCGTTATTATTGTTGAAAAATGGGCATCAAGTATATTTTTATTAATGAAAAGGCCAAGGCCTTGTTGAGCAGTATTTTTTGACTCAACACTAAAATATGGCTGCCATATTTTATCAATCATTTCTTCATGAATTCCGATGCCATTATCGAAAATTTCAACAATTAAGAACTCTGCTTTATCATAAGAACAAATAGTAATTTTGCCTTTTGTATTATTTGCTTGAATAATAGCATTTATTGAATTATTAATAAAATTATGAAAACATTCTTTTATTAGGCCTATTTCGCAAAAAATTATTTTATTTCTATTTGCTTTTAAATCAGTTGTGATTTTTATATTTTCTTTTCTGCACTTCATATCGAAATGATCCCTAACTTTTCCAATAAGTGTATGCATATTTCCCATTTGTGGCTTCATGTTATGTAGTGCAGAATATATTTTATGGAATTTATCCGTTAAGTGTTTAATCCTTTTAATGCTATCGGTAATTAGACCTGTGTTTTTTAAAATTTCTGAACGATTCGCATATGGGTTTTTAAGAGTTAACTCTTTGATATTTACATTAAAACCTGAAATGCCTTGCAATGGCTGATTTAGTTGATGCTTTAATTCAAAATAGTTGTCCGTAAGTGCTCGAAACTTATGAATGTCTCGCAATTTTTCTTGTTGCTCTTTATATTCTTTTTCAAGAATCTTTCTTCTAGTGATGTCAATATAATTCTCAACAAAAGTGGCCTTGCCATTGATATTAGTTCTTTTAGAAGCCGTTAGAATACAGGGTATCGTGGTTTTTTCATTGTTATAACTTCTCTCTATTTCTTCGTGGAAGTCTTTTTTTTGATCATTATATAAACTTTTTACTGCACATTTCTTTGAATCATAATTTGGACACTTTGCCAACTCATGACATTTTTTATTAATGACTTCAGATTCATTTACTCCAAATAATGTTGTAAATGTTTTATTTACTCGAATTATATTGTATTCAATATCAATTTCACATAAAGGTGTAGCAATATTAAAAATCTGTTCGATCTCTTCTGTCAATTCAATATTTCTAAGGGCAAAGGCTCCTCGATCTGCCAAACTTCTAAAAAGATTTATTTCACTTCCGTGAAAATTAACATCTCTTTGAGAATATATATTTATTGCCCCTAGTATCTCATCGCCAACTTTTATTGGCACTGTTAACATTGTTGCAAGTCCGTATTTCTCTATAAATTCCGGATGAAAATATTCAGTATTATTCGAAAGATTTTTTGTAACATTATGGGATAAGTTATTGTCTTTTAATAATCGCCATGTGAGTCCTTCATCTTCTTTCATGTCAAAGTCAGCATAATCTATTTCACAACCTTTTATTAGTATATCAGAACTGATCATTTTAAGGACTCTGTACTCTCTGGACCTGTCGACTAACCAAACACAAGAAATATTAGTTTTCATGATTGAATTTGCACTTCTGGCTATTGTATTGCAAATTGTTTTTGTATTTAGCTCCGTAAACTTTGTTTGGGCAAGTTCTAGTGTTATTTTTTGTATATGATGATTAATAAGAATATTTATAGTTTGTTGAGCAATAGAATTAATGAATTTTAAATGCTCAATTGTGAAAGAGTTCGCATAAAAACTTGCAAATGAAATAAACCCAACTATATCCGCCTTGCTTTGGTCACCATGTTTATAAACATAAGTTAATGGACAAATAACTTCATTCTTAATATTGTTCTCTTCAAGATCGTAGTAGTCAATATATAAACTGTCAATTTGAGGATTAGATGGGAATAGGTAAGGCTCTGGATTTTCACTCGTAAAAATATATCCTGAGATCCCAGTTTTACCAATAACAAATTCTTTATTGAATTTATCTTCACCTAATTCAATATACTCGTTATTATTTTTTATTAACGCATATTTTGGTTTAATATATGTGGCACCATTTTCAAGTATAGTAATATAGCCAATTTGTGCATTGACTGCATTTAAAGTCTCTCTAAGGATTATTTCCATACTTGATTGAAAATTCTGTTCTTCTTCAATTTTTTGCACAATATCATTTATTGTTTTATTTAGCTCTTTTCTTTCTGAAGTAATTACTAGGTTAGCAATAGTATATACAAGAGTTTGAATCTGGTAAAGATTATTATTTTTGATACTTTGTATATACGATTCTGAATTTTCAATCTCTGTGGATCTCATTACAACTAGAGCACCATTAATACGCTTTGTATTAGTTAAAAATGGAACTATAACTATTGATTTAACTTGTGGGTATAATTTATTGAACTCAGTAAAAGAAGTTATAATACTAGGTTCATTAAATATTACAATATCGGGTTCATTGCTTATTGAATTTAAGAAATTAAGATTATTTGGAATACTAAAGTTCATTAATGAGTCAAGATTACTGTTAACAATTTTGTTTTTATCATTAATATTTCGAACAATTGCACAATAGATATACTCATCTACTCTATTAAAAAAATTGATGACATCCCTATATATGTCAGTAATTCTGGATTCTGAAATAATCTTTAGACTTAATTGTTTAATAAAATCATTGTTTCGTCTATCGATTATTGATTGAATCAAGTTTGAAATTTGACCTGAATAATCTTCTAGGTACTTAAGGTCATAATCTTCAAATTTATATGGAAATTTTAGTAAAATAGTGATTGTGCCATACTTAATGCTACTATCGTTACTGTTTATTGGGTAACAAATCATCGCTTCAATTCCCTCCTCATTAATCCAATCAGAATATTTAAGGTCAGCCGTTGTTTCTTTTATATTTGAAATTTTTTCAATTTCACTATTTAAAAAGACCTTCCCTATAGTTCCTTCTCCGACTTTAAAACTTAAGTCTTTTGATATTTTAGTTGATGAGCTAATCAATCTCAATTTGTCTTTCTCAAATTTATGAACTAAGCAGAAGCTATAACTATTAGCATTATTTATCACATTGTCGACGACTAACTGAATAGATTCTTCTTCATCAAGTTGTTTATGTATTATTTTGTTAATTTCTAATATTGAATCAGTTTGAGTTTTTAATCTTAAAGTAGAAATTCTATGAGCCAAAAGATCAGAAATACTAACTAGTGACTTTAAATATTTATTAATTTCAAAATTATTGTCTTTGACAATCTCAATTGTCTGAACGAAAATTATTCTTATAGTGCCAAATGTTCTCTTCGATCCATTTACAGGTATTAATAATATTGCAAATGATTCCTTTTCGATAGATAGATTATAAAGTTTTTCGTATTTTCTGATGAAATTCTGATCAATTAATTCAGCATTTAAATTGTTGTGAAGATTGATTTGATTAATAAATTTTGGTGAACTATACTTCTCTTCTGATGCAAACATTTGGCCAACCATACCTTGACCTTTATTGTAAATTTCTGTTGCTAAATTTGAAAAATTGTCAAAAAGTTCACTATAATCACTTATTATTTTACCAATTTTAGAATACGAAAAGAAAGTAATAGAATGACAATTAATTACTCCCTTAAT
>JBAYVI010000196.1:0-5321 GCA_041674625.1 Melioribacteraceae bacterium | reverse complement strand
GCACCATCTTTTACTGCCTGCCCAATTTTATAAGAGCTAATGATGTCTCCAAACACACGAACTGTGTCGTGATCATTATGAGAAATTGGAGTTCCTGTCACACCCAAAAAACTCGCATTCGGTAAAGCTTGCCTCACGTTACCAGCAAGCATACTGTATTGAGTACGATGTGCTTCATCGGTTAGAACAATAATATTTTCTCGATCGGTTAAAATATTATTTGCATCTGGGTCTTCTTGGAATTTTTGAATTGTTGTGAAAATAAGTTCACTTCCAAGATGGGAGAGTCTATCTTTTAAGTCTCTAATACTAGAAGCTCTTTTTGCGAGAGTGCTGTACCCTGTACGACTAAATGTTTTAAATAATTGATCATCTAGATCTTCACGGTCAGTAAGAAATACATATGCTGGACTTTTTAATTCTGGAATACTTTTTGTTTTATTCACATAAAAAACCATTGAAAGTGATTTACCCGAACCTTGTGTATGCCAAAATACACCAATCTTATGTTCCTGTTTACCGAGCACTGAATTGATTGTGCTTTCAATAGTTTTATTTACGCCATAATATTGGTGGTATAAAGTCATTTTTTTTGTATATGTAACTGCCTCACCATCACTATCTGCTTCAAAAACTGTAAAGTTTTTAATAACATCAAGTAATCTAATTTTACTGAAGAGACCCTTGGATAGTGTTTCAAGTTGAGTAGCTTCTTTTGGCACATCATTTTCTGATTCAATGCCTTTCCATGTTCCATATCGTTCCCACGAAGAAGATATTGTTCCATGTCGAGCTTCTGTAAGATCAGATAGACAAACCATTTGATTATATAAAAAGATTTTTGGAATTTCTTTTTTATAATATTCCATGTCTCTATACGCTTGTCCGATTGAAGCTTGCTCGCGGATGGGGCTTTTTAATTCAAATACACCAACTGGAATACCATTAATAAATACTACTGCATCCAATCTGCAGACATTATCAATCCCTTGTACAGTAAATTGATTTACTACCAAAAATTCATTGGCATCGGGATTGGTAAAATCTATAAGTTTTACTAAGTCTGTTTTTTCATTTCCGTTTTCCCTCCATGAAATTTTTCTACCATTAACAATAGAAGTATAGATTTCTTTATTGCCAAGAATTAAATCAGCGTGAGAATATTCGGATATTTCTTTTACTGCTGTTTCTGCTTGTAGAGCTGGAAGTAAAGGATTAATTCTTCGAATGGCACCAAGGAGTCTACCCTTCAAAACGACACCTCGAAAATCCTCACGCTCTGCACCAGGTTGCCCAGGGTTAATATCTGGACCATAGGCATACTCATAACCTTGACTTTGTAGCCATTCTATAAGTGATTGTTCTGTTAAGTTGTTTTCGTTTAATTCGTTCATAAATTATTTTTGTGTCATCACAGTATTTACTACTTCTTTCACGGGAGTGCTTATTTCTATTTGATCTTTAGTCAAGTAACCAGTCGAATCAGATTGAAATATTGCGACACTAGCTTCTTTAACCATAGAAGATTTTAATTCTGGATCTTGGTTTGTCTGAGAAAGAAGACCCTCTAGTGTTGAGGCCACATTAGCTCTATGTTTATTACTTACTTGAATATGTTTTGTAATATTATATTCTCTTAATATCACTCTTGTATAGAAAAACATAACTGCTATTAAAGTAGCAGAAATAACTCCGTATTCAATTTTTAAACTATTGTCAGTGAATTGTCTAACAAACAATAAGTAAATAATAAATATGATTATAACTAACAAACCTAAACCAAAAATTAATTTATTAAAGAGTTTTTTCTGATTATTTGATTCTACCTTTGCTCCATCTGATTCTTTATTAAAAAATTCAGATAAATATTGACTACTTACAATACCTCTTTCTTGTCTTATTGAATCTTGGTCAATCTTTAATTTTTCTTTTTCAGACTTAACTTCTGTAACTAATTTTTGTAATTCACCAGCAAGTTTTCTATATTCTGTCTCACTATTCTTTGTGTTTAAGCGTACTTTATCTCTAAGATATAAAAGAGGTTGCCTTGTTTGACTAGCAAAAGAATTTTCGTAATAACTTTTCAAATTATTTATTATCCCATCTCTTACTGACGAAGCATTAGGTTGACTTATCGAAAAATTTTTAATCTGATCGATGTAATTTTTTAAATTACTTCTTGCACTATCAATTTGATTTACTTCTGATTGAGTTAAATTTGACTTATAATCTAAATTCTCTAATTCAACTATTTCTGAAACCATTAATTTCAATAAATCAATAATTGATTTAAAATTAAGTTCCCCAAAATTACTATTCGAACAAATATCTTCAATATTTATCTCCTTAACTGAATCAACATACTTCTCTTCCATATATTTTTAAATTAATTTTACTAATAATTGATCTCTCGACTCTTTAAGTTTTACATTTTCTTTTTCAAGTAAAACCATTTCTCTTATAAAACCTTTGATTTTTGACACATAAACATTAGACAACTCAACAGGTGGTATTACAAAGACTTGCTGTTCAAATTCCGGCCAATGTCCTTTATATTCAGACATTTTTATCTTTTCTTTTGTTAAGAAATACACAAATAATGTTTTATATCCATTCTTACCAATATATGGCAAAACATTTTGAATGCAAGAAAAAGGTTCTGTTAATAATCGATAATAACAAGTATGATTAGTAAAAACTACAACTGGATTTTCAATGCTTGCTTTAACACCCGGTTCTTCATTATGATAACCAATAAATCCAGAAGCCCCTTGATCAATAATTGGAACCCTGCCTATTGGAAATGCTGTTTTATTTTCAAATTTTTTACCAACAGAAATTCTATCAATAACATCAAGGACACTTTTAACTTCCCACCCTTCAGGAATTTCTTCCATATCACTTTCAACCATTTTTACCTTTTCATGTTCAGGGAAGTTAAAATTTACAAACCACTCATTAAAAATTGTCTGGGCAGTTAATTCAAGATTTTTGATAATTTTATTGTTATTTTCAATCTTTTCATCATAAGCACTTAAAATTTCTGCTATTTTCTTTTGAGTTGGAAGATCTGGGGCTTTAAATTCTATTTGCTCAAAAACTGATTTTGTAATAATAGGCATTGTCGAACCACCTTCTTCAGCAATTGATCTAAGTGTCGGATATAAAGATTTTAATACATAATAAGAAAAATTTAAGTCAAAAGAATTTTTATTAACAATAATTGAATTTATTTGTTGATTAGTTAAAGCTTTATTTTTAGAAACAATAACCTTCCCCATATCAGAACCAATGCATGTCACAATTATAGATTCTGGTGGAAGAATCATGTTTTTATAGCGAATTACTCCATCTTGAGAAATTTTACGTTTTATATTTGATAGATATTTTTGGCTTTCACCAAAATCAGTTGGTGTAATAAAATCAACTTCATTCCCCCAATCTAATGGGTTATCTTTTGAGGGTGTTTTGCCAGTAATAACATGCCCCATATCTTTTATACGATACATCTTCCTTTCTGTTGTATTTATTTGTTCTAATAATTTACTCATATATTAAGGAAGAAGACTTTTAAAAACAGAGGACAATACTCCATTATTACAATTACTACAAACACTTGAATCATCATTTGAATCTTTTAAATATATTCTTCCACACTTAGAACATCTATTATTCATCATAAATAAACCAGAAGATTGAGATAAATTAATAGTCTCTAGTGGTTGAATAAAATGCGAGTTACTTTTTTTAATATCCTTCATTTCTTTTTCAAGATCTAAGATTTTCTTCTTTAATTCATCAGTACGCTTTTCATCTTTAGATTTAGAAAGCTCTTTTCTATTTTCTATTAATTCAGAAAATAATGTTTGTAAATAATCTCTATATTGTTTTTCTATTTCAATATTTTTCTCTTTCCCTGCCTTAAGCTCTGGAACAATATCAACCCAATCTTCTAACCCTGAGTTAATATTGAGCTGTATTGTGGAAATATGCCTATGTATCTCATCTAGAGACCTGTTGTCATTTTTTTTATTTTCTTTAGCAAATACGGATAACCATTCTTTTATATTGCAGAGTTGTGTACTTATTGACT
The DNA here is from genome assembly GCA_041674625.1 of Melioribacteraceae bacterium. Lineage (GTDB taxonomy): Bacteria > Bacteroidota > Ignavibacteria > Ignavibacteriales > Melioribacteraceae > BRH-c32. Next base: position 1,228 of record JBAYVI010000196.1, on the reverse strand, counting down.
GAAGATTTCTCCACGCAGAACGACCCTTTTTCTCTAATATATTTTTACCTATCAATTTATCGTAATCATCTTTCACAAAGTTACCAGCAACACCAGCAGAAATACTACTTAGTATTGATAGAAGAGTAGAAAACAAAGTATCATTTTTAAAATTATAAGCAAATATAAGTCCTAATACTGTAATTGCAATAAAAATTGTAGCCCCTGGTCCAAATAATATCCCTAAAAAATCACCCCATTTATTTAAAAATTTTTTCATATTATTATAATTAATTTAAAATCCTAATTCCTTAAGATTATTTTCAATCTCTTTTTCTAATTCACGACCGTTTATAAATGCTTCTCGAAGTTCAGTTGAGAGTTTTGTCATTTTTTCTTCAAAAGTAATTCCATCATCTTCCACATCAATAAGTCCTACATATCTTCCTGGAGTTAATACATAGTTAAACTTCTTTATATCTTCTAGGTTTGCAGATTTGCAAAAACCTGAAACATCCTCATAATTAGAAGCTCCTTTTTCTCCTCGCCAAGCGCGAATAGTACCTGCAATTTTTTCAATATTTTCATCATTAAAAACAACCTGTTTACGAGAGATTTGTTCAAAAGTTTCCCTAGCATCAATAAAAAGAGTTTCGCCTTTACGATTTCTAAATCTATCACCACTTTTATTTTTTGATAAGAACCAAAGAGATACGGGAAGAGTTACGTTATAAAAAAGTTTTGGTGGGCAAGAGATAATCACGTCTACAAGATCTTGTTCAATAAGTTTTTGGCGAAGTTCTCCTTCCTTTCCCGATACAGCAAGAGCTCCATTTGGCATAACAAATCCAGCATTTCCATTTGCAGATAAGTGGTGAGCAAAATGTTGCACCCAAAGAAAATTTGCATTACCTGATGGTGGCATACCTAAAACAATACGTGGATCATTGTCAGAAAGTTTTGATGGTTCCCATTCTGCATTAAATGGGGGGTTCGCAATCACGAAATCCGCCTGAAGATTCGGAAATTTATCTTGATAATAGGTATTACCTAGTTCTATTTTCCCAGAAAGACCACGAATAGCTAGGTTCATTTTACAAAGACGAAGAGTTGTTTGGTTACTTTCTTGCCCACTAATTGAGAGTTTAGACGGATCCATTTGGTGGTTATGTAAATATTCACCCATAGCAACAAACATTCCTCCGCTACCCGCCGCAGGATCTAAAATACGTGCATTCTCATATGGTTC
>JBAYVI010000195.1:0-5355 GCA_041674625.1 Melioribacteraceae bacterium | reverse complement strand
TAATGACTTTTTAACTGAAACAACAGGTTTGGATAACCTACAATCTATAGGAGGTGATTTGTTGATTACTAATAATGACAGACTAGAATCAGTTACTGGTTTTTCAGTTTTAAACACAATAGGTGGAAAATTACTTATTTTTTCAGATGATGTGCTCGATAATTTAACGGGTCTGGATAGTCTCACTTCAATTGGTAACGATTTACATATCAGAATGACTGTTTTAAATAGTTTGGAGGGTCTTGAAAATGTGGATTCAATTGGGGGGATATTTACCTCGAAAGCTGCCGTCTTCAAAACTTTGAAGGCATAAATAATTCTGTTGATATTGGCGGAAATGTACAGATAAAAGAATGCCGATATCTTCAAAACATGAATGGTCTCGATAATGTTCACGCTATTGGCGGATCATTCTGGCTTGACGAAAACACTATGCTAACAAGTCTATCTGGTTTGGATAATCTTGAAACGATTGGAGGAAATTTTTTACTCAGGGATAATGATAGTTTGAATAGTATTGCACACCTGAGTAACCTTACTTCAATAGGAGGAGGAATTGAAATTATTGACAACCCACAACTAAGTTCCCTATCGGGCATCGATCAAATCGAGGATTCAACAATATCCAGCTTGTATATTACGAATAATTTATCCTTATCAACTTGTGAGGTAGAGAGCATATGTGCTTACCTCTCAGCACCAAACGGACTAACCATCATATTTAATAACAAAACCGGTTGCAATAGCGAAACCGAAGTTTTAGAATTATGTCAATTGGTTAGCGTATCGCCGAGTGAAAATAATGCCGAAGTTTTGATATACCCTAATCCGGCCAACGGAAATATACATTGTACCTATGGCAAAGACATAGAATTAAAGGAGTTAAACATTTACAATCTCTATGGGCAATTGGTCATGCAGAAAAAAGAACAACTTGAAAATATAGATATTACCCCTTTACAGAAAGGCATGTACATTATAGAATTTTCATATGACTTTAAAAAATCACGTCAACAACTATCCATTTATTAAGTTTCAAATTATGAAGAAAGCATTACTAACAATCCTATCACTATTTATTATTAATTTGGTTCAGTCTCAATCGTGCTTACCCGATGGAATTTGGTTTAGAACTCAAAACCAGATTAATAACTTCCCCTATAACTATCCTAATTGCACTAAAATTGAAGGTCTTGTTCAAATTTCTCAACACAACGACACGATTACCAGTCTGGAAGGCCTAAATGTTTTAACTGAAATAGAAGGGGGGCTGAATATAGAAGACTGCTTAGAACTTACAAATCTAAGCGGGTTAAATAATCTTCACAATATAGGGGGATCATTGATAATAGATAACAACCCTGCACTACAAAATATTGATGCATTACAAGCTTTGCAATCAATTCAGGGCATGCTAAAGATAGCAGAAAGCAGGTTAGAAAACCTTTCGGCTCTTAGTAACCTGAGCGATCTTGGAGAGGGTATTACCATATACGATAATCCATTACTAACAAGCATTTCAGGCCTCAACAATCTGAATATTCATGGGGGAAATATTATCATTGAAAACAATCCTTTATTAACGAGTATTTCAGAACTCAGCAATATAAACAGCATGAATGGCAGTCTCTATCTCTGGGGCAATACATCGCTTAAAAATTTGCAGGGATTACACAACATATCAGAAATCTCAGGTCATATAAGGATAGTCACTTGCAATAGCCTAAAAGATTTTTCCGGACTAAATAGCTTAAGCACGGTTGGAGGCGGTATACAGATCCTTTCTAATGACTCCATTATCAATTTCAATGGTTTTAACCAACTAAATTACATCGGGAGTAACCTTATTTTTTATGATAACAATAACCTGGCTACACTGTCTGGTTTTGAAAACCTTACCACAATTGGTGGCAATTTATCAATCGGTCAGTACAGGATAATCTCAGGTTTAGGAAACATATCCTTACAAAACTTATTAGGACTTAGTAATTTGCATACCTTAGGGGGCGATCTTGCCATTTCATGGAATCCAATTTTAACAAATCTGGAGGGACTTAATAGCTTAGATTCAATACATGGATTGTTAGGCATCCTTGAAAACAGAAACCTGGAATCTTTAAGTGGATTGGATAATATTGTTTACATCGATAGTACGATTGACATTAATTCAAATTTAAACCTGAGAAGTCTAACGGGCTTGGAGGGGCTTACAAAAGCGAATATGTCGCTCACCATCTTTAATAATGATGGGTTAAGTAATATGGAAGGATTAGATAATATTGTTACCATTGAAGGAGACCTGAGAATCCGTGATATGTATGAAGGATCCAATCCGTTGTTAACAAATTTACATGGATTGGAAAAATTAACATCAATTTCCGGACAATTAAATATTACAGATAATCCGGTTCTCTTAACCCTTTCCGGGTTAAATAACCTGATGAGCGTTGGTACCTATTTATCTATTAGTAATAACCCGGTATTAAACGACCTTGCCGACATTGACAACCTTCAACATGTCGGTCATCATATTGGTATTAGCGACAATCCGGGGTTAGTTAGTTTAACAGGATTAGAAAACATTGAGTCGGTAACAGGTACTGTTAGAATAGCCAACAACGATGCATTAATTAGTTTAAAAGGGCTTGATAACATAACCACAATTGGTTTGAATTTTGTGTTGCACGATAATAATTCATTGATTGACATAACTTATCTAAGCAAGCTTAGTTCAGTTGGCAGGGACTTGATAGTAACTGATAATGCATCACTACCCATTTTGACAGGATTGCAAAATTTACACTTTGTTGGAGCGGATGTTACTATATGCAATAACAATGTTCTTACCAGTTTATCGGGAATCGATCAGGTTGATTTATCAAATATTGAGATGTTATATTTAATCAACAATCCCATCCTTGAATATTGTAATACGGAAAATATTTGCAATTTTCTGGCTGGTGCAAATTCAAATTTTAGCATTTTTGATAACGCCGTAGGCTGCAATACTGAAATGCAAATACTTGCAGCATGTAATGGTTTTTCATCCGGTTGCCTGCCCGAAGGAATTGTTTTTGAATCCCAGCAGCAAATCAATGACTTCGCTACAAATTATCCCGGCTGTAGTAAAATTCAAGGCGATGTAACTATGAACACTACCAATATTACAGATTTGTCTCCACTTTCGGTTATCACTGCAATCGGAGGGTCTCTTGAGATTGCTCGCAACAATTCGCTCAGCACCTTGAATGGCTTAAATAATGTATCAAGTATCGGTGGGGATTTGATTGTTGGTATTTTTCCTGATCATGGCAATGTTTCATTAACAAACCTCAATGGGTTAACCAATCTCGCTTATATTGGAGGGGATTTCATAGTAACATCAAACGAAAATCTAAACAGCTTATCCGGATTAGATAATCTGGAAAAAGTTAAAGGGGATATATGGATTACTGATAACAATTCCTTAATTAGTTTACATGGATTAAACAAATTGGATTCTATTAATGTCTTGAAAATAAACGGAAATCGCCTCGAAAATATGATAGGACTCGAAAATGTAAACTATATCCGTACCTTATCTTTAGAACAAAGCGACTATTTAACAAGTGTTGAAGGGCTTGAAAGTTTACAAACAATACAAGAAGACATCAACCTTATTCAAGTCATGGTTAAAAACCTATCCGGTCTGGAAAATTTGAAAAATATCCATGGTTCCTTCAACTGTGATCTTTGTGGTCTCCAAAGTATAAACGAACTCACCAGTTTGATGAGCATTGGCGGCAGTGTTGTTATCAATCATACACCCATCAGTAATTTCAATGCATTTGAAAACATAACTGAACTGGCAGGAGATTTAAGGATTTCAGAAAATAGCCTAATAACGGATTTTTCAGGTTTTGAAAATCTGTCATCGGTTTCAGGCGATGTTTCGATATTTTCAAATAGTCAATTACTCAGCCTCGACAATTTGAATAATTTGACCGAAATCGGCGGAAACCTATCCATTTTTGGTAATGGCCAACTGACTGACTTTATGTCCTTAAAAAACCTTAACTCGATCGGAGGAGAATTAAAAATCAAATACAATGATAAGCTTGCTAGTTTAGAGGGACTTGAAAACATAGAATCGGAATCAATTTCCAGCTTATCAATTGCTTCAAACACTTTATTATCATCTTGTGCAGTTGAAAGCGTTTGTGACTATCTAGCCAATCCAAATGCAGTAGTTGAAATTGAAAATAACGGAACCGGTTGTAATGATAAAAACGAAGTACTAGCAGAATGTGCTAATGGAATTGTTGATTTAAATGCCTATTCACAATTCATTATCTATCCCAATCCGGCGAAGAACCTGATTACTGTTTTAAACAAATACGGAACCTCAGTAGATAAGGTAACAATATACAATGTCATTGGACAAAAAGTAATACTAGAGGAACAGAAGAATATCATTAACGTTTCAGATCTAGGTCATGGAATTTATATCGCAGAAATAATCTCTGAAAATATACAATACAGATATAAATTGATGATTAGAGAATAAAGCACTTTGCATAACAATGCATCATACTTTATGGCTGGGTTAGTCTGAATATGAATATTTTAGTTTCAAATATAAATCATCGTGGGCAGAAAGATTTTTCTTTTGAAGTCCGCCACAAAGCATATGCATGCCCGTTGGTAGTCATCAAAAAACAACACTCCAACAATAATTCATGAAGTTATGTATGAAGAAGAAATCATTGTTGTATTTGAATAAAATTTACCAAAGGATATTGACGGTTTTGCAAGAAGAAATGGATGTCATCGATTAATTTCAGAATGAATCAATCGAGAGGGAAAAACTAATCTTTTGCTAAAAGCGAACGCTTCACTTTAATCAGTTGGACCATGCTGATTGCGGCTTCCTCTACATCTCTGCCATCAATCCAATGAACCTCTGTATCTCGTCTGAGCCAGGTCACTTGCCTTTTGGCATAACGGCGGGTGTTCGTTTTAATTTTTTCGACAGCCTGATCCAGTGACCATTCTCCAGCCAAATAAGCAAACAACTCTTTGTATCCCACCGTATTGAGGGCATTGAGATGACGATAAGGAAATACAGCTTTGGCTTCGTCGATCCAACCTGCCTGTAACATTTTATCAGTACGTTGCTGAATTCGATTGATCAACATCTCACGTGGCAAGTCTATTCCAAATTTCAAAATATGAAAGGGACGTACCTGAGCTGTATGAAGCCTTTGAAGGCTATAAGGCAATCCGGTCTGCACACACACTTCAATGCCCCGCATCAAACGCATGCGGTTATTGGTATCGACTACCTTATAATAATCAGGATCAAGTTCTTTTAGC
>JBAYVI010000194.1:0-5433 GCA_041674625.1 Melioribacteraceae bacterium | reverse complement strand
TCAAGTGCTCCGGTTTTAGCGCATCTTGAGAAATACGAAAACCTATCGATTCTTCAATTCGATGCACATTCAGATTTGCGTGAATCGTATGAAGGGAGCAAATTCTCACATGCTTCTGTAATGGCAAGAGTGGCAGAGCATACAAAAGATATTGTCCAAGTTGGAATAAGGGCACAATGTAAAGAAGAAGCAGATTTTATTAAGGAGCACGGTATAAAGACTTTCTATTCTCGTGGTATAAGAACCGGTTTATACGGTGATTTTTGGATGGAAGAAGTAGTAAATTCCCTTAAAGAGAATGTGTATATAACATTCGATGTTGATGGACTTGATCCTTCGATTATGCCACAAACAGGTACACCTGAACCGGGTGGATTAATGTGGGATGAGACAATGAATCTACTAAAAAGGGTTGGAGAATCAAAAAACATAGTCGGTTTAGATGTTGTGGAGCTTGCTCCCGATAAGAAAGATACATCTTCTTCATTTGTAGCAGCAAAATTAGTTTACAAAATTCTCAATTATGCTTATAGCAAGAAATAAAATGAAAACAAACCTAATAACTCGTTTATTTATAATAGGTTATCTCCTATTAGCTAACATCCTTTTTGCGCAAAACAATAAGGTATATATTGGGAATATTGAAGGTGATATTGATCTTGGTTTAGCTCCGTATGTGCGCCGAGTTATTAGTGAAGCGGAGCAGAATAACGCAAAAGCCATATTATTCAAAATAAATACATTCGGTGGCAGGGTAGATGCGGCGACACAGATTAAGGATGCTATTCTAAATTCTAAAGTAATGACGATAGCGTTTATAGATAAACGTGCAATTTCTGCGGGAGCATTGATTTCCCTTTCTTGCAATAAAGTAATTATGGTACCGGGAGCATCTATGGGTGCAACCACGGTAGTAGATGGAGCAGGTCAGAAGCAATCGGAGAAATACCAATCTTATATGCGTTCTGAGATGCGTGCAACTGCCGAAAAGAATGGAAGGAGAACAGACATTGCCGAAGGTATGGTTGATGAAAAAGTAATTGTGCCAGAGCTTAAGGATGATAGCACAACACTTATAACATTAACGGCGAAAGAAGCGGCAAAGTTTTTAATGGCGGATTCTGTAATAGCAGATGAAAAAGAGGCACTAGAAGCTTTCGGAATAACGAATCCGGAATTTGTAACTGTAGGTTCAAATTGGGCGGAGGATGTGGTTCGGTTTCTAAATAATCCTATAATTTCATCATTATTAATAATGATTGGTTTAGTAGGATTATTTACAGAAATCAAAACTCCGGGTTGGGGATTTGCAGGTACGGCGGCAATTATCGCATTGGCTTTGTTTTTCGGTACGAGTTATATTTTACAACTTGCCTCAGTTATCGAGATTTTACTCTTTTTTGCCGGGGTTATTCTGCTCATTTTGGAAATATTTGTGATTCCCGGATTCGGAATATTCGGAATCGCCGGGATTGTGATGATGGTTCTTGGTTTGTTTCTTGGGTTATTATCAGATTTTCAATTGACTGATTTTTCTTTTGTTTCATTTGCAATTATTCAATTAGCTGTAACTTTTGTTGGTTCGGGAGTTTTGATATTTGTTTTATTAAAATTTCTACCCAAATCCCATGCTTTCCAGAATCTTGTACTTCATTCAAATATTAATATTAAAACAGGATTTTCAAATCAGAAATATGCTTTTTTGCTAAATGCAGTAGGAGAATCGCATACAGATTTAAGACCTGCGGGAGTAGGGATATTTGAGAATGAGAAATATGATGTAGTTTCAGAAGGGGATTATATAAGCAGAGGAGCGGCAATAAAAGTAATCCGAATCGAAGGTTCAAGAATAGTAGTAACAAAAATATTAACGGAGAATTAATGAATTTTAAGAAAATTGGCTTTTATCTGCTACTTATTTTAGCATTTAGTGCCGTTAACTCTTTTTCTCAACCGGAATTAGTAAAAGTAAAGCTTAGTAAAAATAGTATTACATCTGCTGTCGGTGGAAGTTTTGAAGTGAAAATAATTGCCGATATAAAAGATGGATACCATATAAATTCCAATAAACCGTATGATGAGTTTCTTATTCCTATGGTAGTTTCATCGGGGAACAAATTATTTCCGATTGCAAAAGTTAGTTATCCCACACCTAAGGATGAACTACTAAAAGTATCTCCGGAGCCGGTATCAATATATAGCGGTGAGGTTTCGATTATTCTTAATTTTGTTGTAGGCAAAAATGTTACTCCCGGTGATTATGTTGTTCCAATAGAATTTAATTTTCAGGCATGCGATGATCAGTCGTGCTTCCCACCAGATATAATTAAAACTAACTTAAATCTCAAAATCGAAAAGGGGAGCGGGGATGCAGTAACTACTCCTTTGGAAACTTCAGAGACTTCTGAAAAATCGGGAGTTAATACTCAAGATAATGATTCTTTAACGGATTCGGAACTAGATGGAGCAGTTGTCGCAGAAAATATTTCAGATTCTACAAGAACAGATTCCACTCTTGGAGTTCAATCTACTGAATCAGATGCTGACCAATCGATTTTATTAGCGATATTATTCGCCTTTATCGGTGGAATAATATTGAATCTTATGCCATGCGTTTTACCAGTACTCTCATTAAAGATTATGGGATTTATAAAACAGGCGGGGGAAGAAAGAAGCAAATTAAGAAAGCATGGACTCGCATTTACGTTTGGAGTTTTGATTTCATTTTGGGCACTCGCAGGATTATTATTAATCCTTCGTGCAGGTGGAGAATATCTCGGATGGGGATTCCAATTGCAATCGCCTTCATTCGTGATAGTCCTTTCGGTTTTATTATTCCTTTTCGGATTGAGTTTATTCGGAGTTTTTGAAATCGGAGTTACACTTACAGCAGTGGGGCAGAATGCGCCTAAAGGATCGACATATACCGGATCATTTTTCAGCGGAATTTTAGCAACGATAGTCGCTACTCCTTGTACAGCACCGTTTATGGGCTCAGCATTAGGATTTGCTCTAAGCCAACCGGCTTATGTATCGATGTTAATTTTCACTGCTCTCGGACTTGGAATGGCATTGCCTTATGTATTACTCACATCAATTCCGGCACTCTTAAAATATGTACCGAAACCGGGTGCTTGGATGGAGACCTTCAAGCAGTTTATGGGATTCTTAATGGTTGCCACAGTTCTATGGTTAATCTGGGTATTAAGTCTTCAGACCGGAGCGGAGGGAGTATTAATAATTCTCGGATCGCTATTGCTCGTTTCATTAAGCGGATGGATTTATGGAAGATGGAGCGTACTTCATAAACCATTAGCTACTCGGAGAATTGCTCAATTAATTAGCGGATTGATACTTATCGGTGCCTTGGCTTTATCGATAGCATATATAAAACCGATATCTGCTTCTACTGATTCAGTTCATTCGCAAGGATTAATTCAGTGGAGAACTTTCTCTCCCGAATTAGTAGCACAATTGCGGAGCGAAAATAAACCTGTGTTTATCGATTTTACTGCCGCTTGGTGTTTAAGCTGTCAAGTAAATGAGAAGGTCGCATTCGGAAGCGAAGAAGTGCAGAAAGCATTCGCCGATAAGGGAATAATTGCATTAAAGGCAGATTGGACAAATAAAGATGAAGTTATTGCGAAAGAATTAGCAAAGTTCGGACGAAATAGTGTACCTTTATATGTACTTTATTTGCCCGAAAAAGAGGCAGTTCTTTTACCCGAAATCCTAACTCCCGATATAGTTCTTAGTTACCTAAAAGACCTCTAATAAATTTCTATTATCCGAGCATTTTGCAGATAGCAGAATGCTTGGGTGATACTATAAAATCCAATACAAATTAGCTCAGAATAAAGCTGTAAAAAATCCATTAGCTACCAATCTTATATGTAAATAATTTAGATATTTACAGGGCTATTCATTTATAAAAATGATCATTTTTTACGAATTAGAGAAGATAAAATGTCTATAAAAAATTTTTCGTACTTGTACTAAGACTTTTTCGGGAAAAATTTGATATGTTACTTGCAATTAAAAAAATAATTAAATGCTGTAAAAATTAGTTGAAATTATTGAATGTATAATCAGGAGGAAAAAATGAAAAAGTTAGTAGTTTTATTTGCTATTGCATCAATTGTAATATTCTATTCCTGTAAAGAAGGAATCACTGATCCAATAGAACCTGAAGCGGGGAGAAGAGACTATGCGTTGAACGTTGATACTCTTAATAATATTGAAATAGGTAAACTTTGGGGACTGATGCCTAATGATATTTGGGCTATTAAAGCTTATTATTTTCAGAACGAGTTATGGCATTTTGATGGTTCAACTTGGAATTATAGCAAAATATTTTATTATACTCCTATTCGGACATTTGTTGGTACATCACCAACAAATATTTGGTTGACAACTCATAATGAGAATTCAGTTTGGTTGTATAATGGAGTTGAGAGTGAGTTTAAATTCCATTTGGAATATCAAGATTTTCAACAAGTTGAAATAAATGACATGAATGCAAATGCTCCTTGGAATGTCTATGGAGTGGGAACAGCAGTAAAATATAGTCCCCAAAGCTCAACTAATGGAGTAATTTTACACTATGATGGTTTAAAATGGAGTTATTTAGATATCCCACCGATTGAAGCGGTCTTCACAAATGTTTATACAGATGGAAAAAATGGAGTTATTATCAAAGGGCACCATAGAGGAGCTTGGGAAGAGACTCTTTGGTATTATGAAAATAATACCCTTAAAGAAATAGTTTCAAGTAATGATTACTGCAAAATTGCCATTATAAATAATGGTGTTTTAGTTTCTTCTAAAAAGAAGGTATATAAATTAGATAAAGGGAGTTTAATAGAAATAATAGATTTTAAGGAATTGCAAAACGATATAGAAGGAATATGGGGAAGGACAACCAGTGATTTTTTTGTTATGGTTAAAGAAGGAATAGCACACTATAATGGTTCAGATTTAAAAATAATTTGTCCATTAGATAATACAATTATAGAAGATGCCATTATTTTTGATAATGAAGTAGTTTTTGCTGCTTACAGTGAAACAAATAAAAATACATACATAATTCGTGGAAAATTGAAAGAATAAATACCATAAAATAAAAAAGGGATAGTGGGTCAACACTATCCCCAATAGAATAGCTTCTTTGGACCGGTAATCTAAAGTGTAAATAGGTCAGGCAGGATACTATAGTTCGTATTGATGGAGCTAATTTATCCACCGGAATATATATTTATTCTATACAAACAAATGAAAATAGAATCGCAAAAAAAATGTTATTAATAAAATAATCATTCATTCAGTGCCGTAAATAATCTATGGCACTGAATTTTCATATTCTGTTTTAGAATTTCTAATTAATTAATTTTATAAAAAAGTTTATATTTGGTGTAAATATGAAAAAATATTTTT
>JBAYVI010000193.1:0-5567 GCA_041674625.1 Melioribacteraceae bacterium | reverse complement strand
TTTAATTTATCTATCGCTATTTCATCATTGAGAAATGGAGTAGCAATAGGAGGGAAAATCCCTTTTAGTTTTTTCATAATTACTCAAATATATTTTTAAGAACGAACATTACATTCGCCGGTCTCTCTGCCAAGCGTCTCATATACCAGGGATACCAAGCTGAACCATAGGAGATTAATATTCTAATTTTATATCCTTCTGCGGCAAGTTTCTTTTGTAAAGTCGGCTTAATTCCATAAAGCATTTGAAATTCAATCTGCTCACGTTCCAATCCAATCTGTTTCCCGGCGAGAATAATTTTATAGATTAGCTCTTCATCATGAGTAGCAAATATCGTCCTAATCCCTTTTTCTTTTACGGCATTAAGAAGTTTCTGGGCAAGCTTATAATAATTTTGATCTACTAATACTTTATCCTCAAAAGCGATATGAGGAAGCTCTCTATAAGCTCCCTTTACCAATCGAATTTTAGGATTTAGCGGAAGAAGATCATCTATATCGCCATTAGTAAGATGAAGATATGCCTGCAAGCAGATACCAATATTATTTAGCTCCGGCTTCATATCTTTATAGAACTTAATTGTTCGTTCGGTATAATCACTTCCTTCCATATCTATAAAAAGATCGGAAGCCGGGAAAAGCTCATTAGCTTTAAGTGCAATTTCACGGAAGTTTTTCTTTGTATCCTCTTCGGAAAGATCGAATCCGAGCTGAGTAAGTTTTAAGGATAGCTCAGTATCAAGATCATTATTCTTTATTACATCGAGTGATTTTAGATAATGATCCTTTACCGCACTACCTTCATAAAGATTCGTAATATTTTCGCCGAGACGAGTAAATACATTCGGAATAGAAAGCTGCTTAAAAAGTAAAGCTTCCCGAATGGCATCTTCAAGCTTCTCGCCGGGCATAAATTTTTTTAAAGCAGATTGAACAAACTTCTGGTCCGGTACGTTTTTTTTTAGCCAATCATTCTGAGAAGCCCATAACAAAGAATCTCTAAAGATACTCATAGAGTTACTCTTTATTTCTTGAACAAAAGTATTCTACATCTTCAATTGTTTTCGGAATTGGTTTACCGAGTAATCTTGAGCCTGTCCTTGTTACTACAATATCATCTTCAATTCTGATACCGCCGAATCCGATATATTCTTTTGCTTTATTGTAATTAATAAATTGTGTGAATTTTCCCTCTGCTTCCCATTTGTGAATTAATTCAGGAATAAAATAGATTCCGGGTTCGATTGTGAGTACGGTACCCACCTTCAACTCTTTGGCGTAGCGCAGCGACTTAAGACCGAACTGTGTTGACCGTTTTAATTTTTCATGATAACCGGTATAAATTTCGCCGAAGTTTTCCATATCATGAACATCAAGACCGAGAAGATGACCAAGACCATGAGGGAAGAAAAGCGCATGAGCACCCTCTTTTACTATTTCTTTTACGTCCCCTTTTAAAAATCCTAAATCTTTCATCGCTGTGGCAATAACGGTAGCGGCTTTAAGATGGACATCTTTGAAAAAGATGCCTGGCTTAACTGCTTTAATAGCTTCTAAATTAGCATCAAGAACGATCTGATAAATTTCTTTTTGACGGTCAGAGAATTTTCCGCTTACAGGGAAAGTACGAGTAATATCACTTGCATAATGAAGATCGGTTTCTGTGCCGGAATCATTTACGACTATATCGCCATTGCGGAGAATATTATCATGTCCATGATTATGAAGAGTTTCGCCATGCTTAGAAAAAATTATTGGAAAAGAAAGTCCGCTTCCTTTAGCTGCGGCAATACCTTGAACGTATCCGGCTACTTCCTGCTCTTTAATTCCGGGAATTGTAATCTGCATTGCTGAAGTCTGCATATCATAAGAGATATCAATTGCTTTTTCAATCTCTTTAATCTCCTCGGCAGATTTAATTGTTCGCTGCTCAACGATTGCTTTAATTAATTGTGGCGAAACATAATTATTAACTTCACCTGCTCTGATATCAAGAAGCGATTCAAGCTTCATCATATTATCATATCTGTATTGAGGAATAAAGTGGACTTTTCTTCCTTGCGATGCAGCTCTTAATAAAACTTCTTTAAGCTCGGCAGTAGTTCCCACTAATTTAATTCCACTTTTTACAGCACGCTGAGCGATAGTTGGCTGAGGTCCCATCCATACAATATCATCAATAGTAAAATCATTTCCGAAGACCACATCTGCTTTATCATCAATATCAATGACAGCCGCAAGTCCCGGAAAATCGATTCCGAAATAATAGAGGAAAGTGCTATCCTGTCTAAAGTGATAAGTGTTATCCATATAGTTCATAGGGCTTTCGTCATTACCGAGTAAAAGTATCAATCCGTTTTTTACTTTCTTCTTTAGAGTTTCTCTTCTTTTTATATACACTTTTTTATCAAACATTTTACTCTCCTTTTAATAAGATTTATGTTCAGTTCTTCTGATAATTTCATTTTGAAGATCGATGCCGAGATCGACAAAGTAATCGCTATAACCCGCAACACGAACAATTAAATCGCGGTATTTCTCAGGGTGTTCTTGTGCTTTTCGTAAAATTTCTGCATCGACAACATTGAATTGAATATGATGACCATCCATACTAAAATACGTTCTGATTAATGAAACTAGTTTATCGAGATTTTCTTCACGATCGAAAATTTGTGGTGTGAATTTTTGATTTAGTAAAGTACCGCCTGTGCGGAGATGATCGATCTTTGCTGCGGATTTAATTACGGCAGTTGGACCGTGGATATCAGCACCTTGAACGGGTGAGATACCTTCGCTAACTGGTTCGCAAGCAAATCTGCCATCAGGAAGTGCGCTCGTTACGCTTCCGAAATATACGTGGCATGTAGTAGGCAAAAGATTTACTCTGAACTCGCCTCCTTTTAAATTTTTCCTTCCATCGATTCCTGAATAATAGATTTCAAAAACTTCCCTTAATAAATCATCTGCATAATCATCATCATTTCCATATTTAGGAGTTTTGAATAAAAACTCTTCTCGCATTTCGGGTGAATAAGCAAAATTATTTTTGAGTGCATCGCTCACTTCCTTCAGCGAATATTTTTTCTTATCGAAAACATTGTATTTAAGAGAAGAAAGAGAATCAGTTACAGTGCCGAGACCTACGCCTTGAATATATGACGAATTATATCTTGCTCCACCTGCATTATAATCTTTTCCTTTTTTAATGCAGTCATCTACTAATATAGACATAAAAGGAGCGGGCATATAATCGGCAAATATTTTTTCAATTATTAAATTGCCTTTGATTTTAATATCAAGAAAATGATGAACCTGTTTTTTAAACGCTTCTAAAAATTGTTCAAAAGATTCAAAACTTTCGGAATTACCTGTATGAAGACCGAGTTGCTTCTCTGTTCTATTATCATAACCGTTATTTAAAGTTAGTTCTAAAATTTTTGGAAGATTAAAATAACCAGTAAGTATATATGCTTCTTTTCCAAAAGCACCCGCTTCCACACATCCGCTAGCACCACCATTGCGGGCATCGATTATCGATTTACCTTGTCGAACTAATTCTTGAATTATTGCATCTGTATTAAATAGCGACGGCTGTCCGAAGCCCGTCTTTATTATCTTAAGAGCACGTTTGACTAATCGATCAGGATTTTTTTTACTAATTTGAACCATTGAACTTGGTTGTAACAGACGCATCTCTTCAATTACATCAAGTATAACATAAGTAAGATCATTTACTGCATCTTCGCCCTTCTCGTTCACTCCGCCTACATTTATTAAACAAAAATCGGTATAAGTATTACTCTCTTGAGCCGTTACACCAACTTTGGGAGGAGCGGGCTGATTATTAAATTTTATCCAGAATGATTGAAGTAATTCTTTTGCAGAGTCCTCGGTTAAAAGTCCACTTTCTAAATCGCGTTTATAGAAAGGATAAAGATTCCGATCAAGTCTTCCCGGGTTAAATGAATCCCAAGTATTAAGTTCCGTTATTATGCCGAGATGAATAAACCAATAATATTGAAGTGCTTCCCAGAATGTTTGAGGAGCTACTGCAGGAACTCTACTACAAATTCCGGCGAGAGTTTCTAATTCATTTTTTCGTGCGCTATTTTTTTCTGAATAAGCGGCTTCGGATAATTTATTAGCATATCGATTTGCATAAGCTATTATAGTATCTGCTGCGATATGCATTGCTTTTAATTCTTCTCGCTTGCTTAATGCTTCGGGGTCATTAAAGAAATCAAGATTTTTTATTTCTTCTTCAATTTCTAATTTAAAATCGTTCATTCCTTTTTTATAAATCTTATCATCTAAGACTGTATGACCGGGAGCGCGCTGCTCCATAAATTCAGTGAAGATACCTGCTTTATAAGCATCTCTCCATTCGAGATCGGTTTCTGCTAAAATTTTATCTCTGATCGATTTGCCTTCCCAGAATGGGAAAATATCGGAGATGAAAATTCCTTCTGTTTCTAAGCTGACTTTGAAAGAAACCTTTTCACGGTTATTTAAAATCTCTAAATCTTTTACACTATGAACGCAAAGCTCAGGATAAGTGGGCGTGGCTTTTGGTTCGGGACCTCTTTCGCCAACAATTAATTCTCCATCATTTAAGCAAAGTTCTTTATTTTCAAGTAGATACTTGAATGATAATGCTCTCTTTACAGGAACAGAATATTTATCAATATCATTTGAGCTATAAAACTCAGTTAAAAGTTTTGCCCTTTCATGCGAGAGATATGGAATTGCCTCAAGGGATTGAGTACGAAGTTTTTTTATTCTTTCAGTCATAGTAATTTCTTTCATTGCTATATCCTTTATCCTCCAATGCCTGTATTAAAGCCCGCTTTAGTGAATTGATTTTTCAGGGTGATCATATATTCTTCACTCGGTGGTTCTATTAATGGCAGTTTATTTATCTTATTCATTTTTTCATATTTGGTAAATCCCGTTTTATGAAATGGAAGAAGAGAAACTCCTTCTATATTTTTCAAACCGGAAATAAAAACTATTATATTGCTTATATTTTCATCTGTTGAAGTAACCTCGGGAATTATCGGAATTCTAATAATTACCTTCTTCCCTGAATCAGTAAGATAAGAAAGATTATCCAGAATTATTTTATTAGAAACTCCCGAATAATCTGTGTGGAGTTTATCATCAATTAATTTTAAGTCGTAAAGAAAAAGATCGGTATATTCGGCAATGATTTTTATAATGTCAAAATCAGCATAACCGCTTGTATCGACAGCTGTATGAATATCGCGTTTACGGCATTCGATTAAAAGTGATGTTAGAAATTCGTGTTGGAGAAGCGGTTCGCCGCCGGAGAATGTTACTCCACCTTTAGATTGATCATAAAATGGGATATCTTTTATTATGATATCTATAATATCTTTCACGGATGCAGATGAACCGATTATATCTTTTTCGGTTTCATCGGGAGAGAAATTCCATCGAAGATTACAGCCGGAAAATTCTTCGGGAAGCTTTCTTTGGCTTTCGGGATTATGACACCACCAACAGGTAAGAGGGCAACCTTTGAAAAAGATTGTAGTCCTAATACCC
>JBAYVI010000192.1:0-5635 GCA_041674625.1 Melioribacteraceae bacterium | reverse complement strand
GCTTTGCCTAATATTTCATCATCTTTATGCTGGTCTGCCATTAAATATTGCTTTCTCTTTAGTTTAGTTCTTTTAATTCTTCTTCCAATAACTGCTTATTATGAAGTTCGGCATAAATTCCATTAAGTGCCACAAGCTCATTATGCTTTCCTTCTTCTGCTATCTTTCCATTTTCCAAAACGAAAATTATATCTGCATCTTTAACGGTAGAGATTCGATGGCTTATAATTATACTCGTTCTATCTTTCATAAATTCTTTTAGTTTTACCAATATCTCTTCTTCGGTGTGAGTATCGATTGCTGAGAATGAATCATCTAGAATAAGGATTTTAGGATCAATTGCCAAAGCACGTGCGAGAGCTGAACGTTGTTTCTGCCCTCCTGAAAGCGTAATTCCTCTTTCACCTAGCACTGTCTCAAATCCTAATGGAAACGATGCGACTTCCTTACTAAGTTTCGATATATCAGAAATTTTTTCTAAAGGTATTTTATTCCCGCCATAAGATAAGTTGTTTTCGAGTGTATCAGAAAAAAGGAATGCCTCCTGCGGTACTAATCCGATATTCTCCCTTAAAATATTCAGAGGGATATTTTTTACATCAATTCCATCAATTAATACTTCCCCATTAGTTGTATCATATAATCGAGGGATAAGATTTATTAATGATGTCTTACCAACTCCCGTTGCACCAACAAATGCAGCAGTAGCTCCAACCGGGATATTAAATGAGATATTATCTAACACAAATGGTAAATCAGGTCGATATTTAAAACTAACGTTCTTAAATTCAATATCACCGTCAATTTTGGTTATCGATTTATCAGTCTGTTCAGAATCTGATATTTCATATTTTTCATCAAGAATTTTTTGAATTCTTTTCATACTTGCGCTTGCCTGTTGTACCATATTAGCAACCCAGCCGAATGCAATCATAGGCCAGATTAAAAGACCGAGGTAAACTACAAAAGCAAGAATTTCGCCAAGTGTAATAGTACCTTTAATAGCCATTCCTCCGCCTATCCAAACTACAATAATAGTTGATAGCCCTGCGGTTAAATATAATACAGGCTGAAACATTGCCTGCAATTTTACTTTTTCTAAATTTTTTTCAAAATATTCTTTGCTTGAGTTTTTCCATTTTTCAATTTCGTATTCTTCGCGTACATAAGACTTTACAACTCTAATCCCTGAGAAATTTTCCTGAGCAACTGTTGTTATCTCAGAGAATTTTTCCTGAATTGCGTTATATTTTTTGTGAATCTTCTTACTAAGTATATAAACAATGATGGAGATAAATGGAAGAGGGACCAATGTGAATGCTGTAAGAACAGGGCTAATAGTAAACATTATAGCGAGTACGATCGTAAACTTAGTAAAAGTATCGATAGAATACATTACCGAAGGACCGACGAACATTCGAACGGCACTAATATCATTTGTTGCATGCGCCATAATATTGCCGGTAGAATTATTTTGAAAAAAGCGTAATGGGAGTTTTTGAATATGAGCCCAAAAATCCTGCCTTACATCATATTCAATTTCACGTGATATTACTATAATCGTCTGCCGAATAAAAAAACGAAACACGCCACTGATTAAAGCAGTAGCAACAATTAAAAGCACATTTTTTATAATAACTTCAAGCGTAACCTTCTGCTGTAGTTCATCAATCGTATTTTTTAAAATAAGGGGAATATAAACCTGCCCAAAATTGGAAAGGAGAATAAAGAGGATACCAAAAGCGAGCTTCGATTTATATCGTAAAAAATATTTTTTTAGAGCAAAAAGACTTTGCATTCATTAATCTTTCTAAATACTATTATTCAATAATTTCAAATCCGGTATAACGCTGTAAAGCTTTAGGAACTATAATTTTTCCTTCGGGTGTTTGATAGGTTTCCAAAATTGAAACCATCAACCTGCTTGTAGCAAGACCGGATCCATTTAATGTGTGAACAAATTCTAATTTCTTATCATCATTTCTAAATTTAATATTAGCTCTTCGTGCTTGGAAACTTTCGAAATTACTGCATGAAGAAGCTTCAAGCCATTTGTTTTCAGCAGGAGACCATGTTTCTATATCGTAACATTTAGCAGCAGAAAAACTTAAATCGCCTGTACATAACATCAATATACGATATGGCACTTTTAATTCTTTTAATATTGCTTCCGCATTAACAACTAATTTTTCCAATTCGTCATAAGACGTTTCAGGCTTAACAAACTTAACCATTTCAACTTTATTAAACTGATGAACTCTAAGGAAACCTTTAGAATCTTTTCCGTAAGAGCCTGCTTCTCTTCTAAAACATGCCGAATAACCGACATAATAGATTGGTAATTCTTTTTCTGAAAGAACTTCATCACGATGAAGATTAGTAATAGGAACTTCCGCAGTTGGTATCGGGAAAAGGTCATCCTTTTCACAGGTATACATATCCTCTGCCATCTTAGGAAGTTGTCCCGTACCCTTCATCGATTCGCGATTTACTAAAAAAGGAGGCATAATTTCTGTGTATCCATGATTTTCTATATGGTAATTAAGCATAAAATTAATTAATGCTCGTTCAAGGGCAGCGCCTTTTCCGACATATACAGGGAACCCTGAACCGGAAATTTTCGCACCTCTTTCAAAATCGAGTATCTTTAATTTTTTACCAAGTTCTACATGGTCTAATGGCTTGAAATCATTTTCAAACTTGAATCCATCAGGTAGCCATCTTCTTGTTTCAACATTATCATCAGCACTTTTCCCAATCGGAACTGAGTCATGTGGAAGATTAGGAAGCCATGCTAAAATAGTATCGAGATTATTCTGGAGTTCTTTCAATTCATCATCAAGTAATTTAGTATCATCAGCTATCGTACGGCTTTCTGACATTAATTCATCAGCGTTACCACCTTCTCTCTTAATCTTAGCAATATCAGCAGAGACTTTATTTTTTCTTGATTTTAATTCTTCAGTCTTTGCTATTAATTCTCTTCTCTTTTTATCGATATCAAGAAGTTCATCAACTTTATTCAATTCATTTTTGCTTGCAAGACCTGCTTTAACTAATTCACTATTTTCGCGAATAAATTTGATATCTAACATATATTTAGTCCTAAAATTATTTTACTACGATTGTATAAATTCTATTTTTTACATACATCTCTTTTACTAATTGTTTCCCTTCAGTATTAAGGATTACTTTTTCATCTTTCCAAACAGCGGCTTTTACATCTTCTTCAGAAGCATCTACCGGGAAATCCAACTTAGCACGAATCTTTCCATTTACCTGGACAACAATAGTAATGTTATCTAATACTAATGCTTTTTCATCATGTCTATACCAAACAGGGTTATCGCTCAAAGTGGAATCCTTACCAAGTAACTGCCAGCATTCTTCACCGAGATGAGGAGCAAGGGGCATTAAACAAACCGCTAATCTTTCAAGAACATAAGTCTGTAAAGATTTTTCTGAATCAGGCAGATATTTAGTTACATCATTAAGTAATTCCATTAACAGAGCAACGGCGACATTGAAATGGAAACCTTCGATCTCACCACCAATTTTACTTATTACATAATTTATTTTTTTATAAATGATTTTTTCACCCTCGGATAAAGAATCTAATTCGTAAGAAACTTTAGAAAGAGAAGTCTTAGAGATATCTTGATGACTTAAGTAAAGGTTATAAATACGTTGTACAAATCGGTCAACACCAACAATACCTTTATCGCTCCAATCACCACCAAGTTCATAAGGACCCATAAACATCAAGTACATTCTAAAAACATCCGCACCAACCTGTTCGGTAAAATCACTCGGATTAACAACGTTATTGCGGGACTTAGACATCTTAGCACCATTATTTGTAATAGTACCTTGATGAATTAGTTTTGCAAATGGTTCATCGCTATGAACTAAACCTAAATCTCTTATAAATTTATGAATAAAACGTGCATAGAGTAAGTGCATCACAGTATGCTCAGCACCACCCACATACATATCTACCGGAGTCCATTTATTTGCAAGTTCTGTATCGAACATTCCTTTATCAAAATGAGGATTTAAATAACGAAGATAATACCAAGATGAATCCATGAATGTATCCATAGTATCAACTTCACGTTTAGCCTCGCCGCCACACTTGGGGCAGGTAGTATTTGTAAATTCCTCCGAGCTTGCAAGCGGAGAACCACCACCCGGAGTAAACTTTACGTTATATGGAAGCTCAACAGGCAATTGCTCTTCCGGTACAGGAACTTCACCGCATTTATCGCAATAGATAATCGGTATTGGTGTACCCCAATAACGCTGTCTTGAAATTAACCAATCTCGAAGACGATAATTTATTTTAGCTTTTGCATCGCCAGTTTTGGAAAGCTCCTCAACTATAAGAGATTTAAAATCTTCTGAATTTATTCCTTCATATTTGCCGGAATTAATCATTGTGCCTGTCTCAGTAAATGCCTTTTCTAATGGAGCTTTCGGTTCCGTATCTTTTTCTAATATTACTTTAAAAATCGGTAGATTGAATTTAGTAGCAAATTCAAAATCGCGTTCATCATGCCCCGGTACAGCCATTACGCATCCGGTACCATAAGTAGCAAGCGCATAATCTGCTATCCATATCGGTATCTTTTCACCATTAACGGGATTGATTGCATAGCTTCCTGTCGGTACGCCAGTCTTTTCTTTAACTGTGGAAGTACGCTCTACCTCCGTTAATGATTTTATTGATTCTCTATATTCATTAACTCCATCTAAAAATTCCGTTTTAGTAATTTTATCTACTAATGGAAGTTCGGGGGCAAGAACAACATAAGTAACGCCAAATAAAGTGTCGGGGCGTGTTGTGAATACTGTGATTAAATCATCAAGACCATCGATTTTAAAATTGACTTCTGCACCTGTACTCTTACCAATCCAATTGGTTTGCATCAATTTTGTTCTTTCGGGCCAATCGATAGTATTTAGACCACTCATAAGTTCTTCAGCGTAATCAGTAATTTTATAAAACCATTGAGTAAGGTTTTTCTGAAATACAGTAGTGCCGCATCGTTCGCAGCCACCGTCATTTAAAACTTGTTCATTGGCTAGAACAGTCTGACATGAAGGACACCAGTTGACTGGTGCATTTTTTCTATATGCCATTCCTTTTTTGAACAGTTGAATGAAAAGCCACTGATTCCATTTATAATATTCGGGAGTACAAGTCATTAATTCTTTATCCCAATCATACATACAGCCCATTAGTTTTAATTGCTCACGGATAGCGGCAATATTTTCTAAAGTACTATCGTAAGGATGGATACCGGTTTTAATAGCATAATTTTCTGCGGGAAGACCAAAAGCATCGTAACCAATTGGCTCAAATACATTGTAGCCTTGCAACTTTTTAAATCGCGCCCATGAATCTGTTGGTGCATAATTATACCAATGTCCGCAATGAGTTTTAGATGCCGATGGATAAATAAACATTACAAGACAATAGAGTTTCTTCTCTATATCAGTTAAATCAGTCAAATTAACTTTGTTATTTGTCCAATATTCCTGCCATTTCTTTTCAATTTCTGCAAAAGGATATTTCATAATTTTCGTATTTTAATGTCAAAATAAGATTTAAAATTATCAAAATAAGAAGGGT
>JBAYVI010000191.1:0-5640 GCA_041674625.1 Melioribacteraceae bacterium | reverse complement strand
GTATTTAACTTTAGGGAGATCTACTAATGCTCGGAAAAACTATATTAAAGGATCAAAATTCACCTGTGAAGGTTGTAACACTTTTGCAAACTTGAATTCAAATTTTACTATAAATTCTGATTCAAATTGTCAAATTCAGATATCCGAATTTGTTATTTATGAAGGATGCTCATTTTTCCAAGTCGGATTAAATGAATCCATTTTAATTAAAATTGCAAAGAAAACTCCCTTCTCCAATAGTGATAGAGATTCTCTATTTGATCTTTTAACTTTATTAAAATCGCATATCGCTATTTGGCTAAATATTAAAGGTGGATCAATTCAATTAAATGATCTTCCTTTTAATAAGTTAGTACTTGATGCTTCTCAAGAGCTTAGAAATATCACTAATTCTATTATCGGATTTATTAGTTTACTTACCGAAGAAAATTTAACCAATTCTACCAATGAATATCTATCTACTATTAAAAGAAACACGCAAAATCTTTTAATGAACATTAATGATTTATCTGACTTGGCAAAAATTGAGACCGGTACAATTTCTAAAAATGTAAAGCTATCAAATGTTTGTGATATTACACATGAAGTTACAGAGATTTTTAAGAACAAATTAAAATCAGGCAATATCCAATTTAATGTTTCTTGTGCTGATTCAATCAATAAAAAATACCAGTTAGAAGAACAAAAATTACGTTATATATTAATTAATCTACTTCAATTAAATATAGTTTTAACACAACGCGGCGAAATTAATATTGATGCATCTCTTTCGAAAGAGAATCTAATTAAAATCACTATTTCAGATAATGGTAAAGGAATTTCGCAAGATCTATTACAAAAATTATTTGAGCCTTTCGTTATAAATAAGGTTGAAGAATCTAAAAGCACAACTGTTTCAGGATTAACTCTTACGCTTCTTAAAAAATATGTTGAATCACTTGGCGGAAATATCACTGTTTCTAAATCTGAATCCGGCGGGCTTACTTTCTCATTTACTTTGAATGCAGGAATAGTAAATAACACAATGGAGAATACACTTTCTCAATTACCAAAGCCTTCACTTAAGAATCAGGTTTTAGTAATTGAAGAAGATTATGCAACTTCTAAATTGATGAGTAACTACCTAAATAAATGGGGTTATAATCCAACTCTTGTTAAATCTGAAGAACAAGCAATCGCACTGATAAATAAAGAACAATATCTTGCTATTATATTGGATATCGAGATTTCTTCTTCTAATGGATTAGAATTACTCAAGAAATTACACGAACATCCAAACTCTAAAAATATACCAGTTATTGTCTGCTCTGTTGAACCTGAACAGCAAAAAGCTTTTATGATGGGCGCTGTTGAATATTTTATAAAACCGATTAATTATAATTTCCTAGTTGAAGTTCTTACAAGTTATAAACTAAAAAAAGATTCTAATATATTATGTGTAGATGATGATCTCCCTACTCTTAACCTTGTAAAGAAAGCGATCGAGAGTGCCGGATTTAATGCCATTGCTGAGAACGTTTCAGCAAACGTAATGGAAGTTATTGCCGATAAAGATATTGATTTAGCAATTGTAGATTTGGATATGCCTACTCCAAATGGTTTTGAACTGATAAAGCTTATAAAATCTGAAAAGAAATTCGCTCATCTTCCGATTATTATTTATACCGGTAAAGAGAATTACGCAGAGGACTTAAAAAGTATTGAAGGACTTTTTTCTGATCTTCTCGATAAGAAATCTACTAACATCGAAGATCTCGCAGATACAATCAATATGATGATTAATCGATATGAAACTCCCCCACCTGTTGAAGAAGTCATTCAAAAAGATGACAATGTAATTAAAATATTATTGGCTGAAGATTATAAACATAGCCAGATTATTGTAACAAGGTTATTAAAGAAAAATGGTTTTGAAAATATTGTAGTAGTAGAAAATGGCGAAGCAGCTCTTGAGATGGCAAATAAAGAAACATTCTCATTAATCTTGATGGATATGCAGATGCCGATTATGAATGGTTTTGAAGCAACTGAAAAAATAAGAAAACTTCCTGAATATAAAGACACTCCGATTATTGCTTTAACTGCATTTGCTATGAAGGGCGACAGAGAAAAATGTCTTGAATCCGGTGCTACTGATTATATTCCTAAACCGATCGATAGCAAAGACTTTATTGAAAAAGTAAAATATTATACTAACAAACTTTAATACCTCATTGGGTTTGTTTTTGGAGAATAAATAATGAAAAATATTAGGGTGAGATTCGCCCCTAGCCCTACCGGCTATCTTCATGTCGGTGGCCTTAGAACAGCACTTTATAATTATCTTTTTGCAAAAAGAAATAATGGCAAGTTCATTTTAAGAATCGAGGATACTGATCAATCTCGTTATGTAGAAGGTGCAGTAGAAAACTTAATTAATGCACTCAAATGGTCTGGTCTCGAGTTCGATGAAGGTCCTGATAAAGATGGCGGGTTCGGTCCATATTTCCAATCTCAAAGATTAGATTTATATAAAAAATATGCAGCTGAATTAGTAAAAAATAAAAACGCATATTACTGTTTCTGCTCCACCGAAAGATTAACTTCATTACGTGATGAGCAAAAGAGCCAAAATCTTCAAGCAAAATATGATAAACATTGCCTTTCACTTTCCGAATCAGATATTAAAGAAAAGTTAGATGCCGGAATTCCTTTTGTAATTCGCCTAAATGTTCCCTCATCCGAAAAAGTAGTCTTTAATGATATTATTAGAAATCGAGTTGAGTTTGATACCAATACAATTGATGATCAAGTACTTATAAAAAGCGATGGATTTCCTACCTACCATTTAGCTAACGTTATTGATGACCATCTAATGGAAATATCTCATGTAATTCGAGGCGAAGAATGGTTAAGCTCCACTCCAAAACATGTATTGCTTTATAATTTCTTCGGTTGGGATATTCCCCAATTTGCTCATTTACCTTTACTTCTAAATCCCGATAAAACAAAATTAAGTAAACGTCAAGGCGATGTTGCAGTTGAAGATTATCGTGCAAAAGGCTATTCACCTGAAGCACTTGTGAATTTCGTTGCTCTTCTTGGTTGGAATGCAGGCGACGATAAAGAATTTTATTATATGGAGGAACTGATTGAAAAGTTCTCTTTAGATAGAGTAAATAATTCAGGTGCTGTTTTTGATATTCAGAAACTTAATTGGCTCAATACCGAGCATTTTAGAAAATTGCCTAAAGTAGAATTACTAAAAGAATTAAAATTAGTAATAGCTGATAGCGAATTTAATGATGCAAATTATTCTGATGAATATCTTTTACTTGTAATCGAATCAATGATTGAAAGAGTAATTAGTGTAAAAGAAATATTAGAAAAAAGTCCTTATTTCTTTACTGATCCGGTAAGCTACGAAGAAGAATCAAAAGCTAAAAACTGGAAAACTGAAACACCGGAATTATTGACCGAACTTGCAAAACGTTTTGCCCTTCTTGGAGAAATTACCGACAAACATGATTTCGAAAAGCCATTAAAAGAATTAGCCGTAGAAAAAGAAATCGGAGCCGGAAAACTAATTCATCCACTTCGTCTCGCAGTTTCAGGAATGAGTACAGGACCTGGAGTTTATGATATTCTATTTATCATCGGAAAAGAAAAAACAATTTCACGAATTGAAAAAGCGGTAAAAGCTATTTAGCTTTTACCCTCTTTTTTTGTCCAGCTATCTCTTAAAGTAACTGTCCTATTAAAAACTAATTTCTCATCCGAATTATATTTTGAATCGATGCAAAAATAACCTGTTCGTTCAAACTGAAAATGCTCACCAATTTTTGCATCTTTTAATGATGGCTCTAATTTAGCACCTTCAATTATAACTAGTGAATTAGGATTTAATAGCTCTAAATAATCTTTATCTTTTTCTGATGCAGGGTCTTCCATATTGAATAACCGATCGTATAAACGTACTTGTGCATCAATTGCATGAGCGGCTGATACCCAATGAATAGTACCTTTTACTTTCTTTGTCGATGTACCAACACCACTTTTTGTATCGATATCATATGTGCAATGAAGCTCTATAACTTTTCCTGATTCATCTTTTATGACTTCTTCGCACTTAATTATATAAGCGTAACGTAATCTTACTTCTCCACCCGGAACTAAACGATGAAATCCTTTTGGAGGTATTTCCATAAAGTCTGTTGATTCAATATATAGTTCATTTGAAAAAGGTAAAATCCTTTTTCCTGCTTCCGGATCTTCGGGATTATTAATTGCCTCTAATTCTTCAATCTGATCTTTTGGATAATTGGTTAGAACAACCTTTATTGGATCAAGTACACCCATTACTCTATTCGCTTTTTTATTTAAGTCTTCTCTTACTGAAAATTCTAGAAGTGCAATATCTGTCATAGCATCTCTTTTAGCCACACCCACGATTTCTGCAAAATTGATTACTGAATCAGCTGAATAACCTCTTCTCCTTAATCCTGAAATTGTAGGCATCCGAGGATCGTCCCATCCATCAACATATTTTTCTTGGACTAATTGTAATAGTTTTCTTTTACTCATAACCGTGTAACTTAAATTTAATCTAGCAAACTCAATCTGCTGTGGGTGATAAACTTCGAGTTCATCCAGATACCAATCATATAATGGTCTATGATTTTCAAATTCAAGAGTACAAATTGAATGAGTAATTCCTTCTATGGAATCTTCAATTCCGTGAGCCCAATCGTATGTAGGATAAATACACCATTTATTACCTTGTCTATGATGTTCTTCGTGGACTATACGATACATAATAGGATCGCGCAAATTGATATTAGGAGAAGCCATATCAATTTTAGCTCTTAATGTTTTTGCTCCATTTGGGAATTCACCATTTTTCATTCTTGTAAATAAATCTAAATTTTCTTCAATACTTCTTCCTCTAAATGGTGAGTCAATACCGGCTACAGTCAACGTTCCTCTATTTGCTCTAATTTCCTCTCCATTCATATCGCATACATAAGCTTTACCTTTTTTGATTAGTGCAATTGCATTATCATACATCTGCTGGAAGTAGTCGGATGCAAATAAAATTCTATCTTCAAAATCTGCTTTAAGCCATTTTACATCTTCAACAATTGAATCAACATATTCCTGTTCTTCTTTGCTCGGATTAGTATCATCGAAACGGAGATTGAATTTTCCATTATAATCTCTCGCAATACCGTAATTTAAGCAGATTGATTTTGCATGTCCTATATGTAGATAGCCATTCGGTTCGGGTGGAAATCGTGTATGTACTTTATTCCCCCATTTATCGGTTTTATTGTCATTATCAATTATTTCATAAATGAAATTTTTAGATTTGTTAGATTTGTTTAGATCATTTTCCATATCATACCAAGCAATAAATTTTTAATTCATAAATTTACACAAATAGTGAACGCCCCTCAAATATATTAATAGAAAAGAGTGAAAATATATTGATAAAAGGAAAGAATACTTGAATTTTGAGCGGTATAAGTATATCTTTTGAGTTCGATTTTGAAATGAAAGATGCTAATGCCGGAGTGGCGGAATTGGTAGACGCGCTGGACTCAAAATCCAGTGAAGCTCAAACTTCGTGCCGGTTCGAGTCCGGCCTTCGGTACAAAATCC
>JBAYVI010000190.1:0-5689 GCA_041674625.1 Melioribacteraceae bacterium | reverse complement strand
TAGCACCGTCAAACTTAAAAACCCCGGATAAGGTTGCAACCCATATATTTCCTTTTGAATCGAAATCTATTGAACGAACATTCGCTTCAAATATTGAATTGGAATAATTCGTCCAACTGCCGTTTTGGTATTTTACTATTCCTTTATTAGTCCCTATCCACACAGAACCATTTTTGTCAGTCTTAATTGCATTTATTGAATTATCGGGAATAATAGAATTGCTTGAATTTAAACGATAAAATTTTTTCTTATCAAAAAAGGATACTCCGCTTTGCATACTTCCGAACCAGATATTACCTGAGTTATCAACTTCAATCGATTGGAAATAATTGTCTCCTATATCAGAATTATGATACTTATAGGATACCCATTCAGTAGTATCTTCAAGAGTATAATATGTATCAAATATTCTACCGCCAAGCAGCGTAACAGAAGAGCTGTCTGAACGATATTCTGGATAAGTTACTTTTATCTTGAAAATCCCCGGATATAGACCTACAAAAGTATGTGGGGTTACTTCGTTTGTTAATGAATCATTTATAGAAATTGCAGCTCCTTGCGGAGATGAGTTACAAAATATTTTTGCATAATTATTTACATTCGCCCTGTAATTCACAAATATCTCTTTCTTCCCGGGTGAATTAATTTCGGTAGAAAAAGTAGAATCTAGAAAATATGGATGCTTTAGAGTAATTTTATAGCTTCCAAATGGGAGAAACCTCAATGTGTCAGGTGTTAATACTCCCATATTTTTATTATTTAAAAATATCTTAGCATTAGGAGGCTCGCTTGTAATTACTAATTTGCCTAGCGCTTCGCCGTCAACTTCGATCTCTTCTGTACCGGTAAATATCTCCTTATCCTTACACGATACTAATAAAAAAATTAAGCCAAGCAATATGGAAATATTTCTATTGAACATCAGATAATCCCGGTGTGTAACCAAATGAATTTATAAAATCATGTTTCATCCTTAGTACATAGTAATTACGCATAAATACGCCAAATACACCTGAACCATTCAATACATTAGAAAAATCTGTCTCTGTTAATTTTACCGAATATGCATCGTTATTTCTTGCTGTGGCATTGTAATATGTGCTTAGATTTACATCAAGCGAATAAACTTCCATAAATGTGCTAAAAATTACATATTGACTTTTATTTGAGTCGCCATCAGAAATTAATTCCATTGCCTTTTTAAATGTACCCATATCAACACTGTACGCTAAATCACCTGATGGTTTTGGATAATTTGGTTTAGACTTTCCATTAAACTCGACATAATTAAGAGGAACAACCGCAATAAAACGTGTCTGTACACCATTGACAGGTTTTGTATAATAGATAATCATTCTAGGAATAAATACCGGATTTATTTGACCAGTCTGCCACTTTACTTGAACATAATCATCTGTTAAGCTAATATTAGTATCACTCTGCGTTCTATTAAATGAAATAGAATATGGAACCCTTGTAGATGCAGTTAATCGCTTTCCGGTTGGGAGTAAAGCTTCCGCTTCTATCTTTGCACCTGCTTTTGGTTGATATTCATTTGTATAATAAAATGAAAAAGGCGTCTTATATTTTGAATCAATACTTCTTATTACCGTTGTATCTTTAAATAATGCTACATTATCGTTTTCCCATATTCTAATTTGTACATTCTTAATTGAGGGGTCTTCCGTATTACTATATGGCTCATAATTGTCTACCATATAGCTTTTAGAAACATATGCAGTCTGAAATGTGGTATCGCCCCGAATAACGCAGCTAAAAACATATTGGTCTTTCAATTCTCCATACGGATCGAATGAATCTTCGCAGGATACAATTATTAGAAATAGTATGGGTACAGCTAAAAGTAATTTTTTCATAATTCCACCTTGATTGTAGCAGTTGGTAAAAATGGAAGCATATTTACAATCTCTCCTGTATCACGTTTGAAATAGAAGATGTTTTTTCTATCATAAACGTTAATTGCACTTACATCAACTTCAAGATTCATAAATCCTAGTCGGAATTTTTTAGAAACTGAAAGATCGAGACGGTGATAATCCGGCATTCTTCCAATGTTCTGAATTCCAAGCATTGCATAAGGTCTGCGAGGATCAAATATTGTCGGAGGAAGAAATACATCATCAAGATAATATTTATCATAATATCCAACTACTTGTGTATATGGCAATCCCGAATTATAAATCCAAGAAGCCGAAGCACTCCATCCCGCACCGAAATTAAGCTCTAATAAGAAATTAAGCGTATGCCTTACATCATACTTAGGATAGTATCTAAGTCCATCCACTACCTTATATGCAAAGGCATTAGTATAAGCTGAAGAAAATGTAGCAAAATCAGAAGAAAGCCTTAAAAGAAATTCTGCTCCATAAGATTCTCCTTCTCCTTCTATAAAATCAGGGTCAGAACTTAATATCTTTTTATCATTAAGTAACGGTAGATGCTCGACTTTTTTATAATACCCTTCCACACTAAACATTAAAAATTTCCATGGAGTTAATTCTGCTCCAAGTATATAATGATTCGATTTAGATGGTATCAAATAATCTGGAGTAATTATCCATGGTTCAAAAATATTTATGACTTCATTTTCATCTGAAACAGTAGTCATTTCTTGTTGATAAACTCCCCATGCACCTTTGATCTTAAACTCCGGCAAAACATTAAGTGTAAAATTCACTCTCGGCTCAAATGATTCAGCTTCTTTATTCCTAGATAAAGTTGTCATATTCATTCGCATACCAACATCTACACCTATAAAATCAAATTGTAAAAATTTGTATTTCGCATAAAGACTAATATTAGCAGCAGAATTACCAAGATCAGTAGTAACTCCCCTATCATTTTCTATATATAAATTTGTTTGAATCTGTTGAACATTAAACCCAATTCCGATTTCATCTTTGTAATCAAACATGTAAGTAAAATCCATATTTATACCCACATCCGTTACTTCGTTTTTATTTGCGCGAGTATTACTTAATTTAGGTATAATTTCTCCTTTGAAATCACTCATTGATAAACCAATTTCATAGAACAGTGGACTATCGCCTACCTGAAACCATTTGAAACCCAATACATTATTAGACCATTTAAAGTCTTCAACAAATGGATCATCATTATTAATATTATCCCCTGAGAAAAATCCATTAAATGAAAATTTACTTCCCGGTATAAAATCGGGATTTGCATAATTCGCTTTGAATGAAAAATCATGAAAATCGATTGGCACTGTTTGATCATTTAGGAATTTTTTCAAGATACTACTCGAATAACTTTTCCTTCCTGTAAGAATAAAAGAACCATGAGGAATCGGACCTTCTAAAAGTAGCTTGCCTGTCAAGAAACTTGATGATGCTTTAGCACCAAACTTATTTTTATTTCCATCATTAGTAGAAATTTTTAATACCGAAGAAAGCCTTCCACCAAATTGTGCAGAAAATCCACCTTTATAAAATTCTATATTATTTATCATATCGGGATCGATTACAGAGAATAATCCTAATGCGTGGAAAGGATTATAAATTGTAATACCATCAATTAGAACAAGGTTCTGATTGCTCCCTCCACCACGTACGAAATAACGTGCTGAAACGTCTCCGGTCGATTGCACACCCGGTATATATTGAAGCGACCGGAACACATCAGTTTCCACTCCCTGCGGAAGTGCTTCAATTTGTCTGATTGCCATTCTTTGAAGACTAATATCAGTTTCGTTTTTTTCTATTACCTTTTCACCAATTTTTTCAATCGTCTGCATTTGAATAGTAGAAGGAACTAAAGCAATATTATAATGAGTTACTTTCCCTTTTGTTAATCTAATCTTTATATTCTTAGTAAGATATCCCACATATGA
The DNA here is from genome assembly GCA_041674625.1 of Melioribacteraceae bacterium. Lineage (GTDB taxonomy): Bacteria > Bacteroidota > Ignavibacteria > Ignavibacteriales > Melioribacteraceae > BRH-c32. The sequence goes on along the minus strand of JBAYVI010000190.1, from coordinate 1,815 downwards.
AACTCTTAAGGTAAGTTCTTTATTAGCAGTAATTTGAGGTATCAAAAAATATCCTCTCGAATCGGTAGATGCACCTCTATTTAAATCGAGAACTATAACGTTACCAAAAGCAAGGGCTTCACTTGTTGTAGAATCGGTTACAACACCTCTTAAAGTACCAAGATCTTGAGAATAAATTGTACTTGCTATGAGGATACAGGCTATTGTTAATTGAATAATACTTTTCTTCATCGACAATCCGGGATTTTTTACGAAATTGTAAAATATTAAGACTGCAAATTAATCATTATGCTATAAAAAGCAGTACACTTTTTTTGGTATTGATTTTTATTATTATTCTCTTTATATATTATGTTCTATTTTACTTAATTGATAAATGAAAATACATAAAAAAGAGATTTCGTTATTAGTACTAATATCATATCTCCATTTAATTGGAGCTATAACTCTCCATGTTCATTTTTCCAATTTACTTATAATCCCTACATTAATTGACAACTCTACTGAAACAAATGTATTATTTTCACATCCAAAAGCATATTGCAGTATTATACAATCAGTAGCAAATCAATCAGCAATTGAAAATAATTTTGATTTAATAGACGTAATTAAAATTCCTATTTTTAATATAGAGCTATTAAATAGTAAGGATGTTTTTCAAAGAGACTTTAACCTCAATAATCATTTCCGAGCCCCCCCTTCTGCATAAGATTTTTTAATTATTTATTAATCTTATTTTATGGAGGAACTAATGCAAAGCATTAAGATCAAGTCAATATTATATATATCTATAATTTTATTATCATTTATTGCATTAAATGGATGTAAAGGCGATAACCCTGTAAGTGCTCAAGAAGATCATTTCCAACCTTTCGGAATGGCAATATATGATGCAACGGGGGCACTTAATGTAAAAATACTACGGGGTGTTACATCCGATACATTGCACGCAGAAGTCGGCAAAAGAAGCGATCACTATTCTGTTCAATTCTATAATAGCGAAGATAAATTAATTCCACCGCCTACAAGTCAAAATTTAAAACTCGATTGGAAAATTGGAGATGCTTCATTGGTTGGCGTTTGGCAGCACCCCGGAGAAGAAGGCGGATATGAATTTCATCTCGAAGGAATTAAAAAAGGCAATACTACTATCGAATTTTATATCGTTCATGAAGGACATAACGATTATCGAACAGGACTAATTCCGGTTATCGTAAAGTGATTAAATTGAAAAACGGTACTTTGCTCAAAATAGTTTTTCTATTTATACTTTTTTCTTCTCCCTTATATTCGCTCCCGATTAAGGGGGTTTTGATCGATATAGAAACAAATAAACCTGTGGCAAATGCCGCTGTTCAAATATTAGGAATGAATCGTTTCACAACTTCCGATTCCATAGGAGTATTTAATTTCGGAGAATTAAATCTCGAAACTTTCACTATAAAAGTATCTCACGTTGCCTATAAAGAATTTATGGAAATTATTGATTCAAAAAAAATCAATAGTAAGCAGAACATAATTCTATATTTAGTCCCGAAGGTGATAGAAATATCTACTGTAATAATATCTGATAGAACATCCACTTCCCTATTTGAGGATATGAGTGAATTAACAAGTGTACTCAAAGGGAAAACGCTTCAAAAGGATTTAAGCCAAAACTTAGCATCTACATTAAAAAATGAAACGGGCTTGGCAGTGAGGTCTATGGGACCTGCACCTGCTCGCCCGGTTATTAGAGGTCTCGGTGGTGATAGAGTTTTGATCAGCGAGGATGGTGTGAAGACTATTGATCTTTCGGCAACATCACCCGATCAC
>JBAYVI010000189.1:0-5750 GCA_041674625.1 Melioribacteraceae bacterium | reverse complement strand
CCATTTATAATTACTTCTTCAATTCCTCCAATTTTAGAGCCAATTACAGGCTTTGCCATTGCCCCCGCTTCTATCGCTGCTCTTGAAAAGTGTGGAGCTATAAAAGGAGTAACCACAATGTCTGAAGCTGCAAAATAATTCTCGACTAAATTTGTAAATGGGGGTCTTATAATCAAATCTTCAATATCCAAATCTTTAATTATTTGATTTACTTTTATATTATTGTTAATATTTGGAATAAGTGCTACAATTTTATTTTGATCATCTTTAAATTTACTCACCGCTTTTAAAAAAGGAACTATGCCTTTTGCCCATAAGCTGGATCCTCCAGGGAAAAACAAAACTTGCGCCCCTAGTGGAATACGTAATTCTTGTCTAATTTTTTTTCCGTCGATATTTTTATCAAATTTCTCAAAGGGAATAGGGTTATAAATAACCGTAGAATTTGATGTTTCGCCAGTGAACTTTTCCTGATTATATTTACAAATATAAATTATCTTATCAACATATTTATTAGCAATTCTTCTTATCCAATACCATCTTATATCAAATTTATGCAACTTAATTGCGGTCTCCCTAATATGTAATACAACAGGGAAACCCATTTTCTTTGCAACAAAAGCTAAAGGAGCTAAACTTAATGAATTAAGATGTACGATATCGGGTGAAAGTTCTATTAGGTGTTTCTTAAATACACGCCTAGATTTATAATAATTTATTAGCCATGTGAATATTGACCTAATTCCCCTTAAACTGTATAGTTCCCAATATCCACTTGTAAAGTGAGAAAATCGAGCGATTGGCAATTCGATTGGAAAATAACCTGCATTTTCAAAAAAATCCTTTGCAAATGGTTCCTTAAAACCACATGCAACAATGGGTTCATATAGGGATCTATCTAAATTATTTAATAGATATAATAAGCTATTGGGGGCCCCTCCCTGTCCACTTCCGTGATGCACATATAATACTTTCTTTATCTGTCTTGTCACCAAAGCCAATATGTTAAAATATATAATTAGAACAATTTAACAACCAATGTACCTAGATATTACCAAGCGCTGAATTTCAGAAGTTCCTTCTCCAATTTGCAATAACCTTTGATCTCTGTAGAATCTTTCAATAGGATAATCTTTCATCAAACCATAACCACCATGTATTTGAACAGCTTCGTCAGCAATTTCCTTCGCTATCTCTGAGCAATACAATTTGGACATGGCTGCTTCTAGTGCAAATTGTTTTTTATTATCCTTTAACCAACAAGCTTTATATAATAAATTCCTTGCCAATTCTATTTTTAAAGCCATATCAGCCAATTTGAAGGCGATAATTTGGAATTTAGAGATCACTTGTCCGAATTGTTTTCTTTCATTAGCATATTTCAAAGCCATCTCAAATGCGCCTTGTGCAAGCCCAAGACCCATAGCCGCAATACTAAGACGACCATTATCTAACGTTTGAAGCATTATTTTTGAACCTTGACCCTGTTTACCTAATATTGCAGATTGATCAACTTCACATTCCTCAAAATATAATTCTGATGTATTAGAAGACCGCCACATCATCTTTCCATGCATCGTTTTTTGCTTAAATCCCTTATTTTCATTTTCAACTAGAAAAACCGTGAACTCCTTTTTGCCCGTTTCGTCTACATGAGTAACAGCCTGAACTGTTGAACCTAATGTAATTTCTGATGAGCCATTTGTGATAAAGATTTTTGAGCCATTAATTTTCCATTTTTCTTCTTCAAAACGCCCTGTTGTTTTAGTTCCTCGTGAATCTGAACCAGCCTCTGGTTCAGTTAACCCAAATGACCATAACTTTTCACCTGTACACAGTAATGGCACATATTTTTGAATTTGATCTTTTGTTCCAAAATTATAGATCGGATCAACCCCCAATGAATTATGGGCAGCTAAAAGCGCAGCATGAGAGCCATCAACCCTTGCAAGTTCTTCAACAGCAATAATATAAGACAAGGTATCTAGACCTTGTCCCCCATACTCCATTGGTAAACACATGCCAAAAAGTCCCAATTCTCCAATAAGCCTACAATTTTCTACAGAAAATTCTTCGTTCTCGTCTAATTGTTGGGCAGTTGGCTTAATAACATTTTCTGCAAAATCCCGAACAGTTTTTCTTATAAGTAATTGTTCTTCAGTTATATTAAAATTCATTTCTATCTATTTAAATAATTCACCTTTATACATTATTACCGCCTCGCCATCGATTGTTAAATCACCTGAAGCATTATAGCATTTTGTTGATAGTGTATATATGGGTTTATCAACTCTTATATCTATAATTTCAATTATAGCAGTAATTTCTTCTCCGACAAAATTTGGTTTTAAAAACTTTATTGTTTGCCCTAAGTATATAGTCCCATTGCCTGGTAGCTCGCTTCCTAACATGCCTCCAAATAAACTGGCAACCAACATCCCATGCACAATTGGTTTTTTAAAAAACGTCTTTGATGCATACTCTTCATCCAAATGAATAGGATTAGAGTCTTGGGATGATAATGCAAACGCTCTTACCTCTTCAGCACAAAACACTTTTTTCGTTGAAGTTTTCTGACCTACAATTATTTCTTTCATATTATTCTTCATAAATAATTTTCCAATTATTAATTCTGTTTTTCCAACTAAAGTTATTCAATACAATATCTCTATTCTCTTTCACTTTCAATTTATACGCAGGTAAATCCCGAATTACGTCGCTAAGTTTGGTTGGTAAATTAAAGATAGAAGTAGACTCAAAATACAACCCCATATCATAATGCATTTTATATGGTAACCAATCACCAGCAACAACAATATTATTCGCCATCAAATACTCTACAAAAGATGAAGATGCATGATCAGATTTAGGAATCGTTATGTATATATCAGAAATTATTCGAATCTCGATAACCTCCTGATCTGTCAAATAATCTTCCAATACTAAATACTTTAACCCACTTTCTGCGAGTCTTTTCTTTAGGTTTCTAATATATTCTTCATTCTTATGATAAGTTAATGGGAATATTAATAGATAATCTTGAGGTAAATTTTCCTTAATTTTCTCAATTGCGTCTATCATTTCATAGTGTTGAAGAACATGAAAAGCTTTATAACCACATGTAATTACTAATGAATTAATGTCTAATGAATACTTTTTACGATATTTTCTAAAATTATCATTGGATACTTCTTCATATAATGTTTCAAGCTTATTATCTCCAAAACCAGCGCTTCGAATTTTATATTCGTAATCATCAAAATATTTGACAAACTCATTTTTAACTTCAGGATTTCCAATAATAATATAGTTAACATTATCATATAATTCTTTTGCTTTATTCCTAGCTTCATTAGGCAATCTATGAAAATCAGACCCCCAAATACTTGTAATAAGCTTATTACCCTTTCGTTTTAATAAGCTTAAGTATTTTATATTATTTGCATTTCCATAGTGTATATCGATAACATCGTATTTGTACTTAATTTTGTTCAGAATCAATTTTGCAAAAAACACCTTTAAAATACCGGCAAAATATTTTCTGTTTGCCAAATTCTCCAAAACTTTTAGTTTAGGAGACAATGAAATTTTTGAACTGAAATTATCTATATGTAGTTCATATTTTCCCCAATCATACATGTCTACGGTTAACCCAACTTTTGATAACCATTCAATTAATTCATCAAAAAATACTTTACCGCCACTATAATTACCAAAAATTAAAACTTTCATATTAATAAACATCTGAATCTAAAAAAGAAAAATGTATTTTTTCGCGATCGATATCAAAACTATTTGAAATATAACCAAGATAAGTATTAAATTCCCTCTCTTGAAAACCTAAACTTTCTAATAAAACGTGATCATCAGAGTGTAAGTTTGCCCATGTATAAATCCCAATGGAAACTTGGGATAAATAATGAAGCCCAAATTTCAGAAAATTAAATTTACTAATTCTATCTCCGACATAGTAATAGTTCATTATATCAATGTAGTCTGTATATTGTTTAAAAATTACAATTCCAAGAAAGGTATTAATTTTATCTCTTATTTCCATAACCTTATAAGTATTTCGTGGATCTTTTAATCTCCATTTAAGCATTGTCACATTTCGAGTAAAACCATAAGTGATTGATTTCTCAATCATTTCATCAAGCTTAATGAAATCATAATCAATACCATTGTGAATTGAAAATTCATATATATCGGAGTCTATAAGTTTCTTCTTAAGAAACAATGAGTTTGAATAAAATAAATTTAATAATAAAATATCTTTCCAACCAGCATGTTTACGATGAATTCTATGTGCATTATGATTTGCAAATCCATATAAAAAAGAAAAACCCTTTTCAGATAACAGGAAATCATGCAGCTCGACTTCCATTTTTGCAAACAAGCCTTTTCCTTCATGATTCGGATGAATCATCGCCGCATTCATCAGACCACAAGATAATAATTCATTTCCGTTAACAAATCTTGCCTCACTTACCGCATAAAATCCAATTAGTTTTCCATTTTCTTCGATATATGCAATATTAGGAATGGCTTCCAGTGGGTTTTCCGAAAATCTCCACTTCCAATAGTTAGGATTAAAATCTCTTTTAAAGGTTTCAATAAACAAATCCCGTATCAATTCAAAATTGAAAGGGTCATTTTCAAATAATTTAATTTTCATAATAGCATTTATTTAGAAAATCTTTTAATATATTCAGCCCAATCACCTATATCAATCCAAGACTTTTCACTAACAGGGAACACTCCAACTTTACCGTTTCGATTAATAATTGTTTCGATTAATTGTGTAATATGAAAAAAAACATTATCAGGAATTTCATTTAATAGATGGGGCTCTAGTATATACATTCCAGAATTAATTTGATAGTTTAATTCTGGCTTTTCTGTAATCTTTGTCAATTCACCATTTTCCTTTGTTTCAATAATGCCATATGGTATTGGATAGTGCTTTAAGGCAGAAACAATTGTTAATTCGTTATTATATTTACGATGATATTCATAGATTTCCGAATAATCTTCATTAATTATAATATCACAATTTGAAACAAAAAAAGATGTTGTAATTCTTTCCTTTATTAGATATAGGCTACCGGCTGTACCTAGTGGTTTATTCTCTTGAAAATATGATATTTTATATTTGTCATTTTGAAGTTGATCAAAATAGTGCCTAATGGTGTCAGCTTTATAATTAACAGAAAGTAAAAAATTATTAGATCCTATCTCAATAAAACGATCCATAATCTCTTCAATAATAGTTGAGTCACCAATTGGGATAAGCGGTTTGGGTATAACATTTGTAAGTGGTTTAAGTCTTGTTCCTTTACCTCCGGCCATTATCACAACCGGAAGATTTAATTGAAATTTAGATGGTTTCTTTTCATGAAAAATATCCTCCCAAAAGATGACATCAACTAATTCTCCATTATCGTCAATAATTGGCATTAATTCTGATCTACCACTTAACATTCTATTCTTTATTGAGTCAATTGGCTCGCTTTTAAAAGCAACATCAATCTTTGGACGTAATATTTTATTGATCTCAGTATCAAGTGAAAAATTGTTTATTATCGCTCTTTGAATATCGCCGATACTGATAAGACTAAAAAAAGAAGAATTCTTCGTAACTATTAACAATTTACTATCGTGCAAATCCATTTGCTTTAGGGCATCTGAAATTGTAGCATTAATTTGTATTTTCCTTTTTTCAACTTGTAATAAATTCATTTTTTATGTTT
>JBAYVI010000188.1:0-5775 GCA_041674625.1 Melioribacteraceae bacterium | reverse complement strand
TACGTTTCACTTCCTTCTTCTTTAGATGAGTTGGCAGATGAAAGAGATTAACAAAATCACAAATATTGATCCGATAGAAAAAAAAGGTACAGAGATTATTAATACTCTTTATTCCACAGCATTCGAGAATTTATCAGAACCAATTATAGTTACTTATAAAAGTAACATCTTGATATGCAATACTGCATTCAGGATATTGTTCGGTTGCAAATCGTCTGAGCAGATAGTCGATCATTCTTTCTTGGATTTTATTGCCCCAACGCATACTGATAAACTATTCGAAATTATTTTCCGCGATCCTAAAATTGAAGAGAACTTTATCGACTTTGAAACAAAAGGTGTAAAAAAATGCGGCACTCAATTCGATATTGAACTCAAAGTAAAATATGCTGAACATGAATCAGAGACTTATGAAATAATTTCAATAAAAGATTTAAGTGAAAAAAAATTAGTTAAAGACCAGATAAATAAATTATCACGAATTGTTGATCAAAGCTCATCAATGATAATGATTACAGATCCACATGGAATGATTGAATACACTAACCCCAAATTTTCAGAAGTTACCGGTTTTGATTTTGAAGAAGTTTATGGACAGAAGACAAACTTCCTAAAATCAGGTTACCATACTGACGAAGATTATAAAGAGATGTGGGCAAGAATTTCCGAAGGAAAAGACTGGCATGGCGAATTTAAGAATAAGAAAAAGAATGGCGAGTATTATTGGGAACATTGTGTAATAACTCCAATCAAAAATGACAACGGCGACATACAGCATATCCTCGCGATAAAAGATGATATAACAAATAACAAAGAGATGGAGTTTGAACTTAAACGCGCATTGGATACTGCCGAAGAAGCAAGTAAACTTAAATCCAACCTTCTTTCAAATATGAGTCATGAGCTTAGAACACCTTTGACAGGGATTATTGGTTTTTCGAGTTTATTGAGAGATGAATTAATCGAAGAAGATCATATTGAAATTGTTGACAAGATTCTTAAATCGGGGAAACGATTATTAGTAACCTTAAATTCAGTTCTAAATTTATCTGAAATCGAATCGGGTACTTTCCCTATTACTCTGAGCGAATGTAACCTCGCATCTTTTACTCGTTATCTATTAGTTAATTACGATAAAATGGCTGCCGAAAAAAATCTGAGTTTCAGCTTTGAAGTTGTTGATGAAGAAGTGAATGTGATGATAGATGAAACCCTTTTTAAACAAATATTAATGCATATCACCGACAATGCTCTTAAATTTACGAACGAAGGCTCGATTACTATACATATAACTTCAGAAAGAAATGAATTAAATGAGCAATATGGAGTTGTGAAAATCATTGATACTGGTATAGGAATTGATTCATCTGACCAACAAAAAATCTTTAGGGAATTTAGACAAATCTCAGAAGGAATCAGAAGAAATTTTGAAGGTAACGGATTAGGACTTGCAGTTGCTAAGAAGATGGCTTTATTAATGAAAGGCGATATAAATGTTAAGAGTCAACTTAATCAAGGTTCAGAATTTTCTATAATATTGCCCGGAGTTTCCACGATTCCAAATTTAACTACGAAATCATTCCGCTTTAATAGAGAAATAAGTAAAATCACTGCCCCAAAGAAAGAGCGACCTTTACCTACCGTCTTAAGTGTAGAAGATAATCCACTAAATAATGAATTGGTGAATCTCTTCTTAAGAAAAGTTTGTAAAGTTGATACTGCACTTAATTATGATGAAGCATTAGAAAAAGTAAAATCTAATATTTATGATACTGTACTGATTGATATTAATCTTGGTGCAGGACCTACCGGAATTGATTTAGCAAATGAAATAAAAAAGATTGAAGCATATAGAAAAATTCCATTAATTGCACTTACCGGATACGCCTTATTGAATGATGATAAGAAAATAATGGGTGAGGGATTCGACCATTACTTATCAAAACCTTATGAAAGAGAAGACTTAGTAAACCTCGTTTTAAAAGTAATTAATTATTAAGATACCTCTTGTGCTCTAATTTTAAAAAGGAAAAGCCGCTTCATTGAAACGGCTTTTTTATTAGATTGGTCTAGAGGGCTTCGGGTTTTAATTTTAAATAAATATTTTTTTTCCTTTGTTAATCCATCTGCGGAATTTCAATCGAACGGCTACATATAAAATGCTATTCAAATCACTCAAGACAGTAGAATTTTCCTTTACAAGGATTTCTCTTGTAACTGCCGCTTCAGAATCACTTATCAAGATTCTTCTAAAGTTTTCTTCTTTGATTACACTTACGTTCATCTCAACACCGCTTTTTAAAATATTATGAGCAAAACTAATGCCACCTTATTATCGTATAATAAGACGCATAGTTTAATAGAAAGTGCCGTTGAATGTAGAAATTACAGGTTAAAACTTAACAGAAGCTGAATATTAGCAAGTAAGACGTAAATAATACTTGCTAATAGGAATGGTTAAAACATGACTTATGAGTAGTATTAGCCAACTTGTTTGCTGACTTCTATACCGAGCTGTTCCATTCGGTAACGGAGTTTTGAACGTGAAAGACCAAGTATTTTAGCCGCCTGAACCTGATTGCCATTAGTTATTTTTAATGTTTTTAGGATAAGTTCTTTTATTACAATATCGATTTTCACTCCCTTTGGTGGGACTTGCAGCATAAAATGCTCTCCAGTAGTTTCATCAACACTTTTGCTATCGAGCAAGAATCCGAAATGATGCTCTTTGATTGTACTTTCCTCGCAAAGGAGAACTACTCGCTCCATTACGTTTCTAAGCTCACGTATATTCCCTTTCCAATAATAATTCTTTACTAATTCAAGAGCTACCGGCTCAAATGCGGTAATTGTTTTACTAAATTTCTTGGAGTATTCATTTAGGAAAGAATAAGCGATATAAGCAATATCATCTTTACGTTCACGAATTGGAGGTATATTTATTTTGGCTACGTTTAATCGATAGTATAAATCTTGTCGAAATCGCCCTTCGTTAGATTCTTCTTCGAGGTTTCTATTTGTTGCGGCTAGTATCCTTACGTTTACACTAATCTCTTTTTCGCCGCCGAGACGGTAGAATTTTCTCTCTTGCAATACTCTAAGTAATTTTACCTGCATATCGAGACCAAGCTCGCCGATTTCATCAAGTAGGAGCGTGCCACCATTTGCAAGTTCGAACTTACCGAGTTTTGTTTTTTGAGCCGCACCTGTGAAAGCACCTTTTTCGTGTCCAAAAAGTTCACTTTCTGCAAGGTCTCTTGGAATTGTGGCGCAGTTGATTGTAATAAATGGAGCATTTTTGCGCGGGCTATGCTGATGAATAAACTTTGCAAATTCTTCTTTACCTGTTCCGGTTTCACCTTCAAGTAACATTGTTGTATCGCCGCTCATAGCAAGTTTTTCTACTGCATTAACTAACTTCTGTATCTTTGTTGAAATTCCAAAAAATTCTTTTGTTAATTCATTTCCTTCGAGAATTAGACTTAATCTACTAACTTCATTTCGGAGACGAATATTTTCTGTCGCTTTTGTAAGAATTAATGATAGCTGCTCGATATCAATTGGTTTGAGTAGAAAATCGAATGCCCCTGCCTTTATTGATGTAACAGCAATCTTAACGTCAGCATATCCTGTAATCATTACTACAGGGATATCGGGATTTAATTTTTTAATAAGTTTAAGTATATCAATTCCGTTATGTGTAGTAAGATAGATATCTAATAGAACTACATCAGGTTGGAACTCATTTACAACTTTTTGAGTTTCTGCGGCATCGAGACATGTTTGTACTTCATAATTTAATTTAACTAAAACTTTCTTTAGAGAGGAAGCAACTAAATCGTCATCATCAATAATCAATATCTTGTATTGCATACCTTATCCGCTTAATTAGATTTATTAAAATTAATAAAAAATTTAGAACCTTTACCTAATTCGGAATCGAATCCAAAATTTGCACCGGCTTCATCAAGCAATCTTTTACAAACGGTCAAACCAATTCCGCTACCGGTTTGTTTGCTTGTAAAAAATCCATCCAATATTTTTTGCTTATCACATTCTTTTATTCCACACCCAAAATCTTCCACTTCCCACCGCAGATTAGTACTTCCGTTCTGAGAAAGATTCATTGTTCTAATTATAATTTTGCTTTTCTCTTTGGATGCTTCAACTGCGTTATTTATCAGATTCAGAAATACTTGAAGAATTTTATTCTCATTTAGGAAAATATGCGGAAGTTCTTTTTCTAATTCAGTTTCAAATACAATATTTTTTTTATCAGCATTTACATGAACTATATCGATAGAACGCGAAGTAATTTCATTAATATCAGAGACTTTAGCAGGCTCCATTGATTTACGTGTAAAATCCAATAGGTCGGCAATAATGAAATTCACTCTATCAAAAGCTTCGAGAGATGAGGCAATTGAGTCTGACATCTCTTCGGATATATCACTCTCATACATTTTCATATAATCGAGATTTAATTTGATAGCTGTAAGTGGATTTCTAATTTCATGAAGAAGCCCGGCTGTAAGCTTTCCCAATAAAATCAACTTATTATTTTGAACAAAATCTTCCATTTCGTAAATAGGTCTCTAAAATTTATAATGACATAATTGTTATATATAAAATTACTACTTTTATTTAATCATTTTATATTCTTTTAAATCTTTATCAGAAGCAGGAGAAATAGAAATAGCCGCTCCACCTCCATTTGCTAATTTAATTTTTGAGATAGAATTAGCATCAACTAAATATTTTTCAATTTTATAAGATACCGGATTTTTTTCCCAGTCTGCATTATCGGAATCCATATAAATAGATGCAAGATATTTTTTATCTTTTTCCAAGAAATTGAATGAAATATCTGTAATTCTTGAATTTTCGTCAGTGATAGCACCAATAAACCAATCATCTTTACCTTTTGCTTTGCGTGCAATAGTAATATAATCTCCCGGTTCAGCATCTAATATTTTGGTATCATCCCAATCCACAGCTACATCTTTTATGAATTGAAAAGCATCTGCATATTTTTCATAATTTTCAGGATAATCAGCCGCCATCTGAAGAGGGCTATACATGGTTATATAAAGAGCTAATTGTTTTGCTAAAGTTGTATGAACTTGGAAAGTTTTATCTGGAAAATAGTGACTCATCTTCACTTCAAAGATCCCTGGTGTATAATCCATTGGTCCGCCCATCAATCGAGTGAAAGGAAGAATAGTTTCATGCTCCGGTTTATTACCAATAGACCAAGCATTAAATTCATTTCCTCTTGCGGCTTCGCAAGCTAACCAATTAGGATATGTACGATGTAGACCTGTCGGTCTAACCGGCTCATGCGCATCGAGCATAATTTTATATTCAGCAGTTTTCTTAGCAACTCGGATATAATGATTAACCATCCATTGACCATCATGAACTTCGCCGCGCGGAATAATTCTCCCTACATAACCTGTCTTTACAGAATTATAGCCATATTTATTCATCAGCTCATAAGCATCTTCCATTCTTCTTTCGTAATTAGTAACTGAGCCGGAAGTTTCGTGGTGCATAATCAGTTGAACATTTTTTTCTTTAGCATAGTTTGCTACTTCTTCTAAATTAAAATCGGGATAAGGAGTAACGAAATCAAAAACATCTTCTTTCCAAGCACCGAACCAGTCTTCCCAGCCGACATTCCATCCTTCGATAAGCAAACCTTCGATACCATTTTTAGAAGCGAAATCAATATATTTTTTTGCTCTCTCGGTAGTAGCACCATGCTTTCCATTT
>JBAYVI010000187.1:0-5811 GCA_041674625.1 Melioribacteraceae bacterium | reverse complement strand
TTTTCAGTTATCAAAGGTTTTATTAAAATATTTCGCATCTTTATCAACCAGATATTAATTAATAGTACTTTCTAATGATTTTAGTGCACTCTTCTGAAGAACCACTACTTGATTATTTACTAAGTCATATGCAGATGCTTTATTAGCTTCCAAGATATTAACCTTAGGAATATTTCTGCCAGCTTTATAAATAAGTTCTTTGTAACCATCTGTTAAGAATAAAGACTTTTTACCTTTTAAATTAAGAGCAGCAAACATATCTGCAAAATTCTTAGTTTTAGGTGTATCATAGTTAAAGTCTTCAACAATAACAATTTGATTAGCTTTTGCTTTATAAGAAAGAGCAGATTTACGAGCTAAAGAAACGACTTTTTTATTTAATTTTTGGGTATAATCACGTGGTTTTGGTCCAAAAATAGTACCGCCACCAACCCAAAGTGGAGAACGAGAAGTACCGGCACGAGCACCGCCTCTTCCTTTCTGACTCCATGGTTTTTTACCGCCGCCTCTTACTTCACTTCTTTCTTTTGCCTTATGTGTACCTTGTCTTTGATTAGCCAAATACGCTTTCACTGATAAATATAATACGTGGTCATTAGGTTCGATCTCGAATATATCTTTTGATAGCTCAATAGTTTCACCAGATTTGGTACCGTCAACTTTATAAACTTCTAGTTTCATTTTCACACAATTATTTATTAATGGTAACAATTGAATTAATAGCACCGGGCACTGCGCCCTGAACTAATATTAAATTTTTATCTGTATCTACTTTAACAATCTTAAGATTCCTAACTGTAACATTATCAAACCCCATACGACCCGCCATCTTCATACCCTTAAAAACTCTTGAAGGATAAGACGAAGAACCAATTGATCCGGGAGCTCTTAAACGATCACTTTGACCGTGAGTTGTTGTTCCAACACCACCAAAATTATGGCGTCTCATTACACCTTGGAACCCTTTACCTTTGCTTTTACCGGATACTTTAACTTTTTCTCCGACTTGAAAAATTTCTACTTTAATTTCATCACCAACTTTATAATTAGGAGCTTCATAATTTCTAAACTCTTGTAATAAATATGGTACTTTTAACCCATTCTTTTTATAGTAATCAAGCTGGGCTTTATTAGCAGATTTTTCTTTCTTCTCACCAAATCCAAGCTGAATAGCTTCGTATCCGTCATTATCTTTCGATTTGACTGAATAAACCACACAAGGTCCTGCCTGAAGAACTGAGACAGGTATAGCATTCCCATTCTCGGCAAATATTGTAGTCATTCCTATTTTTTTAGCTAACATTCCAGGCATTTATATAATCCTTATAACTTAATCTCAATATCTACACCCGCCGGTATTTCTAATTTACCTAAAGCATCGACGGTTTTGTTAGTTGAGTTGTGAATATCTATAATCCGTTTATGAGCCCTAATTTCAAACTGCTCGCGTGATTTCTTGTCAACATGTGGAGACCTTAATACAGTAAAAACAGTTCTCTTAGTTGGAAGTGGAATCGGACCGGAAACATATGCACCTGTAGTTTTTACAGTCTTGATGATTCTCTCAGTTGACTTATCAATTAAAATATGATCGTATGATTTCAACTTTATTCTGATCTTTTGACCGGGCACTTCACAATCTCCTTTTAATCATTATTTAGGGAAGATTTCTCTTCCCTAATAACATAATTATTTAATTTATTTTATAATTTTAGTAACAACACCGGCACCAACAGTTCTGCCGCCTTCACGAATAGCGAATCTTAAACCTTCTTCCATAGCAATTTCTGCAATTAAATTAACTTTAAGTTTTACACTATCACCAGGCATAACCATCTCTGTACCTTCTGGTAATTCTGCAACACCAGTTACGTCAGTTGTTCTAAAATAGAACTGTGGACGGTAACCGTTGAAGAATGGTGTGTGTCTTCCACCTTCATCTTTCGATAAGATATAAACTTCACCTTCAAAAACTAAATGAGGAGTAATAGAACCTGTTTTTGCTAGAACCATTCCTCTTTCAATTTCTTTTTTATCAACACCTCTTAAAAGAATACCAGCATTATCTCCAGCCATAGCTGAATCTAATTCTTTTCTAAACATTTCTACGCCGGTAACAACGGTTTTCTTATGAACACCAAGACCAATTAATTCAACTTCTTCTTGAATTCTTACAGAACCTCTTTCAACTCTACCTGTAGCAACTGTTCCACGACCAGTAATCGAGAAAACATCCTCAACTGGCATCAAGAAAGGTTTGTCAACGCTTCTTTCAGGAAGAGGTATATATTCATCAACTGCTTTCATAAGTTCCCAGATGCAATCTAAACGTGGATCTGTAACTGGAGCATCACTTGAACCAGCTTCTAATGCATGTAAAGCAGAACCTTTAACGATTGGAATATCATCACCAGGAAATTCATATTTGGATAATAATTCTCTTAATTCCATTTCAACTAATTCAATTAATTCAGGATCATCAACCATATCAACTTTATTCATAAAAACAACCATTCTTGGCACACCAACTTGGCGAGCTAGAAGAATATGTTCTCTTGTTTGTGGCATAGGTCCGTCAGTAGCAGCAACAACTAATATTGCACCATCCATCTGAGCAGCACCAGTGATCATGTTCTTAACATAATCTGCGTGACCTGGACAGTCAACGTGAGCATAATGTCTGTTTTCAGTAGAGTACTCAACGTGAGCAGTAGCAATTGTGATACCTCTTTCTCTTTCTTCAGGAGCATTATCAATTGAATCGAAAGATCTAACTTGTGAAAGTCCTTTTTTACCTAATGCCATTGTAATGGCAGCAGTTAATGTAGTTTTTCCGTGATCAACGTGTCCGATCGTACCAATATTGACATGGGGTTTACTACGATCAAATTTTTCCTTTGCCATCGGATTCTCCTTTTTATTTTCTAATTGTTTTTAATATTATTTACTAAGCTGATTCTGATTTTTTAATTTGCGCTTTTTCAGTAATCGCTTCTGCAACAGATTTTGGTACATCCGAATAATGTGAAAATTGCATTGAATATATTGCTCTACCTTGAGTCATAGAGCGCACTACCGTAGCATATCCAAACATTTCTGCCAGTGGCACCTTAGCTTTAATTACTTGTGCATCTTTTCTAGATTGGAAACCTTCAATTTTCCCTCTTCTCGAATTAATATCACCCATAATATCACCAAGATATTCTTCAGGAGTAATTACTTCAACTGCCATAATTGGTTCTAAGAGTACCGGTTCAGCATTTTTTGCTCCGGCTTTAAAGCCCATCGAACCAGCAACTTTGAATGATATTTCATCAGAATCTACTTCATGAAACGAACCATCAAATAATTTTACTTTTATATCAACCATCGGGAATCCAGCCACAACACCATTTCTCATCGCTTCTATAATACCATTCATAGTAGGATTAACATATTCCTTAGGAACAACACCGCCTACAATTGCATTCTCAAATTCAAATCCCTTACCAGCTTCATTTGGAGTTAACTCTAACCAAACATGACCAAACTTACCACGTCCACCTGATTGACGAACAAATTTACCTTCAGCTTGTACACTTTTTCTAATTGTTTCTCTATATGCTACCTGTGGTTTACCTACATTAGCATCTACTTTAAATTCTCTTTTCATTCTATCAACTAAAATTTCAAGATGTAACTCGCCCATTCCAGCAATTAAAGTTTGACCTGTTTCTTCATTTACTTTAACTCTAAAAGTAGGATCCTCATCAGATAATTTAGCTAATGATTCAGATAATTTATCTTGATCAGCTTTAGTTTTAGGTTCAATAGCAATTTCAATTACCGGCTCAGGAAATACCATCTTCTCTAATACAATTGCATCATCTTCCGTACATAAAGTATCACCTGTTCTTGTATATTTCAACCCTACTATACCGGCAATATCACCAACTCTAATTTCATCCATATCTTCACGAGTATTAGCATGCATTTGAAGAACTCTTCCAACTCTTTCTTTCTTATCGCTAACAGAATTATAAATATAAGAACCAGCCTTTAATTTACCACTGTATACTCTTACAAATGTTAATTTTCCAACATAAGGGTCTGTCATAATCTTAAAAGCTAAACCAGTAAAATTTTCATCTTCTGAAATATTAATAAGCACCTGATCATTCTTATTGATATGATGTGCTACTAATTCACCTGCATCAAGTGGAGAAGGTAGAAAATCGACTACTGAATCTAATAACTTCTGAACTCCCTTATTCTTGAATGACGAACCACAAAGTACCGGGATTATAGATAACTTGATGGTCGCTAAACGCAATACATTACGAACTTCATCAGGTGTAATTTCTTTACCTTCGAGATATTTCTCCAATAAAGAATCGTCTACATCAGAAACGGCTTCTAACATTAATGTTCTATGTTTGGTAGCATAAGGAAGAAGATTTTTTGGTATTTCTACATCCTCAAATGTAAATCCTGAAGAATCTTCATTATACATTCTTGCTTTCATAGAAATCAAATCGATAGTTCCAACAAATAAATCGCCTTCACCAATTGGAAGAACAACCGGAATTGCATTGGCACCTAATCTTTCTCTCATCATTTCAACTGCATGAAAGAAATCCGCTCCGGTTCTGTCCATCTTATTAACAAAAGCTACTCTTGGAACACCATATTTATCTGCTTGACGCCAAACTGTTTCTGATTGAGGCTCAACACCACCAACAGCGCAAAATAAAGCAATTGCACCATCTAAAACTCTCAGCGATCTTTCTACTTCCACTGTAAAATCAACGTGGCCTGGAGTATCAATAATATTTATTTGATGCTCTCTCCATGTAGTAGTGGTAGCAGCACTAGTAATTGTGATTCCGCGCTCTTTTTCCTGTTCCATCCAATCCATTGTAGCCGCACCATCATGCACTTCACCAACACGATGAACCTTACCAGTATAGAATAAAATTCTTTCTGTAGTGGTAGTTTTGCCTGCATCGATATGCGCCATAATACCAATATTTCTAACTTTCGATATTTCTACTCTTTTTGCCATTTACTACTAATTATCCTTTCTCAATTACCATCTGAAGTGAGCAAAAGCTTTGTTCGCTTCAGCCATTCTATGTGTATCGTCTTTTTTCTTAACTGAATTGCCAACACCATTAGCAGCATCCATTAATTCTGCAGCTACCTTTGCGGCCATTGATTTATCTTTTCTATCGCGTGAATATGCTTTTATCCATCTCATAGCCAATGCGATTCTTCTTTCGTGTCTTACTTCCATAGGAACTTGATAAGTAGCACCACCAACTCTTCGGCTTCTTACTTCAACCAATGGAGAGACATTATGAATAGCTTTTTTGAAAACATCTAATGGTGGTTTCTTTGTCTTAGCTTCGATAATATCAAAGCTATCGTAAAGGACTCTTCTTATAGTCGATTTCTTTCCATCCCACATTAAATAGTTAACAAATTTAGCAACAAGTAAATCGTTGAACTTTGGGTCGGGCTTAATAAATCTTTTCTCTGCTCTTTTCTTTCTCATAATTATTTCTTACTTACTTTAGGTTTTTTAGTTCCGTATTTAGATCTTGATTTCTTTCTGTCTTCTACACCACCGGTATCTAATGTACCACGAATAATATGGTAACGAACACCAGGTAAATCTTTTACTCTTCCGCCTCTAATAAGAACAATAGAGTGTTCCTGAAGGTTATGACCTTCGCCCGGAATGTAAGCACTTACTTCAATATGATTTGTTAATCTTACTCTCGCAACTTTTCTTAATGCTGAGTTTGGTTTCTTTGGCGTTGTTGTATA
>JBAYVI010000186.1:0-5941 GCA_041674625.1 Melioribacteraceae bacterium | reverse complement strand
CCTTTTTCTGCAGCTATTTCTTCAATACTATGTCCTAATATATTTGTATGTTCCAATGAAATAGTTGTAATAATTGATATTAAGGGGAAGATAACATTAGTCGAATCTAACCTTCCACCCAACCCTGTTTCTATTACACAAAAATCTACTTTCATATCATAAAAATACTTAAATGCCATTGCTGTAGTTAATTCAAAAAAAGTTACTTCATTTTTTTCAATATAACTTTCTACACTATTCATAAACTCAAGTACATAGTTATCCTCAATCATCTGTCCGTTTATCCGGATTCTTTCATTAAATTTAATAAGATGAGGAGAAGTGTATAGTCCGGTTTTATATCCAGCTTCAGTAAGAATACTTGCAATAAAAGAGGAAGTACTTCCCTTTCCATTAGATCCCGCAATATGATAACATTTTAAATCCTTTTGCGGATTACCAATAAAGTTAAGCAGGTCTTTAGTATTATCTAAACCTAATTTTATTCCGAATTGATGTAATGAAAAAAGTTTTTCTAATGCAGTTTTGTAATTCATTAAATTTGATATGATGCGGTTACATCAGATATTTTTGAAATGTTGGTTTGAATACAATATTCTTCAATTCCTTTTAGAATATCTAAACCCGTATTTGGATTGATAAAATTAGCCGTACCGATCTGAAAAGCAGAAGCACCAACAATCATGAATTCAATTGCATCCTGCCAGGTTAAAATCCCTCCGATACCGATTATCGGAATGGGACAGTTTCTACTTATCTCAAGCACCTTAGCTAATGCTACCGGTCTAATAGCTGGACCTGATAATCCTCCTGTAATGTTTTTTATTTTCGGTTTTTTTGTCCAGATATTAAATGAAGTACCAACTAAAGTATTAATAGCAGAGACTGCATCTCCACCTTCGCTATAAACAACTTTTGCAAATTCAGATATACGCGCGACATTTGGAGATAATTTTATGAAAATTGGTTTATCAGTTACTTTTTTTGTCTCAGCAGTTATTCTTCCGACTGCCTTCAAATCATTACCGAACTCTAACCCACCTTCTTTTACGTTTGGGCAAGAAACATTTATTTCAAATGCTTTAATAGATTCTTCTGATGTTAATATTTTTGTGCATTCGACATATTCTTCTACTGAACTTGCTGCAATATTGCAAATCAAAGTAGAATTAACTTCTTTAAGAAACGGGATTTTTGATTTAACAAATTCTTCCACTCCAACATTAGCTAATCCAATTGCATTTAGCATTCCTGAAGGGGTTTCTGTAATTCTTTGCGGCGGATTACCAATACGCGGTTTAAGTGATAAAGATTTTGTTACAATGCCGCCAATTTTACTCAGGTCTGTAAATTTTGAAATTTCATTTCCATATCCTACTGTACCAGAAGCTAATAGAACCGGATTCTTTAGTTCAAGTGAGCCAATCTTAATGGATAAATCTACCATATTCATAACTTTACCGCTCTTGAATCAAATACAGGTCCATCCTTACAAACTAATAAATAACCATCTCCATCATATTTTTCAATAGGACATCCTTGACAAATTCCAAATCCGCATGCCATTACAGTTTCAACGGACAGCTGACAGTCAATTTTTTTTTCATTACATAAATTTTGGAGTGCTTTTAGCATTGGGTTCGGACCGCAAGCATATATTCTTATTTTTTTTGTGTCAAAAGTTTCCAATTTACTATTAAATAATTCTACAACATTTCCATTAAAACCGTAACTTCCATCATCGGTTGCAGCTAAAACATTTTTCATTTTATATTCTATTACATTTTCTTTTGCTCTTCCTCCTACGAAGGAATGAATTTCTATATCAGCCGGAATATTTTTAGTCAGAAAAGGAAAAGGTGCCGAACCCAAGCCACCGGCAATAAATATAGCAGTATCATAATCCCCTTCCAGATCAAACCCCACACCGAGTGGACCCAAAATGTCCAACTCATCCTCTTCTTTTTTATCTCTTAAAAGACGCGTTCCTTCACCATGAATATCAAACATAAAATAGATATAGTCTCCTTCGACATCGCAAATGCTAAAGGGTCGCCTTAAAAGTGGAAATGAATTTTCGCTAACTTTTATATTGCAGAACTGACCAGGTTTTGCTGATTGAGCAATGGAAGGTGCAAATACTTTTATTAAATAAGTATTTGCAGTAATTGTAGTTTTACTAATGAATTTTGTTTTTTCTATTAACAAGTGAGTGCTATAAATTGTTTTTATTTTTTATTAGTTTTTCTTCAATTGCGGTAATTTTATCTAATCTTTTCTGGTGTCTTTCGCCAAGGAACTCGGAGACTAACCATGTATTCATGATTCCTTTGATAGTCTCTTCACCTAATGTTTTTGCTCCCATAACAATAATGTTAGCATTATTATGCTCTCTACTGCTTCGAGCCGAAAATTCGTTGTAACAAGTAGCTGCTCTGATTCCGGCGAATTTATTTGCAGTAATTGCGGATGGAATTCCCGTAGCGTCAAGCAAAATACCAAAGTCTGCTTCCCCACTTAATACTTTCTGAACGACTGCAATAGCAGAGTCGGGATAATCAACAGCCTTTTCGCTGTAAGCCCCGACATCAATTGTTTGATATCCTTTCTCTTTCAAAAATTCTTTAAGAATTTCTTTAATCTTGTACCCCGTATGATCAGAACCAATTGCAATTTTTGAGCTTTTACTGAAAGATTTAGTCGTGGTTGCAGCAGAGTCATTCTTTTTTTCTGATTCAGAAACTATCTTTACATCGGAATGATAAACCCTATCTTTTGCCAATGGCGTCAAAATAGATTCTTTTGAAAGGACTAATTCCTTTTTACCTTCTTTAATGAGCTTCAATATTTCTGCTTCGGTAATTACCTTTTTCATTAGATTAAATCATTTTTTTTGTGAAATTTTAAATGATCAACAACATTCCTTACATCCTGCGAATTACTCCTGTTACATATTAAAAGTGCATCTTCAGTATCTATTACAATCAAATTATCTTCACCGATAACGGCAGTAAATTTATTCGGAGAATAAATATAAGAATTAAAAGTCTTATCTGTGAAAACATCGCCTACGGAAGCATTTCCATCTTCTGATTTTTCAGACATATCATAAACTGCGTCCCAATTACCAACATCATTCCAATAGAAATCTCCTTTAGTAACAAATACTTTAGTAGAATTTTCCATTATACCATAATCAATAGAAATACTTTTTAATTGCCCATAAACATGTACTAATTGTGTATCAAATTTATCCGTATCAATAACCGGTTTAAGAGTCTCTAATCCTAAAGATAAATCAGGCATATAGTTTTTTATCTCGCCAAGTATAGCGTCAACTCTCCAAATAAACATACCCGAGTTCCATAAAAAATCTCCTGAAGCTAAAAATCTTTCGGCAGTAGAATAATTCGGTTTTTCTGCAAAAGTTAATACTTTGTATATTTCATGATTATTGTCTGCTTCATCAAATTGAATGTAACCATAACCTGTTTCAGGCTTCAACGGTTTTATTCCAACTGTTACCAAGCCTTTGGAATTATATGCAAATTCTATTGCACTATTTATTGTTTTTTGAAATTCTTCAGTATCATGGATTATATGATCTGCCGGGAGAGAAATCATAACTGCATCTTTGCATTTCTTTTCAATTAATGCAGCAGCCAATCCTATACAAGCAGCGGTATTCTTACCAAACGGTTCTGCAATAATATTTTCTGAAGGAACTTCAGGTAATTGTTCCTTAATTTTTAGTTTTTGGATCTGATTCGTAATTACAATAATTTTTTCCGGCTCTACTAATCCCTTTAACCTATAAACAGTATCTTGGATCATAGTATTATTGCCAATAATTTTTATCAACTGCTTTGGAGTTTTTTCTTTGCTTCTTGGCCAGAATCTTGAACCAACACCACCAGCCATTATAACAGCATATACTTCCATTTATGCTCCTGATTTGAATGAATTAACTTTTTGACCAAATGTTTCGGCAATATTAAGATAATTATTAATATCTACTTCTTTGCCTCTAACAATTGCTACTATTACTATTAAGCATGCCCTTAAAGATTCAATCAGATTATTACTTGGAGTCATTTTTTTATCACGGACTAATTCTAAACCTTTGTAAAATACATTGTGCATATTAGAAATAATTTCAAAACCAAGCTTATCCGAAAGTTCAGCATTTTCTTTCATTTGTGTAATATAACCATTTATTTCATATTCTTTGAAATCAAATCGAACAACTTTTTCTAAAAATGTATCTAGGGATTTAATAGGTTTTAAAATTTTATCCTCGTAATTCTCGAAACTTAATCCTAACTCTTTATTAAGTTCTTCGAAAATAAGTGCCTCTTTAAGTTCATCTGCTTTTGATCTTTTTGGTAGGTTGTTTTCCTCTTTTAATTCTTTTTTTACTTCAATTATTATTTCAGGTTTTTTTTCTCTTTGAGTTAAATCGATATCCGGTGAATTAGTTCTTACATCTTGAAACTCATTCAAGATTCTTTTCATTACAGAGGGAGTAACAATATCTAATAAGAAACTCAATTCCTTTACTAAAAAATGTGAATGCTCTTTGAACTTATCTGAAATTTTAGAAAAATCGATCTTACCACTATCAATAAAAGTAAAAATCTCACCCAGCTTTATTCCAAATTTAGAAAGCTCGGTTACTTTTTTCATTCGTTGAATGTCTTCGCCAATTTTAGTGCATTTTGAAAGATGTTCTTTCAATAAGGCAACAACTTCTATCTTCTCCGAACTTAATCGTAATTGATTAGAAGCAGTAATAATGCATTGAATAATATATTGTTTGTTTAGTTCCACTAACTTTGGCTTACCATTCCTAACGAATTAATAAATAAACTCAATCTTAACCTTGAAATGTAACTAATTTTGTTAATTTATATGAAATTTAAAATGCAGATTCCAGAGATTTTTTAATTGAAAAATACAAATAAATTAAAATATTTTTTTAACTTTGAAGAAAATAATTTGGAGTTAAGATGTTAGTTACTACAACAAACACCGTAGAAGGGGCTAAAATAACAAAGTACTTAGGCTTAGTATCTGGCGAAGCAATTCTTGGAGCTAATATATTCAAAGATATTTTTGCAAGCGTTAGAGATATTGTTGGTGGAAGATCGGCTGCATACGAGAAGGAACTGAGACAAGCTAAGGATATAGCAATATCAGAAATGTTAGAACAAGCTCGTTCAATGGGCGGCAATGCTGTTATTGCTGTCGATTTGGATTATGAAACCATTGGCCAAGGCGGAAGTATGCTTATGGTTTCAGCTTGCGGAACAGCCGTTGTAATGGAATAAGTCAAAAAGTTTTAAAGTTGTATCCTTGAGGATACTTTTTAGAAGTGTTCATTTTTTTTAAGAGGCTGGTTACAAAGTAGCCTCTTTTAGTTTCAAGTAAGTCCAATAACGATAGCATCAAGTACGTTATTTTTAACAGACCAAATTCCATTTCTCTGATCGTAAAAATTCGAGTATTTCTCGATAATTCCGATAATTATATTATTCCAAGGTTTTTTAATAAAATCAATATTGCTGAAACTAATTATTGTTCTTTCTTTCTTTCTCGTTAACTTTCCAAACTCGAATAAAATTACCGGAACATATTTTCTTCATATCTTCATCCGAATATCCGCGACTGCATAATTCAGCTATTAGATTCGGATAAGAAGATACATCTTTTAATCCTTCTGGTAGTTGATCTCCTAAACCGTCATAATCAGAACCGATCCCCACATAATCAATCCCAACCAAATCAACTACGTGATCAATATGATTTGCAACATCACTAATTGTTGCGAATACCTTAGGATTAGTTGCTCTATATTCATTTCTAATTTCCTCCGCATCTGAGGACTCAGAAGGTATTGAAAGTCTTTGTAAAATTTCACTGATCTCTTTTTTCTCATTCT
>JBAYVI010000185.1:0-5983 GCA_041674625.1 Melioribacteraceae bacterium | reverse complement strand
TATGAACTTCATACGGCATTTTGGAAGAAGAAACATAACCCTTAATCTGTTTATAGACATTATCAAGCTGATTAAAACTTTTTAAACGGATTGCTATCTCGACAAACTCCGGGTTTTCCATACGCAAAAGCATTGTCGCATCCTCCACATGAATGTAGCCGTCTTTGCCGGAAGGACCGAATACATTTTCCATCATCGCTGCTATATTCAAAGTAATTGCATTAACGGAACCATCCTTATTCGTTGCCACAATAACGACTTCATCACCCACCTTCAATGAAAGTCCTTTCATCAAAGTTTCCGGCACAAGAATTTCGCCCGGTTTAATAAAATGTGCCGGGTCCGACACGTTTCGCTTAATTCTTTTAACAAGGTCGGGAACAGTCTTACTTTCCATTTCAGGATAAACCGCATTCAAACGAATATTAGAGGTATTCGCATAATTACTAATCATAGCTCCAAATTTAATACGTGGGCTGTATGTTTCAATCTCAGGCATTTTTTTTATTTTTTGTTCGATTGATACCATCTCTTGCCTCGTTAGATAAATATTTAACGGAAGATTATCAATTGATTCTACATAACCTTTTTTATGAATCTGCATATCCCCGAGTGATGTATTTGTAATGATACCGATCATCTGACTTTTAAATGAAATAGCTAAGCCGCCAAATACAATCACCAGGATAACGCCGAAGGCAATTAGAGATGAAGTAAGAAGTGTACGGCGTTTATACCTAAATAAATTTCGTACTGCAATTTTTATAAGATTTTTCACGGCTTTCCTTATTTATTTACTATAATTTCTTGATTAACAATAGCTCCATCTTCCAGAGTATAAATTATTTCTGCCTCGTCCACAATTTTTGTGTCATGTGTTGAAAAGATAAAAGTTGTACCGAATTCTTTTTGCATTTCGTGCATAATACTAATGACTTTGAAAGCAGTTTTGTGATCAAGATTTGCAGTAGGTTCATCGGCAAGTACAATTTTAGGATTCGTTACTAAAGCCCGAGCAACAGCGACGCGCTGTTTCTGACCTCCGGATATCTGATTTGGATATTTATCTTTTTGGTCAAGCATTCCAACTTTATCAAGAAGAGTAAATATACGTTCACGGCGATCATCTAAGGCAATGTGTTTCAGCATTAAGAGAGGATACTCAACATTTTCATAAACTGTAAGCACCGGTATCATATTGAAATTCTGGAATATAAAACCGATGGTGCTTCCACGGAAGGCTGCTGATTCCGTACGGTTAAGGGTTGCAATATCAACATCGTTAATAATTACTCTACCTTTAGTGGGTTTATCAAGCGATCCGATTAAATTCAGAAGAGTCGATTTACCGCTGCCGGATGGACCAACAAAAGAGATAAAAGCCGTTTGACCAATCGATACCGATAAATCATTGAGTGCGGTTACAGATACTTCGCCTGTCTGATAAATTTTAGAAACATTCTCTACTTGAATAAGACTCATAAAAATTCCTTTTCATTTTCCTGAAATTATAATGCTTTTATCTTTATAGTTAGTTATCACTCACTAACATAATATAATAATTTTAATTTGTCAAGTGTTTTTCTCAGTGAGCGTTTTTATTTATAGGACTAAATTGATAAATTTGCAGGATAAGGCTGGAAGTTATAAATAATCCAGCCTTAAGGGTAATATATATATATGTGAGTGGAAAATTAGAAGCTATATTTTATTTTTGTATACACCATATCATTTGTAGAATACTGTCCAAACATCCCAACTCCCTCACCAATTAGAAAGTTAGCACCTAACACTACTTCTAAACCATCAGAATACTTATATGTAGCTTTCGGACGAATTAAAGCATCCTCTTGGTTGAACCCATAATAAATAAGACATGAGATGAAGAGAGTCTCATTTAAGAAATCTTGATTTGCAAGGAATGTAGCAGTTTGTAGAACCTCATCTTGGTAGATATTACTCTCATAATCCAAAATTCTTTCTTCCATATATTGGGCACTTACATCGACTCCTAAGATATTATAATCTAAACCCATCAAATAGTGCATATAATTTTTTTCCACAACACCTTCTTTAGCAAGTGGGTTCAAGCTCATAAAATTACGACCTTGATAATATGCACCTTCGCCTCTGACAACCAAGCCATAGATACTAGTGCTGAAACTTCCCCCACCCATCGTAAGCCGATGGTACTCAGGTCTTGCAGTTACCTTTACGATTTTATTGACCGGATCAATTGCCTTAATTGTATGTAAACTAGGGTTATCATCCCAAAGATAACCACCCATTATTTCGAAGTCGATAATTCCAGAAAGGTAAGAAAATTTTCCAGCGATCTCACTATTTTTCACTGATGCATCAACATTATTTTTTGAATAATCAGAATTCCTTTGAAGCTGGAAACCGGGTGGAACAGCCATAGCCATTGTGGGCGGTTTTGGATACCAAATTGAATTGATATCAGCAATTATAGTGGGTTGAAACTGCGGAATCAGCACCAATTCAAATGAGGAATTCCCAATATAGTAATTCATTTTCATTGAAGTAACGCCAATCCGGATTTCTTCAAAATCCGGCAGTAAAAATTCACTTAAGTTCTTAGGCGAAATAATATCCGTAATAAATACTCCATCTGCCTTACCCCAGATTATCTGTTGTTTACCAATCCGTGTAGAGAAATTTTTCCCAAGCTGAAAATCCAGGTAGATTTCTCTTAGGGCGAGTTCGGTTTCCTTTTCTGAATATTGATATATATATGGATTAATGTATAATGCAGAATTTTCATTTGATAAACTTAGTTCAAAATTAAATGTGTTCTGAAGAATGGAATATTTTCCATCTTGCTCGGTAAGTATTCCTATGTATGAGCGCGCATAGCCGTGCATATCAACATTTTGCCCATACATCAGACTTTGTGTTATAAGGAAAGCAATTAGAATTACAGTATATTTTTTCATTTTATAACCCCTTCTTTAAGGATTGTTCAGTAAATTTACTGTCATCAATTCCGATATTATATTTATAATTACTATAAACAATATCAGTTATATGATTTTTTTGCATATTTTCCATTACACGATGTGTTGTAGTCCAGATTCCATTAATTTGCTTATATTGCTCTGCGCGTTCCATCTTTAATAATTTTTTATCTTTATCATAGAATTCCCTCTTTAGGAATAACCATTTATCTTTCATAACCCAACTGATTGTTTTGGAATACATGGAATTTTTTTCTTTTGGTGTGCTTTCAACAACGTAGCAAGTTTCACTATTTAATTCTTCAGTCTTTAGGAGTTTATGATTATCTTGATCGGGTGTCCGGTCAGAGATATCATCATAAGTAAAATCGGAACCCATAAAGTAATCACCTTTGCTTTCAGAGGAGATTCTTTTGATTTTCTTAAGTGCGGGTAGATAAATCCACTGATCATCATTTTTATTAACATCATCATAATTAAGATTTAGAAATGATGTATTTCGGACATCAGCAGGCGATACAAAAAGAACAATCTTCTTTTCTACACCCGAATACTCTTTTGTAAACTGTACTATTTCACGAATTCTTTTATCTCCTGATTTATTAATTAGTGTCATAACTAAATTTGATGTTTCATCATTTCCATCTTCACGATAAAAATTCTTTTCAATAACCTCTTTTCCGGTCAGTGCCCCTTGCGCTAATACATTAAAATACGAGGATCCTGCTATGAAAACCGATATTAAAGCAATCACAATTATTAGCTTGTAAAATTTCTGCATTTTACTTCTCCTTCTAATTATTAGATATTTCCATTCAACAAAGTGAATGTTTGTTTAAAATGAATATTATTAATCCTGTATATGAACTTCGTCCTCCTTTTATATTAGTCGAGGTTTAAGTAAATTAATTACGATAAGCATGATTACAAGTGTCCCAAAGAAGCAGAAGAACATATTTAAGGAAATAAGAGCCCCCAACTCTCTATTCGGAGGGAATGCTGAGAACAGCAATGCCAAAAATCCAATAATTATTACCAGGGCGTTATAAAATATTGCTCTTCCGGTGTGCGACATCGTTTTGATGGCTATTTTTACTCTATCACTCTCATTAAGAGAATTCACTTTGTAGCGTTGCATAAACTGAATCGCAAAATCAATCCCGATTCCTAGAGATATACTAGCAACTAGTGCTGTTGTTCCACCGAGTGGTATATTAGCAAATCCCATTAAACCGAAGCTAATTAACGTAGTTAGAACTATTGGGATTGACCCAATGAATCCAACCAATATACTTCTGAACATAATGGATAGCAGAATGATTACCAAAACAATTGAGATTAATATACTCGAAATCTGTCCTTCTAAAATAAGGTCCGAGAATACTACTCCTTTATAAGCAGATCCCGCATATTTGATAGAGATACCATTAAACGTATGGCTATTATTATTTATGTAGTCAATTACTTTTTGAATTACTCTTGAGTTATCCCCTTTTAAATTGATTGATATATTTGCCCTCTTATAATTATAATCAACGAGTTTATCAAGATTATCGGGATTGCCGGCCATCGAATAGAGTAATAAAAATTGAGCTACCATATCCCCGGATAAAGGAATTCTATCATACTCGGTGCTATCCGAATGCATAGCCATATTCATTCGCTTTAGGAAATCCCCCAATGAAAATGTTATACCCACTTCATGTAGCTTTTCTAACTTAATTTGTAAACTGTCTATTTTCTCCCAAACTTTGGGGTCCTTGAATGTATCATCCTCTCCCTCAAGAATTACATTCAACATTGTTGTTCCGGCAAAATGAGCATTGATAAAGCGGTCCGCCTGGACAATGCCGCTATTGTCTTCGAAATTTCTAAGGAAACTAGTATCAATCCATACTTTCTGAACCCCGAAGAACGAAATAATTATAATTATACCTGTAACAGTTAGTATCGCAAATTTATATTTGAAAATTATGTGTACAATTTTTTCAAAGAGAATAGAATTATCTTTCCCCTCTTCAGTGATTTTCTGTTTTGGCAAACCGAAAAAGTTCAGAGCAGCCGGTAAGAAAACAAGTGTGAGAAAAAAAGCGGATATCACACCAAATGCTGTAAATAATCCAAAATATTTTACCGGCCATACTTCAGAAGTGATCAATGAGATAAAGCCAATTGCAGTAGTTAATGCAGACATAAATACAGGTTTCCACATAGCACGTAACATATCCTTAATGATTTCACCTTTTTCTGCATCAGGATTACTCTTTCGGTACAATGAAATATTATTAAAGAGATAGATTGAGTAAGCAATCCCGATGGCAATTAACATTACCGGGATCATTGTAGATACAGCGTAGATTGGAATCTTTAAAAAGGACATTAAGCCAAAAGTCCAAATTGTACTCATTATAACAATTAGAAGGACGAATAGGAGTGATTTGAAACTTCTCAATACAATCAGCATAACAATAATTATAAGCAGCATAACGATTGGGAACATTTTTTTCATATCTGAAGGAGCTAATTGTGCGATAGTTCCTTCAACAATTGGTCTTCCTGCAACATAAATGTTTTCCGGTGTTTTATAATCTTCAGCTATTTTAAGGATTTCATCGTAAAGTTCTTTAGTGAAGACGACATCACTTTTTAATTCAGCCAGAATTAAAGTAGCAGTTTCATCATTAGATACCATCCTACCGTAAACCATTTCGTTGTGAATTACATTTTGCCTAATTATTTCAAACCCTTCAGGTGAACTAGGCACCTCATTATAGAATTTATTAACATCCAATCCAGTTTCACTGCTTACAATATTATCCATGGTATATAAGCTATTGACGTCCCCTCTTTCAATTTGGGGCAT
This sequence comes from Melioribacteraceae bacterium, assembly GCA_041674625.1. Classification (GTDB taxonomy): domain Bacteria; phylum Bacteroidota; class Ignavibacteria; order Ignavibacteriales; family Melioribacteraceae; genus BRH-c32. Next base: position 142 of record JBAYVI010000185.1, on the reverse strand, counting down.
CTCCTGTAACTTTTTAGTAATTTCTCTTACTTTATTTAGAGTACTTTCACAAAAAATCCCTTTTGGGTTTTCAATTACAAATAGAACTCCATTCTTAATATTAAACCAATTCTCTGCCTGATCACTGAAAATAAAAGCCGGG
>JBAYVI010000184.1:0-5993 GCA_041674625.1 Melioribacteraceae bacterium | reverse complement strand
CCAAACTCTACTGTCTCAAAGCTAAAGTTTTGACTTGTTGTATCGGGTAGAATATCTTTTTTATCTTCCGGTTCAGTTGGACTGCACGAATAGAGTGTTATCAGTGAAAGGATTAAGAGTGATGTAATAGTTTTCATATTTTACCTAATAATGAAAGAGTTTCTTCAAATAGAAGAAACAAAATTAATCTTGGTTCAAGAATAACTCGTACGCTTAATAATGTCAATGCACAAATTTTGGTACTGATTTAATAAAAAAAGAAATGCAATCTTAATATGATAATCTTTTTTACTGCACGATAATTGCCTACTTCAAATATTGTTAAAATAGATAAATAAAAAGCTGCCCTTTTGAGGCAGCTTTCTTTTGACAACTATAATTCTACAATACTATTGTAATTTTATCTGTTTCTGTACTTTACATAAAACTCTGTTATGCTCTTGTATGCTTTTTCTAGGATTTCTTCTTGTGGTAAGAAAACTACTCTAAAGTGATTTGTACCGGGCACTTGACCAAAGCCCGTTCCGGGTACTACTACTACACCTGTTTCTTTTATCAATTCAGCTACGAAATGATTATCTGATCCATCAATTTCAATCTTAGGGAATGCATAGAATGCACCCTCAGGTTTAACACAACTAATTCCTTCAACAGAATTTAGCATCTCATAAGTCAAATCGCGTCTCTTAGTAAGTTTTTCCATTGCTAAAGTTAAATGGCTTTGATCACCATCTAAGGAAGGAGCGATTCCATACTGCTCAGGATGATTTGCAGACAGACGTGATCTTAATAATTTATTGATTGCTTCTATATAATTAGCAAGCATTGCTCTATTACCACTTACAATTCCCCATCCAATTCTAAAACCGGGTACCATATAATTTTTAGATAGTCCACCAAATGTAATTACAGGTGCTTCCGAATTTAGAGATGCAATCGATACATGTTCTTTATCATCATAGAGAAGTTTATCATAAATTTCATCTGCGAAGACAACAAGATTATTTTCTAAAGCTATATCTAAAATTTGCTGAAGTGTCTCACGACTAAAATTACTACCGGTAGGATTATTAGGATTAATTAATACGATTGCTTTTGTCTTAGGATTAATTTTCTTTTTAATATCCTCAATATCGGGCTGCCAACCGTTTGATTCATCCAGATAATAAGGATTTTCCATCATCTGAAGTTTGCTTGAAATAGCAGTATAAAGCGGGTAACCCGGAGATGGAGTAAGTACATTCTCCCCTTCATCAACTAATGCGGTTAAGCAGATATCGATTGCTTCACTTGCACCAGTAGTAACAAATACATCCAAAACATTTTTAATCTTTTTTTTCTCGGCTTCTTTTTCGATAGCTTCAACTGCAAATTTAATTCCCGATGAAGGAGAATAACCATTTAGATTTTGTTTCATCGCTTCATAAGTAGCTTCAACTAAATGTTTAGGTGGAGCAAAATCATATAAGTTCGGATCACCAATATTAAGGTAAAGAAGTTTTTTACCGGTTTTTGCCACTTCGTTCGCTAATACAATAATGTCTCTAACAGCATAAGTAATATTTTCAGTTCTATGTGCCGGCTTAATAGGCGTAAAATTCATTATATCCTCTTTAATTAGATAAATATATCTCAAAATTTACATAAGAAATGTATAATAAGAAAACATCCAATTTTATACAATTTTTACTTTAATACATCCACCAAATTTTCAACTACAATATCGATATCTTCTTTTGTTATAACTAAGGGCGGAAGAAGTCTTAACACAGTATTTCCAGCCGGTAAAGCAATTATTTTTCTTTTCATTAATTCTTCTAAAATTGGTTGAACTTTCTCTTTTATTTCTATTCCTATCATCAACCCTTTGATTCTAATTTCTCTTACTTTGCTTAACTCGTATTTTGAAATCTTATCGAGGAAATAAGCACCGAGTTCAGAAGCTTTTTCATCGAGATTATTTTCTAACATAAAATCGATAGATGCAATTACTGCCGAACATGCTAATGGATTGCCTCCAAAAGTAGTCCCATGCTTACCTGGAGGTATCTGAATTTTATCTGAGCAAAGAGTAGCTGCTACCGGAAATCCGCCACCCATCGCTTTCGCAACTGTCATCATATCCGGTTTAATTCCAAGATATTCAGTGGCAAAGAATTTACCTGTCCTGCAAAATCCGGTTTGGATTTCGTCAATGATCAGCATTATATTATTATCATCGCAAAGCTTTCTTACTTTTTGGAAATATTCTTTATCACCAATATTGATTCCCCCTTCGCCTTGAATTGGTTCGAGTATTATTCCTGCCGTATCTTCTGTAATTGCCTCTTCCAATTTCTCATAATTATTATAAGGGACGAATGTAAAACCCTCGATTAGAGGCATAAAATCTTCACGATATTCCATCTTATAAGTAGCACTTAATGCGCCGAGAGTTCTGCCATGGAATCCTTTCATTGCAGAGATAAACCCTTTTTTCTTTGTTACGTATCTGGCAAATTTAATTGCTGTCTCCACCGCCTCTGTGCCTGAATTACATAGATAAGCCTTATTCAAACCTTCAGGAGCAACAGAAATTATTTTTTCTAATGCTTTTGCTTTTATATCATTATAAAAAGTACCCGGACAAGTGATTAATGTATCTGCCTGTTTTTTTAATGCTTCGGCTAATTTCGGGTTAGCATGACCAATACTAACTACCCCTATCCCTGCGGCGCAATCGATATATTCATTACCTTCCTCATCCCAAAGGTGAGCCCCCTGCCCCTTAACCAAAACTACATCTCTTTTAGGGAATACATCTAATTCATATTTCTGTTGCAATTCTTTAATAGCACTCATTTTATATAAGTCCCAATTTTAGTAAATGCGTTAGTAAGCGGAGTTTCAGCTCTTCCATCAGTAATTATCAATTCAGTTTCGCCTACTTCAAATAATTTATTTATTGCATGGATTTTCCTTTTCATTCTTCCATCTACTTTATTTTCAAAATCGACCATCTCTTTTGAAGATATTTCCTTTATTAATGTTGAAGGGTCATTTTTATCAGTAAGGAGTCCCGGTGCCTCAATTAATTGAATAATTTTATCAGCTTTAAGTTCAGAATGAAGTAAAGAAACAACATCATCATTTTCAGAATTTATTGCGAAATTATTTTCATCAATTAATGGGACAGTAACAACCGGAACAATTTTATTTGATAGAAAATATTTAAACATTTCTACATTTATAGAAGCAGGTTTACCGGAAAAATCTCTTACGATTTTCGTTTTACCCTCTTCTCTAATTCTTATACCTGAATTTCTTTTACCCACTATCATTTTTCCATCAACACCAGAGAATCCGAAAGCATTAACCCCATTCTGCTGGCATAGCTCTACGAAACGTTTACTCCTTAGCCCTGAATAGACCATCATCATAAGATCAATTGTGTTGCTATCCGAAAAGACGCTATCATAACCGGATATAGATGTGATAACTTTTTTTTCATATTCCATTCTCTTTGCAATATCATCACGCAGAGAATTTGCACCAAGTACAACAATTATTTGATCATCTATATTTTTTAAGTCGGCAGCAATCCCCTTAAGATTAATCTTTTTGCCACCACCAATTTTTACAATTACCATTTTAATTCCTCTAATCTATTATTTTTTACCGGTTGCCAATTTAGTCCGGAATCAAATCTCTCAGATGAAACTATCGTTAAATCATCTGACTGATATATATTCAAAGTAAAATAATCCGGGTCTTCGCTAAAATTAGACGAGACATAAGCGGCATCTTTTTCGGCAATTATTATATTCACAGCTCTTAAATATGACGTTCGTTTTTTTATAATCTCAACACCCTTCTCTAATCCTTCTGCCATTGAACTACTTGAAAAACGCTTAATAAAATTAAAGATTTTTTCTGCACCAATGCGTCCCTCTTCTTTAATTTTTACTCCTTGTAGCTCTCCATTAAAAATAAAAATATACCTTTCATCATAAAAGGGCATATTATTTTCAATTACGATACCTAGATCTTTAAATGCAGAGCGAGCATGAACCATAAGATAATTAGTTAGAGGAATATTTGAGAAGTCGTCTTTCCAGATAGGATTAATATTTTTGTAATGTTGCCAATTATTTTCAATGTAAAAAGAAGCCCCCCAGCCATGCCCTTGAAACTCTCTGCTTTCTTTACAACTCTTGGCAAATGGTTTCAGATAATCCGACGGATTAAATTGTTCTTTCGATTTGACTAATAGTAATCGGCACATAATTAAATCGGGTGGAAACCGGGGAATTCCAATCCGGTGGTTTCATTGAAGCCATACATCAAATTAAATGCTTGAAGTGCCTGTCCTGCTGCCCCTTTCATTAAGTTATCAATCGAAGCTATAATTACAAATCGATTAGAAAATTCATCTTTTTTAAATCCGATATCGCAATAGTTAGTACCAATTAATAATTTTGGTTCTGGGTAACGGTATATACCCTCATTCTCTTTTACGATTCTAATAAATGGTTCATCGTTATAATATTTTCTATAAAGTTTCCATAAGTCTTTTTCTTCGAGCGGTTGTTTTGTAAATACATGGCATGTAGCCAAGATACCACGAACCATATCGATGGACGTTGCGGAGAAATGGACTTCAATCTTTTTCCCGAAGCTAAGTTCCTGTATTATCTCTGCTGTATGACGATGCTGAACAGGCATATAGGAACGCACAGAGCCAGATCTTTCAGGATGGTGTGAAGAATCAGAAGATTTGTTTCCTCCTTCGCTTGAGCCGACTTTCACTTCAATTACAGTTCTATCTTCTTCAATCAGACCTTCTTTATACAATGGATATAGAGCTAAAATCGATGTTGTAGCATTACATCCTGCACTCGAAATTAGTTTTGCATTTTTCATTTTTTCACGATGAAGTTCTGGTATCCCATAAACAAATTCATTTAGCATTGCTGGATTTGAATGCTCGTGATGATACCACTTCTTAAATTCTTCTTTATCTTTTAATCTAAAATCTCCGCTAAGATCAATTATCCGTTCTGAAATATTTTTAAATTCCTCAATTCTATTCATAGAACTTCCATGAGGTAGGCATAAGAAAAGAAGATCGCATTTTTCTAATTCATTTATAGAAGAAAATTTTAATTGAGTTGATTTTCTAAGGTTCGGATGAATCTTATAAATAAATTTTCCAACGTTTGCTTCCGATGTTACTTGAGCAACTTCAATATTTGGATGAAACAAAAGCAAACGGAGTAATTCTCCGCCTGTATAACCGGAGCCGCCGGCAATGCTGACTTTTATTTTATTCATTTCGATTCCTCAAGTCGTTGTAATACATAATCGACCATCAATTTCGGAATATTGACACCAGTTGTGGAAATGGAATTCTTAAATTCCATCGTATAATTTACTTCATTTACTTCGAGACCATTCTCAGTTTCAAAAACATCAATAGCCACAATTCCACCGCCAACTGCTTTAGCGGCACGAACAGAAATATCATTTAGTTCATCTGTTATTTCACAGTTGGTTGCTACTCCCCCCCTTGCTGTATTTGTAACCCAATGTGGTGAAGTCCTATAAATTGCAGCTACACATTTATCTCCAATAACAAAACTTCTAATGTCCCTGCCTTTTTTCTCAACAAAATTTTGAATATAAAATATAGAATGATGATAACTTCCAAGAACAGTTTTATGCTCAAGAATAGCTTCGGCAGAATCACGATCATTAATTTTAGCAAGAAGTCTGCCCCATGAGCCGACAGCAGGTTTAAGAACTACCGGATAGCCCATCTCCTCAATCGTTTGAAGAGCTGATTCTTCTGTGAATGCAACTCTTACTTCAGGCTGTGGAACGCCTTCCTTAGCGAGAGCTACGGATGTTAAAAGTTTATCACCACATACAGTTGCAACATGAGAAGAGTTTACACAAGTAATACCGGCGGATTCATATAATGTCAGCGCATGCAATGCTCTTGAGTGATTTAT
>JBAYVI010000183.1:0-6036 GCA_041674625.1 Melioribacteraceae bacterium | reverse complement strand
GTTAATCTTCCGCAAGTAGGTGGTATGGCGGCACTCAAAGGGAAACTTGGTTCTCAAATTTTTGATTTCTTTCCTAAGATAGGCGATGTGAGTTTAGATGGAATTACAGGAGGTGCGCTTGCAATATCGGTGGGTGCATTTTTTGCGCATGTAGGTTTACAGTGGTGGTCGAGTTGGTATCCGGGTGCGGATCCGGGCGGTGGGGGTTATATCGCTCAAAGAATGATGTCAGCTAAAGATGAAAAACATAGCTTATTTGCTACGCTATGGTTTACAATTGCTCATTATACATTGCGCCCATGGCCCTGGATAATTGTTGCATTATCTGCCTTGGTTCTATTACCTAGAGCTGAGAATGTATCCACAATTCAAGCAGAAAATCCGCAAATGTATGAAATAGTAGTTCAAGCATATAATAGTCATGATGTATTAAAATCTGCGAATCCGATTTATCAGACAGTAGAATTTAAACAGATGTATGAGAAATATGAGAATACAGTTGATCCCGGAGTTATGTACCCAAAAATTATGGTCAATTATTTGCCGGGAGGTTTGTTAGGACTATTAATCGCAGTATTTCTTGCTGCTTATATGTCCACTCTTGCTTCTCAATTAAACTGGGGAACTTCTTACTTAATAAATGATTTTTATCGAAGGTTTGTTGTAAAAGAAGCAGATGAAAAACATTACGTTTTAATTTCAAGGATTGGTATTTTTTTCATGATTGTCTTTTCATTGTTTATCACCAAATACTTCTTGACTACAATATCCGGTGCATGGGAATTTATAATTAATGCGAGTGCCGGAATGGGTGCTGTGCTGATTTTAAGATGGTATTGGTGGCGAATTAATGCTTGGTCGGAAATCTCTGCTATGGTAGCTCCTCTTATTATCTATCCAATTGCTAAATATTATTTTGGTATGGAATCCCCTATTACGCTCTATCCGATAGTTTTAGGAACTTCAATTGTTTGGTTAGTTGTAACTTTTATAACCGAACCGGTTAAAGAAGAAAAACTCATCAAGTTTTATAGACTCACATTTCCAGGTGGAATTGGGTGGAAAAAAATATCAGATAAAATTCCGGATATGGACATAAAAACTAATTTTAGTAATCAATTAGTTAATTGGTTGCTTGGAATAGTAGTTGTTTATTCTTTCTTGTTTGGAATTGGTCAGATTATTTTCCTCGAATATTTGTATGGAACAATAATTTTAATAGTTGGTCTATTATCAGCATCAGTAATTTATAAAAATTTAAAAAAGGAAAATCATGCTTAAGAAAATATTATTTATGGCCATTTTTATTACGCAAGTAATTGCGGCACAACCTATTATTATCAATCCGGGCGATACTCTATCGATTCAACCGATTGGTGACTCTATTACAAGAGGAACAGAGGGTATTACATATAGACAATACTTAAAAGAATTATTGAAGAATGTTAATGTTACTATTGATTTTCGGGGGCAATGTACAAATGCAGCTAATTCTGGTTCTGTTTGGGCAGATTATCCCGATCTATTTAATACTCTCGAAGGAGATATTCAGCATGATGGATATGGGGGATTAAAGACTCACGAAATTACCGATATGAGATATAACACAAGAGGTTATCCTACAAAAACAATTGAACAATTAGTTACTGAAGCGAATGCTCAAGTGATTTTGTTAATGGCAGGTACTAACGATATAATTGGGAATTATCAATTAACTACTTTCCCTGCAAGATTTGATACTCTTATTACTCGTATATTGAGAGCTGCTAAGGGTCATCTTATTGTAACCTCGATACCTCCAACTCCGCTTCCAATTACTAATGGGAAAATTGTTACTCTCAATGGTAATATAAAAACAGTTGTTGAATCACATATTGCAAAACAGGAAAGAATTTCATTTGTGGATATTAATTCAACAATGGTAAATAGTGAAATATCAGCCGATTCATATCATCCGAATAAAAGCGGTTATGAGAAAATTGGTAACGGTTTTTTCCAAGCAATTAATAGTATAATTACTGATGTAAAGGAAGAAAAAAAAAGTGAAGAAATACCTAATGAATATGGATTGATGCAAAATTATCCTAATCCATTTAATCCTGTAACTGTAATTAATTATTCAATACCAAGTCAAAGCAAAGTTCATCTAGCAATATTTGACCAATTAGGTAGAGAACTAAAAACACTTGTGAATAAAGAACAAGCGAGTGGTAATTATCAAGTACAATTTAATGCATCAAACTTAGCCAGTGGTGTTTATTATTATAGATTGTCCGCAGATAATTTTAGTGTAAGTAAAAAGATGATCGTACTTAAATAAATAAATCAGGATGGCACATTCTTACTAACGAAAAATGTGCCCTCAATGATAGTTCAAAAACAAATGAGCACATATTAGAACCTTATTAAAAATTGAGATTAGTAACTTAGACTACTATGAAAGAAAAAGATAATAACATATCGAGACGAAATTTTTTAGGGAAATCAGTTCTTGGAACGGGTGTCATACTATCTGGTTCATTATTAGGTTCTGTTCTTAAATCTGAACCTCTCTTCAATTCATTAGAGAAACGAATCAATAATATTCCTGCTAATGAAGGTGTATTTCCATTTTATAAATATGCTAAGAAATATAATTTTGGTGAATTTATTCCAAAAGACCAAGGCGGAAAGTTTATTCAAATGGAATTTCTCGCCACCGAGGACGATCACGAGATAGTTAATAAAATCAATCAAGATTTTCTTGATAAGAATTTAGGAACCCCGAATGATTGGTCTATTTTTGAAAAAACCGAATTGGAAAAAAGTGTTTGGTTTAATCGTTTTTATTATCTCCCTGCTTTTGCCAGACTTTACTATATTGACAAAAATAAAGTGTATTTAATTTTTATGATGGATTTATTAAAAAATTGGATTAAAGAAAATCCAATGGAAGGTCCGTCTAAATCAAGGTATAACTGGTTCGATATGCAGGTAGCCTGGAGATCGATTAATTTATCATGGTGTTACTATTTGGCAAAAGATGGATTATCAGATAATGATAAAAAATTAATTTATGATCTTCAAGGAATGCACGCAAAGATATTAATTAAGGACTTCGGAAAAAAAGAATTGAATGAGTTTAATCATCAATCCCACGGTGCTCTCGCAATTCTTTATCTTGCTATATTATTTCCGGCATTACCTGAAGCACCAGAACTTTTGCAAACCGGAATTAGAATCATCAACCATCATGCAGATAAAGCATTTTATGAAGATGGCGGAAACGTAGAGCAGATGTTCGGGTATTATCCTTTTATTACCTCCGTATTTCGGGATGCTTATCTATTGTTTAAAGAAAATAAAGTAGGTGACCCGGAACTAATTCTTCCATTGTTGAAAAAAATGCATCGCTACTTATCCATCATCAAACAACCGGATGGGACTGTCCCACCAATAAATGATTCTTACGAACAAGATGTTCAATATATATCGGAAACATTAACCGATATTATTGGAAAGAATAATTTATCCCGAACTTCAAATTCTGCATTGTTAAAGGATTCTGAGTTCGCTGTAATACGATCCGAAAGCAATGCAAAGGAATTGTGGTATATAAATTTATATGCAGCCAAATTAATCGGTGCGCATGATCATGCCGGTAGATTAGCTGTTAATTTCTGGTATAATAAAAAACCAATATTTGTAGATAGTGGTTGTTGTAATTATGATAACCCATTATTGGTCGATTGGTATAGAACTTCGGATGCTCATAACACTGTAATAATTGATGGTAAAAGTGATTTCCTTACGTCACTGAAAGATGTTCAATGGGCAGCTAAAAGATTTACAGATAATGGTATTAAAAAACTTATTATTACTCCTGAATATAAATTTAGTAGAATGGTCTCTCCTGAAAATGAAGCAATAAATTCTGGAGTAAAATGGACTAGAGATGTTGCTCTTGTTTTAGATAAGTATTTATTAATTCACGATTATTTTGAATGCGCTTATGAACATACTTATGAAACAATATTTAGATTTGCCGATATTAAAGTCGTAAATTATAAGGATACTAATCGACTGCTGATAGATTCCGGTAGTAATCTTACATTAATTCCTGTTGTAGAAAATGAAGAACCAAAATTAAGAATTACTGAAAACTATTTTGGAAGTCATGCAAAAAATATTAAGACTCCTACAGCAGTCTATAAATTAAAAAGTAAAGGCTCATTTCATTCCACATATTTAATAAAATCTATTAATGATGAATTAGATATTGAAAAATTATATGTCGTTCAAAAAATAGAAAATGATATTTGCAAAATTGATTTAATTGATGAACAAGGCAGGAGAATAAATATGTCTTTCAACATTTCAGATGTTAGCGAAGACAAATTATTTTCTCTTAAATCGAATAAATAAAAATAAATTAGTGAGCTTAAATCCATTTGTGGAGATAAAAAGTGAAATATGGAAATGATAAAAGAATAGTAATGACTTTGGATGCAGGCGGAACTAATTTTGTATTCTCCGCTATTCAAGGGAATGAACAGGTTGTTAATGAGATAATATTAGATTCCGATGGCGACAATCTCGAGAAATCACTTCAAAATATTATTACCGGTTTTACTTTAATAAAAGAAAAACTTGATATTGAACCGGTTGCAATTAGTTTCGGTTTCCCTGGTCCTGCTGACTATCCAAACGGGATATTAGGTGATTTAGGTAATCTTCCCGGTTATAGAGGCGGAGTTGCACTTGGCCCTATGCTTTTTGAAAAATTTAATCTCCCAACATTTATTAATAATGATGGTGATCTTTATGCTTATGGAGAAGATATCGCAGGGCTTCTTCCTACAATAAATGAGAAATTAAAAAGTGCAGGTAATCCAAAACGATATAATAATATTTTAGGTATAACTCTTGGTACGGGTTTAGGCGCTGGCATTGTAAGAAATGGGGAAATGTATATTGGTGATAATTCTATCGGTGGCGAAATATGTATGTTGAGAAATAAACTTTCACTAAATGAAAGTGTAGAAGAACATGCAAGTATAAGAGGTGTAAAAAGAGTTTATTGTGAGCAAACCGGAATCAACAAAGAAGATTCGCCTTCACCTAAAGAAATCTTTGAAATTGCAATCGGGCAGTTGCAAGGGAATAAAAAAGCCGCAATAGAAGCATATAAGCTGATGGCGCAAGTTGTAGGAGATGCAATATCGAATGCAATTACTATGCTTGATGGCCTTATAGTTATTGGCGGAGGATTAACCGGAGCTTCGTCTTTATTCATGCCATTTATCATTGAAGAAATGAAAAGTAGTTTTACAATAATGGACGGGAGCAAAACAAATAGATTACTCGCCGATGTTTATAATCTTGACGATGAAAGCGAACTAAATAAATTTATTAAAAGCGAAGCAAAAGAAATATTAGTTCCAGGAACTAATAAAATAATAACTTATGACCCATCACAAAAAATAGGCATAGGTATATCAAAACTCGGCGCAAGTAAAGCAATCTCAATAGGTGCTTATGCATTCGCTCTCCACAAACTTGATGAAAGGAAGACTATTCCCGTTATTTATTAGATTGAATAATATTTAATGTGTGAAAATGAACCCGATTGTGATGTAGTTAATTCGTTTTATTCTCAGTAGGCAATTATTTAGCATTAGATTTGCCAAGACTACTGTATAACTCTTCATTATAGTAGGATAAATGAAAAAGAGTTATTTTTGTGAATGAATAAATTATTGAGTATAAATACATTCAAGGCTTTCAGAAGCCGCAATTATAGATTATATTTTTCAGGACAGTCGTTTTCTCTAATGGGTACATGGATGCAGCGCACTGCCGTCTATTGGGTAATCTATATTCAGACTCATTCAGCTCTCATTTTAGGACTTTCAGTATTCGCAATTCAATTCCCAACATTTTTATTTTCTCTTCTTGGTGGAACTGTAGCTGATAGGTATAGTAGATATAAAGTTCTTCTCATAACTCAAGTTGCTTCAATGATACAAGCGATATTATTAACTATTATAATTGTCT
>JBAYVI010000182.1:0-6055 GCA_041674625.1 Melioribacteraceae bacterium | reverse complement strand
TGAAGAAGCTATTACTAGATTAAAACATGAAATAAAGAAGAATCCAAAACTCTCACTAGCTTTTTATCCTCGCTACATAGCTATTAAATTATTAGAAGCAGATAGTGCCTTTATAGATCAAGTAGCATCCTATACCGAAACAACAGATATTCTTTCGATGGCAGAGAATGAAATAAATCTATTAGAAAAAGAGTATAAAGAAAAATCGGATACAATAATTGCGGATGCAAAATATGGATTTATTCACGGTGTATTAAAGGAAACATATAAACAGAAAGAATTAAATAAAATTCATACGAGTCAGGCAATTGATGTAATAATGACTCACAAGTATTTAGGCTTTCCGATTTTTATCGCCTTCTTATGGCTCATGTTCCAGCTAACATTCTCAGTTGGTAGTTATCCAATGGACTGGATTGATGCAGGTATAGGATATATAAGTGAGTTTGTAGGGATGGTTCTTCCTGCAGGCTCATTACACGATTTAATTGTAGATGGAATTATTGGTGGTGTAGGAGGAGTAATAGTTTTTCTTCCAAATATTTTAATTCTTTTCTTTTTTATTTCATTGATGGAAGATACAGGATATATGGCTCGTGCGGCATTTATAATGGATAAATTGATGCATAAAATGGGTCTTCATGGCAAATCATTTATTCCATTAATAATGGGGTTTGGATGCAATGTACCGGCAATAATGGCTACTCGCACATTAGAGGTACGTAAGGATAGAATACTTACAATGCTTATCGTTCCATTAATGTCTTGTAGTGCACGTTTGCCTGTCTATGTTCTATTGATTTCAGCTTTCTTCCCTTATAATCAAGGTTTAGTTCTTTTATCAATCTATATGATTGGAATTTTATTGGCGATTATCGTTGCCCTCGTTTTCAAGAAGATATTCTTCGCAAAAGAAGATGTCCCCTTCGTAATGGAACTACCACCATATAGAATACCTACATTAAGAAATACATTAGTTCACATGTGGGGAAAAAGTCTCCAGTACTTAACAAAGATGGGAACTGTAATATTAGCCGCTTCAATTATTATTTGGGCTTTAGGTTATTTTCCAAGAGATATTGAATACTCAAAAGATTATGATAAAGAAGCTATAACAATTAGTCTTAATAGTAACATAACTGAAAATGTAAAAGAGAAACAATTAACACAATTAGAAATCGATAAAGAAGCAGAGCGTTTAGAAAATTCATACATTGGTCAAATAGGACACTTTATAGTTCCTGTGATTGCTCCACTAGGTTATGATTGGAAGATTGGGGTTAGTATTATAACTGGATTAGCTGCTAAGGAGATCGTAATAAGTTCGATGGGTGTTTTATATCAAGCAGAATTATCTGCCGATGAAAATACCGTTAATCTTAAAAATAAATTACAAGAACAAGTTTTTACGAGTGGACCAAGAATCGGTGAAAAAGTTTTCAATCCATTAGTAGCTTATGGAATGATGTTATTTATTTTAATCTATTTCCCATGCGTTGCAGTAATTGCGGCTATTAAAAAAGAAGCTAATGGCAAGTGGGCAATTTTTACTATGTTTTACACAACTGCTCTAGCTTGGTTGATAGCTTTTGCTACATATCAAGTTGGTAGTTTATTTTTATAAAGGAATTATATGTTTCAAGATATATTAGTTTTTTTAATAGTAATTTCAACTATTGTATATGTGATTTATTCATTTACAATGAGCTTAAAGAAGAAGAAAACGGGCAATTCATGCGGCGGTTGTACCGGCTGTTCTCTTTCCGAAAAATGTGCTTCCATACAAGTAGATAAAATTAATATTAATTAGTTGATTAGTGGTTTTAACTAATCAAAGTCTTCCGTATTTTTGATTAATTAATTTTAATCTTTTGAGAAAATAATGAAATTTAGAACTCTTTTTGCTTTCCTCTTTATTATTGTAGTTCCTTCGATTTTATCGGCACAGAAAACTGAAAAACCCAAGTTAATAGTTGGTATTATTATCGATCAGATGCGTTTTGATAATTTATATAAATATCAAAAACATTATGGTAATGATGGGTTTAATAGGTTAATGAACAATGGATCTAATTTTACTTACGCTCATTACAATTATGAGCCTACAAGTACAGCTCCGGGGCATGCTTCGGTTTATACGGGTACTACACCATTTTACCATGGCATAATTGGGAACTATTTTTATGATCGAAAATCAAAAAAAACGGTTAGTAATTTATCCGGTATTGAAGGTATAGAATCTCCTACAAGATTATTAGCAACCACCATGACAGACCAACTAAAAATAGCTACAAGTGGAAGGGCAAAAGTAATCTCTATATCTTTTAAAGACAGAGGGGCAGTTCTTCCAGCAGGGCATAATCCTAATGGTGCTTATTGGTTTGATGGCAAAACAGGCGATTTTTTTACATCTAAATATTATACAGAAACTTTGCCTAACTGGGTTAGTGATTTTAATAATAAAAAACTTTCCGATAAATATGCTTCTCAAGAATGGAGTTTATCAAAACCGGTATCAGAATATATTACTACCGTCCCTGATGAATCTCCATACGAAAGTGATTTCTTTAATGAAGGCAAAAAATCTTTCCCTCATAAATTAGATAAAGTTAAGAGTGAAGATAAATATTATTTCTTGGAGAATACACCATTCGCAAATCAGCTATTAGTCGATTTTGTGGATGCGGCTTTAAAAGGTGAGCAGTTAGGTAAAGGTAATGAAACCGATTTTTTGGCTATTAGTTTTTCTACTCCTGACCACCTCGGGCATGAATTTGGCAATTTCTCCCTAGAAATGGAGGATATGTATATTAAGTTAGATTCTCAAATTGCTGGATTACTAAAAAATCTTGATAAGGCAGTAGGTAAAAACAACTATCTTTTATTTCTGACAGCTGATCATGCAGGAATGGATTCTCCAGGGTATATGAAAGATAATAGAATGCCCACAGGAGAGCTTGGCACTAAAGTTTTTATCGATTCTCTCGAAGCTTTTTCTATGCGTAAATATGGTGTAAACCTAATCGAAAATTCCTCTAATAAACAGATATTTCTAAACTGGGAAATTATTGAAAACCAAAGTCTTGATATAAAGAAAGTCGAAGAAGAAATTTCTTTTTATATAAGAACTCGATTTAAAGCTATAACATCAATTTTTACAAGAAGTTACCTCGAAACACAAATGCCTACACGCGAATCTATAAATCCATTATTGAATGGTTTTAATCCAACCTATTCAGGTGATATTGTATTTAATTTACAACCTGGCTTCCTTTCAAATTATTGGGGAATGGGTACTACACATGGGTCTTCTTATAACTATGATCGACATGTTCCACTTATATTCTATGGTTGGAATATACCAAATCAAACCATTAATACGCAGGTTTATATTATTGATATTGCTGCGACTATTTGTAATTTATTAAATATTCAAGAGCCAAGTGCTTGCATTGGTATTCCATTAATTAAAAAATATTAATTATAAATAGAGCGAAATATTTTTTGCAAAATTTCGCTTAAAATTGTCAATAAAATTACGATAATATTATAATAATCTGGGATGGGTGTGCGGAAAAGAGGTAAAATAAAAATTTTAATGGTAGGAGTATATCTACTATTATTTTTAGGGAATGTTTATTCTCAACCTCAAATCCTAACCAATATTCGTAATATTCCTTCTTCAGAGACTTACTTACTCTCTTCATGGAATTCAAACCAAGGACTACCTCAAAACACAATAAATAGCATTGGTCAGGATAGTAATGGATATATATGGTTGGCTACATTTGGAGGGTTGGTTCGTTTTGATGGAGTCAATTTTAAAGTATTTTCAGCTAAAGAATATCCAAAATTATCAAGCGATAGAATAACAAAAATATTTATTGATAAAAATAATTTAATTTTTATTGCAAATGAATCTGGAAAACTGCTGACTTTTGATGGAAAAAAAATTGTAGATATTACATCAAAATTTCCAAATAATCCAATTTCGTTTAGTTTTCTTGGTGAAGATTCAAAAGCTTACAAATACATATTAGCTGATTCGTTACTATATTATTATTCTCAAGGCAAAGCTAAGTTAATTGAGTTCAGAGAAAATAATTTACCAATCAAAGTTAGTAGAAATATTTGTTCCAGTCCTCAATTGATAAATGATACGCTATTTATAATTAGAGATGAAATTAAAGCTCTACTCTATAACGGAAAAATAGTAAACCAGATCAAACAACAAACTAGAGAGGATATTACAAATTCATGTGTTGTAAATTCACAAGGATATTGGTTTCTTAGAGATGAAAAACTAAAGTTTGCAAAAACCTTTAAGGAATTAAAAAATGCCATTACACTATTTCCCAATAAAAAATTTATTACCATCTACGGAAAAGGCGATGAATTAATTGCGAGTACGTGGGAAAGAGAGCTTGTAAGTATCAAAAATTTTAAGATGACAAAAATTCAAGAAAGGAATAGAAAACTAATATCCCTTTATGGAAAACTTTTTATTGATAAGAAATATAATTATTGGGTCGGTTCTGAGGTAGATGGTCTCTTTTATATTAAAAAAAAACTACTTTATACTCTTGATAAAACCTTTGGTATCAATAGATTAAATACATATCCTATATTCAAAGCATCTGATAATACAATATGGATTGGGCAGAATTACGGGTTGCAAAGAATTGTAAACAAAAAAATTGAGGATTTTTCAATAGAGGGGATATCTAGTCTTGCTGTTTGGGGAATAACGGAGGATAAAGATAAGAATATTTGGATTGCTACAAACGGGAATGGAATATTTAAATATAATGGAAAAAATATCACCAGTTATATGAACGAAGTGAAACCAGAAGCTGGTCTCAATTTTTTTACTGCCTTTCGCGATAAAAATAATAGCCTCTGGTTTGGTGGTATAGGAAAATTAGTTGTTTATAATAATGCTAAATTTAAATACTATGAACCAATTAAGAATAAAGCTAACATCTATCGGAATATTATTCAGGACAAAAGAGGTGTGCTGTGGATTGTGTCTGATGATGGATTGTTGAAATTTGAAAACAATGAATTTGTTTCTATAAGTGTACTAAATCTTAATTCTGCAAGAACGGTTTATATTGATAAAAAGGATAGATTATGGATTGGCACATATGGTAAAGGGATTGCCATATTGACTAATGGTAAGTTTCAATATCTTACTGAAAAAGAGGGACTCTTTAGCAATATAGTTTCTGCAATTGTTGAAGATAAAAAAGGGAATTTCTGGTTTTCAAGTAATAATGGGTTGTTTAGAATAAGAGAATCGGAGATTGATTCATACTTGAGTGG
This sequence comes from Melioribacteraceae bacterium, assembly GCA_041674625.1. Lineage (GTDB taxonomy): Bacteria > Bacteroidota > Ignavibacteria > Ignavibacteriales > Melioribacteraceae > BRH-c32. Next base: position 730 of record JBAYVI010000182.1, on the reverse strand, counting down.
TGGAAAAAATGAAGTTATTTCAATTCATTATGGAATTGAGGATGGGTTAACCAATAATGAATTTAATGGTAGCTGCCAGCCAAATTGGATGCGAGATGATGAAGGAAATCTTTGGTTTCCATCATTTGGAGGAGCAGTAGTAGTAGACATTAAGTCTCTAAACGATACTGAAACAGAACCAATTGCTTTTATTGAGAACTTTGTAGTTGATGATTATTCGTTTAGTGTAAATGATAAGATTGAGATACCTTCAGGCTATAATAATCTGACGATTTATTTTAATTCTCCATCATTTTCGTCTCCTAAAAATGTAAAATATCATTATCGATTATTAGGGAGCAGCGATAAATGGCGGGACAATAATAATGTCGGGCAAATTACATTTCAAAAACTTCCTTATGGCAAGTATGAATTTCAATTATTGGTTATAGATAGTCATGGCAACCAATCCAAAAAACCAGTTAGTATAAAATTCACTATTAAATCTGTTTTTTATGAAACTCCGTTTTTTTATATAATAGCTTTTGTGCTGATAATATCGTTAATAAGCATTTTGTACTTTGTAAGACTGAGATTAGCAAGAATAAATGAAATGAAATTGGAAGCTTTAGTAAAAGAAAGGACGTTAAGTTTACAAAACGAGAAAGAAAATGCTGAGCGCTCCGCTGAGGAAGAAAGAATACATAGAGCTAAAGCAGAGGAAGAAAATCGACAAAAAATTGAATTACTA
>JBAYVI010000181.1:0-6084 GCA_041674625.1 Melioribacteraceae bacterium | reverse complement strand
GTTCAAATGGAATTTTTTTACCTTTAACAAAAAATTATCCGGTCAAGCAAGTGATGTTAGAGTGTTTCAGATTTTCTTTTCATCATTTCTCGGATTTATTAATAAAGGATAACTAATTATTATGGAACATCTGCCAATACATTTCAATCATGAAGAGTTATGGCAAGTTATTGATGAACCTGTGAAATTTGAACTTATTGGCTTCCTTCTTGCATGTTTGAGCAATCCAAATGCTAAATGGTTTAAAACTCCTCAAACCAGAGATAACAAAAGAGATGGTGAAGGAATTCAAGGGCGAAGAAAAATATTTTATGAAGCTAAATACATTTCAGATTATACTAAAAAGAAATTATCTCATAAAGAAGTTGGTAGTAATATTAATATGGCAATTTGTGAACTGGCAGATGCTCTATGGATATTTACCAACGGAGAAGTGGGGCTTGATTTATTAAATTTCGTTACAAACCACAATGAGATCCATAAAACGATTTTACAAAAACCATTAAAACTTATTACTGTCAATCGAAGACAATGTGCAATGTTAATATTAAAGCATCAGAAAGAAACACTCAATAATGAGCTTTTAAAACTCCGATTCGTTGGATATAAGTCATTAACTCAGAAAGAACTTTTAGAAAGGAAAAAACAGCTAGTTTCGTTGGGATTTGATTTAATTGAAAAAATCCAAATAACAAAACAACAAGCGGTTAATGATTTCTTTTATTATCCGACTTTAAACGGTTTAGCAATTAAGCAATGGTCAACCGAAGACGAGTTATCCATAATTGAGAGCTTATTTCAAGTTCAAGTATATTATGATTGGTCTAAAAATGGTAATGGCGAAGAAACAATAAATATTCCTGTTGGCAGCACTTTTTATATCATTTTTAAAGTAAGCAATTTCTTCTTTGATAAGATTGATTTCTCTATTCTTTTAATACCAGATGGCCTTTTGAAATTTATAGGTCCAATTAAAAATAATGGAATGTCATTTTCCATTAGTTCAGATGTGTCTGGTGTTTCTGATAAGATTATTTCAATAGCTACAAGAATTGAACGAAAATCATTCAAGAAATTAGATGTTCAACTTTCAATTGGTAAAAGTCAATTTAGAGTAAAAGCTGGAGCCATTTCAGTTAGTAATATATTTTTTCTAGCACCATTTATAGGGGAGGAGAATAATGAGTTTCTTGCTTTATTTAAAGAAAAAATAGACCGAACTTATTATTATAGAAAATTCTTTCTAGGTCTTATTACAGGGCAAGCTGGGGTTGGTAAATCTCGATTGATTCAGGAAATACTTGATCACTGTGCTAAATACAATCTACGTTTGTTTAGATCCGAATTAGTTTCAACCGGAGGGAGAAAAAATCTAGTCAAAGATATGTTATCGTATTTCATCGGACTTGATTTCGAATCCTTTGTTGATATTAATGATCAATTGATTACTAGATTCCAAGAGGATAAAAGTTTTTCGTTTTTATTTAAAAACAAGGAGGAATTCAAAAGTTTCAAAAATACTCTATTAGCAATCATAGAACAAGGGCTTGAACAAGTGTCAAATCACGAAGTGAAGCAGGTTATCGAGTTCATTGGTAAAATACTGTATAAATATGGGCAGGATTATCTTGTGGTATTGGTCATTGAAGATCTCCATTATGGAGATAAAAATCTTTTTTATTTTCTTACTAACCTTTATAATAATCTCAAAAATCAAAAGGTAAGGGTAGCTTTCTTTTTGGCAGCTAGAACTGAAGCCAAAGAAATTTCTAAGGCTTATGAAGAATTTGAGTTGTTAATAGAAAATGATCCAACTTATTCAATTACCAAGATCAAAATAGATAATTTATCGAATGCAGATAGCCTTTCTTTGATAAAAGAACTAGTGCTTACCGAATCAAAATTCGAGAGATTTATTGAACAAAAAATACTTGTTAAAACAGGAAACAATCCCTTTAATATTATTCATACATTACTACATCTAAAGAATAAAGGGATTATAATTGAAACAAATTCGGATTTTGAATGGAGGCATATTGATCAACTTGAAAACTTAAGTCTCCATAATGAAATTAATCATCTTCTTTTAGATCGTTTTACGTACTACATTGAGCGGACAGACTCTAAATTTTATATTATTTATATCCTTCAAATTATTCACTTATTTGAATCAAAGGTGGATGAAAACAAATTGAAAGAAATATGGAACATAGATTATTCACTAGATGAAATCATATTGTTTCTTATTCAAGAAAGAATCTTGCATAAACATGGTCAATTTATTCATTTTGATCATGAGAATATTTTTCAGTTTATATCTGAAAATTATATGAAAGATGCTCACATTGCTGGGGAGATGATGATTAATTGGATTCGGGAAAAAGGGATTGAATTAGAATGGCATGAACTTTTTGTAAGAAGTTTAGATGTGTGCTTTGAAAAATATTCGTCTAATTTTTTTGCAAGTGCATTTGAGTTATTTGATAAGATGCTCAAGAAAAATAATTGGAAAGAGATATTAAGGTACGGGAATATGATTGTGAAAAGATCATTGGAAGCAGAAACAATTCAATCAGAAAGACTATATAATGTTAAATTTAATATTGCATTAATACAATCAGAATACTGTGGTTTAGAAATTTCTATTAGAAGTTACGCAGAACTGGAGTTGGAAATCAACAAATTAGTTAAAGATCCCTCTTTAATAAGTAATGTAGAATTGTTTAATTGTTATGCTCTTAGATTAAAAGCTCGTTTGTTTCGTTCTGACACTCTAATAATGGCGAGCAATTATTTTGAAGCAAGATTAATCTTGGTAGAGTTGATCAAAGAAATTAATGATTTCCGAAATAGCAGCAATATTTTCAGTAAGGATGAAAATCTAAAAGAATTGCATGCTTGGGCGCTAAACAGATTAGGCATAACTTATCGACCATTGGGGAATATAGAAAAGGCACTTAGCTATATGGAGGAAAGTTTAGAACTTGCCATTCAAATCGGACATGAATACTATATTCATCACAATTATTATGATATGGCGGGTTGCTTGATCCAAATGAATAGTTTGCATGAAGCATTTGAATTGCATAAGAAATGTTTAACACCAACTTTGAATCTACCTGAAAACTTAAATGCCAAGGTTCGTTCCAAGATTCGAACCGGAGTATTTGAAACGCTTCTTGAGCAATATGAAGATGCAGAACTAGAACTCGAATCAGCCATAATAATAGCAAGAGAAAACAACTTTCTTTGGGAATTAACGAGAGGATTAATTAATCAAGGTTGTTTATATTTTAAAAGAAATGACTACGGATCGGCATATAAAAGTTTTAAGACCTGCCTGCACTATGTTGACATACATGAATCTAATGCATTTAAAATCTGCTTGTTTAATAATCTGGCATTTTTAAATCTTCATTTTTACAAAGATAAGAATCAATTGAATTATTTAAAAGATTCACTAGGTTTTATGGTTGAAATAGTAAGACTAACAGATAAAAAAGATAAAACGAATAAGCCCAATAATGCATACAATTTATTGGGGATGCTAAACATGAAGTATTACCAAGAATACTTGGCGACTCTGGATTTGCCTGAATCAATTCAAGAACTTAATCACGAAGTGCAAAAATATTCACCAACACTATATTCTAATTATCAACAAGATTTCATAGAAATGTTCATGCTTAAGTTAAGTAGTGGGATACAATTCTATCTGATGTACATGAGTTTTAGCTAAAAAAATCTCGAATACCATAAATAACTGACTCTATTTCAATATCAGTTAAATCTGGATGAAGAGGAATATTCAATGCCGTTTCATTAAGTCTTTCCGTATTAACCAATTTAGTACCTGTTCTGTAAAGATTTATTAAATGAACAGGAAAAAAACGAAGAGTTGTATAAATACCTTTTTCATAAAGAAAACGTGCCAATTGATCTCTTTTGCTGGTTTTAATACAAAATGTAAAATACGAGTGTTGAGAATTTTTATTTGCTTCTAAAGGTAATTCTAAGTCCCCAATACCTTTTAATTTTGCTTGATATCTATTCCATATATTGCGTCTAATTGTTTGTAAATTATTAAGCTTGGCAAGCTGTGCAATACCAAAACCTGCTATAATATCAGAAGGTTTCATCTTGATAAACGCTTCTGATGCTTGTTGTTCCCACCAACGATTTTTGCTATTGCCTGACAGATCAAAAGAAGAAGACCCAATACCCGATAATCGTAAGTTTTTAGCTCGATCAAAATAGCGTAAACTTTTACATGTAATTCCCCCTCCTTCACCAACAGCAAGATTTTTCATTGAATCAAAACTAAAAACGCCAATATCACCTATTGTTCCGCAATGTTGACCTTTGTAAAAAGAATTAACAGCATGAGCAGCATCTTCGATAATTGGAAAACCAAGTTCAATAATTGGGGCCATATTTACTGGCAATCCTGCATAATGAACTACCATAATAGCTCCTGTTCTTGAACTGATATGAGGTTTAATTAATTCAACTGAGACATTCTGAGATTTGTAATTCACATCACAAAATACTGGTTTATATCCAGCCAATACAACTGCGTGAACACATGCCACATAAGTAAAAGACGGCAATATAATTTCTGATCCAACAGGAAGGTCTAATAGTTTACAGGCTAGAAAAAGTCCATTTGAGGCATTATCAATCATTAGAAAGGCAGGAACATTTATCTTTTGTCTGAATTTTTCTTCAAACTCATGCACTTTGGGACCAGCTCCCAGCCATTGATTTTGTACTGAATCTGCAACTTGACTTAATTCTTCAGCACCAACTTTTGACCCAAATACTTTAATCATATTAAAAAGAATTACTTTGTTAATTCGCGTAAATAGAACAGATTGAAACCACTGTCAAAAACCAAATCATCAGAATTCCGTCTCTGTTTTGACCAATAATAGTTTTCTTCAATACTTACAAAAAAATCAACGATATATACTATAGGAAGTCTTAATTGAATATGACTAAAAGGAAGCAAATCAAGAAGATCTATTTTTGTTTTTTGAATATATCTGGGCGTGTTAGATAAATAATCGGAATAATCAAAGAGTGAAATTACTTTTATATCGCTTAGTCTAATAAAATTCTGAAGTGTTGCTTTTGAATTTTTTCTATTTAAGTTTATAATATATGCTTCTTTGGGTAGATTAGTTTTTGTTTTGATACCTCGGAGGACGCTTCTTTCAAATATCTCAAACGTATCATCTTTAATACAATCTTTCCATTTTTCAAAGAATAATATTTCATCTTTTTCAACCTGCTTGTATCTTTGATCTAGAGATGCTGCAGTTTTATGGTAACCAATGATTTTAGGGTTGTAAATATTCCTAAGACCTGATTGTTTTAACTTGAAGCACAAGTCAAGGTCTTCAACACTTGTAAAATAGTGCTCGTCATATCTACCAACTTCAAGCAATGCTCTCTTGGGAATTGTAGCTAAAGCATCACAAAGAGCTTGCACTTCTACTATTTTGTTTACTAGTTTGTCTTGAGATAATGACATTCGGAATCCATTAAAGCAAAACCCATGTCCAAAATATATACCCGCATGCATAATTCTACCATAGTCAGGATATATTAATTTGGCTCCTAACATACCTAGGTCTGGATTATTTTCGCAAAAAATTCTAGTTTCTATTAACCAATTTGTGTCTAATAAAATATCCGAATTAATTACTGTAATGTATTGTCCTATCGCAATGTCAATACCTCTATTAACGGCAAAAGAGTATCCTGAATTCTTAGCGTTAGATTGGTAAATAATTTGTGATGGCAGAATGGAAGAATTAATTTTCATATCCTTATGTCCGTCATCTATAATTATAATCTCACATTCATTATCTACTGTCGGAAGTAATGATCCCAAGAGATTATATACAAGTTTCTCATTTCCGTATACAGGAATTATTATAGAGTTTATTATCATTGATAATAATTAGTTATCCTTTATTAATAAATCCGAGAAATGATGAAAAGAAAATCTGAAACACTCTAACATCACTTGCTTGACCGGATAATTTTTTGTTAAAGGTAAAAAAATTCCATTTGAAC
>JBAYVI010000180.1:0-6103 GCA_041674625.1 Melioribacteraceae bacterium | reverse complement strand
TGTTCGCATATTTTCTTAACAGATGCTCTAACCTTCATTTCTTCTCCGTTATTTATACCTGTATGTTATTCTACCTTTATTTAAATCATAAGGAGATAATTCAATTGCTACCTTATCCCCAACCAATATTTTTATAAAGTGCATTCTCATTTTCCCGGATATATGGGCTAGTATTTCATGACCATTTTCCAATTTCACTTTAAAATGTGCATTTGGCAATGTATCAGATACAATCCCGTCAACTTTTATTGAACCTTGTTTAGCCATAATTTAGCACTTTGTTAATATTTCCGGTTTTCCATTTATAATTGCAATAGAATGCTCAAAATGAGCAGAAGCTAAACCATCAACCGTTTGAACAGTCCAGCCATCAATTGCAACAGTTACTTTATGTGAACCCAAATTAATCATGGGTTCGATTGCAATCGTCATTCCTTCTTTAAGTACAGAACCAGTACCCCTCTTTCCGAAGTTAGGTATTTGTGGAGATTCATGAAGATATTTACCTACTCCATGACCGCATAAGTCCCTTACAACAGAAAAACCATGTTTCTCTACATGTTCTTGTACCGCCGCCGAGATATCACCAACTCGATTTTTAGGAATTGCTTGTTCAATTCCTTTGTAAAGACTTTCTTCGGTAACTTTCATTAATTGAGCCTTCTCTTTCGAGATTTCACCAATTGCCACCGTTAATGCTGCGTCTCCGAAATAGTGATCCTTTTCAACTCCAACATCAATAGAAAGTATTTCCCCTTCCACAAGCTTTCTATCTCCGGGAATCCCGTGAACGACTTCATCATCAATTGAAGAACAAATAGTACCCGGAAAATCAAATGAACCGGCTTGTGAATAACCTTTGAATGCCGGGATACCGTTATTGCTTAAAATATAATCTTCTGCAATCTTATCTAATTCCAAAGTCGTAATACCGGGTTTGGAATAACTTTTAACTAATTGTAGAGTTTCAGCAACAATTCTACAACTTTCACGTATCTTATCAATCTCTTTTTTTGTCTTAATTAATACCACTTAAAATAACCGCCTTAAGACCTTCTGCTTTTCATCTTGCCTGATTTCATAAATCCATCATAATGGCGCATTAACAAGTGAGATTCTATCTGCTGTAAAGTATCTAACGCAACACCCACCATAATTAATAAACTCGTACCACCAAAGAATGAAGCAAAACTACCTGATACACCAAACTTAGCAATAAATGAAGGCATAACAGCTATTATTGCCAAGAAAACTGATCCGGGCAATGTAATTTTAGTTAAAATATTATCAATAAATTCAGAGGTTTGTTTTCCTGGTCTAATACCCGGAATAAAACCACCTTGTTTTTTCATATTTTCTGCTACATCCTGCGGATTAAATGCAATAGCTGTATAAAAGTAGGTAAAGAAAATAATCATTAATGCATAAATAAACGCATATACAAGTGAAGTATAATTAAAATAACCGGCTATGCTTGCTACAAATTCATTATTAGGGAAAAATGACAATAATGTTGAAGGCAAGAACATAATTGCCTGAGCAAAGATAATCGGCATTACACCTGCAGTATTAACTCTTAAAGGTATATATTGAGTAACGCCGCCATAAACCTTTCTACCAACTACCCTTTTTGCATATTGAACTGGTATTCTTCTTGTACCTTGAGTAACAAGAACTACACCTGCAATAACAAGAACCATTATCACCAAAATTACTACTTCAACAACAATATTTCTTTGTCCAGCAGAAATCAATCTGTATTCATCTATTAATGCAAATGGGAAACGATTTATTATACCGATGAAAATAATCAAGGAAATACCATTTCCGAGACCTTTATCAGTAATTTGCTCGCCCAACCACATTGTAAATACAGTACCTGCTACTAATAGAACAATAGTTGAAAGTGTCCAAGTAATCCCTCTGACAGCTTCAGGAACAATAGGCATATTATTCACCTGAAGACTCATCAAGTGAATAGTAACACCCCAAGATTGAAGTGCTGAAATTAGGACAGTTCCGTACCTCGTAAGTTGAGTAATTTTCTTTCTTCCATCTTCCCCTTCTCTTTGGAGTTTCTGGAAATAAGGTATTACAGCACCACCTAATTGGATGATAATAGAAGCACTGATATATGGCATAATGCCAAGTGCTAAAATAGCCGCATTAGAAAATGCACCGCCTACAAATAGATCATATAAACCAAATAAACTATTTGCAGACTGATTCTTCATTGCCTCTGAAAGTAATGTAGTATCAATACCAGGCAATGTGATGTGCGCACCAACGCGTACTATTAATAGAAGAGCGAGAGTATATAAAATTCTCTGACGCAATTCATGAATTTTGAAAATATTTCTAAAGGTTTCCTGTACAGTAGCCATTAAATTTTTATCTCTTTAATTGTTCCACCAGCGGCTTCAATTTTTTCTTTTGCAGTAGCACTAAAAGAATGTGCCTCTACATTTAATTTAACTTTTAAATCGCCATTACCCAAAATTTTAAATGGGGCAGCAGCTTTTGATATTACGTTGTTCTTATATAGTGTTACAGCATTTACTATACCATCTTCAAATTTTTTATTCTCAACAAGTGTCTGCAAAGTTGCAAGATTAACAACTTGGAAATATACCTTAAATGGACTTGTAAATCCACGTTTAGGAATTCTTCTCTGTAAAGGCATTTGACCACCTTCAAACCAAGCTCTAAACTTAGCACCTGAACGTGAATTTTGTCCATTCATACCGTTTGTAGAGGTTCCACCATGTCCTGAACCTTGACCACGTCCAATTCTTTTTACTTTTTTTACAGCACCTTCTGCAGGTTTTAAATTACTTAAAATATCCATTTAATCCTCTTTATTCTTCAATTTCCTCTACTTTAACAAGATGCGATACTTTCTTAATCATACCTCTAATCTGAGGAGTATCATTTTTTGTAACTGAATAATGGGGTCTGCCCAATCCAAGAGCTTCAATAGTAAGTTTCTGCCCTTTTGGTCTATCAATAACACTTTTTGTTTGCGTAACTTTTAATTTCTTAGCCATAGAATCCTCAATTATAAATTAAACAATTCGGTAACTTTCATACCACGTTTGTAAGCCATCGAACGAGCATCAACAAGATTTAGAAGACCCATTAAAGTAGCTTTAACCTGATTATGAGGGTTACTCGAACCAAGAGATTTGGTTAAAATATCCTGAATACCTGCAGATTCAAGCACCGCACGAACTCCACCGCCAGCAATTACACCTGTACCAGGAGTAGCAGGTTTCAATAATACTCTACCGGCTCCAAACTTACCAATTATGGTATGAGGAACAGTTCCTTTAATAATAGGAACTTTATACACATTTTTCTTAGCATCATCAATACCTTTAGAAATTGCATCGGTTACTTCATTAGCTTTACCCATACCGATACCAACGTGTCCATTGCCATCACCAACAACTACAATAGCGTTAAAGCTGAATCTTCTACCACCTTTAACTACTTTTGCAACTCTATTGATATGAACAATCTTTTCCTTAAGATTTTCTAAGCCTGAAACTTTTTTGTACTTTAAATTCATTTCACTCTATTCCGATTAAATTCGTCTTAAAATTGAATTAATATTTGGCTGCCGGGGGAGGATTCGAACCTCCACATACGGCTCCAAAGGCCGCTGTCCTGCCATTAGACGACCCGGCAGTGTATTTGATTAAAACTTCAAACCGCCTTCTCTTGCACCTTCTGCTAAAGCTTGTACTCTGCCATGATATTCATAGCCACTTCTATCGAATACTACCGCTTCAATTCCTTTTTCAATTGCAATTTTTGCAATATATTTTCCAACTAATTTGCTTTTAGCAACTTTAGTCTTTGTGCCTTTTAGTTCTTCCACTAAATCTTTTGTTAAAGATGAAGCTGCAACTAATGTAACACCTTTAGAATCATCTACGATTTGCGCATAAATTTTATCTAAGCTTCTGTAAACCGCTAAACGAGGACGTACCGTAGTACCAGATAATTTTTTGCGTACACGTATTTTTTTTCTTGCTCTTTTCTGATTATCCTTTAAAAACATTTTATTTCCTGTCTCCTGCTGTTACTTGCCGGCTGTTTTACCAGCTTTACGAATGATAACTTCATTAGAGTATTTAATACCTTTCCCTTTATAAGGTTCAGGTTTCTTGAGTGAACGAATTTTTGCAGCTACTAAGCCAATTAATTCTTTATCACTTCCGGATACTTTTATTTGTGTTGGAGTTACAACTTCTAATTTTACTTCTTCAGGAACTTGGAAAAAGATTGGATGTGAAAAACCTAAGTTGAACAGCACACCATTAGCTTTTGCCTCAGCTTTGAAACCAACACCTACTATATCCAATGTTTTAACATAACCTTCAGTAACTCCACTAACCATATTCTGTATTAAAGCTCTTGTTAATCCATGAAGTGCTTTATTTACTTTTGTTTCATCCGGTCGAGATACAATTAATTCTGTACCTTGAATTTCTATTTTCATATTCGGATGAACTTTAGTTTGAAGCTCACCTAACTTACCTTTAACTGTAACAAAACCATCAGCTAAAGTAACAGTTACGTCTTTTACGTTTACCGGTTTTTTACCAACTCTTGACACTTCTTATTCCTCACAAATTTTACCAAATATGGCAGATTATTTCACCGCCGACAGATTCGTTTCTTGCTTGTTTATCTGTTAATAATCCTTTTGAAGTCGATACAACCGCAATACCTAAACCATTATAGACTCTAGGAATACCATTTTTATCGGTATATCTTCTTAAACCGGGAGAACTTATTTTTCTCAATCCGCTTATCGAAGGCACACCACCAACATACTGAAGTTGAACCTTTAACACATTCTGTTTATTATCTTCAACTATACTATAATCTTTAATAAACTTATTTACTTTCAAAATTTCTGCTAAGCTTACTTTCATCTTAGATGAAGGAATATCCACAACTTTTTTACGTGCTTTAACTGCATTTCTTATTCTAGTTAGAAAATCTGCAATCGGGTCGTTAACTGGCATTTACTAATTCTCCTCTTATTACCAACTTGATTTTTTTACACCGGGAATTTCACCTTTAAGAGCCATTTCCCTGAAAACGAGACGTGAAATTCCAAATTTTCTATAATATGCTCTTGGTCTGCCTGAAATTTGACAACGATTATGCATTCTTACTTTAGCAGAATTTCTTGGAAGAAGCTGCAAAGCATCATAATCCCCATTTTCCTTTAATTCTTTTCTTTTTTCAGCAAATTTAGCGACCAAAACTTTTCTTTTTGCTTCTCTTGCTAACAAACTTTTTCTTGCCATATAATAACCTTTAATTAATTTCCTTTTTACGGAAAGGCATCCCAAATGCAGCTAATAATTCAAATGCTTCTTTGTCTGTTTTAGCTGATGTAACGAATGTTATATCCATTCCTAAAATTTTAGTTACTTTATCTGCGTTAATTTCTGGGAAAATAACCTGCTCTTTCAAACCAAGTGTATAATTACCTCTTCCATCAAACGATTTATCAGGTACTCCCTTAAAATCTCTAACTCTCGGAAGAACTAATGATATAAATCTATCAAGAAATTCATACATAATATCAGTTCTAAGAGTGACTTTAGCACCAATTTTCATTCCTTCACGAAGTTTGAAATTAGATATAGCTTTTTTTGCTATTCTAACAGAAGGTTTTTGACCTGTTATAGTTTCAAGATCCTTAACAGCTTCATCTAAAATTTTCTGATCCGAAGCAGCATCACCAACACCCATATTGATAACAATCTTATGAAGGCGAGGAACCTGCATTACACTCTTGTAAGCGAACTGTTCTTTTAATTTAGGAACAATATCAGTTTTATATTTTTCATATAAACGAGCAGGAATTTTTGGCTGTGGAGCAACAGCTACTTTTGGGGCCGGAGCTTCAACAGGTGCTTTTGCTTTCTTGCCTTGTTTTTCAGTTTTTTCTACATTTTCTTTTGTCTTTGCCATTTCTCTCATAAACCTTTAATTATTGCAACATTTCGCCGCTGGCTTTGCTTATTCTTGCTCTTTTCTGTTTACCGGTTTTTTCATCGATAATCACTTTAGCACC
>JBAYVI010000179.1:0-6139 GCA_041674625.1 Melioribacteraceae bacterium | reverse complement strand
TTTTTATTCTGTTTGCCATATAATCTTCGAATTATTATCCTCTAAAATTTCGCTAATGTAATTTCTTAAAAATTCCATGCGTTTAGTTATTAAAAATCTATTCTCTACTTGGTCACGAATATTATCAAGTTTTGGTAGAGTATTCCTATTAAACTTTTCAATAAGTTGAACAACGGTAAAATAATCGGGTTCCGATTTAATTACCACACTAACTTCATTTTGTTCCATTACTTTAAGACTAAGAATGACTTGTTCAGAATTAATCTCATGTGCATATCTAAAACCTGAATTGATAAGATTAATTACTCCCGGATCAGATTTAAATGCACTCACAACTCTATCCCACTTACTATCAAGCAGAAGATTCCTGAATTTAATTGATTTTTCTTCTGAATTAAACACAATTAAATTAAATCTATATGCATCGTCATTAAGTACAAAATCATTTTTGAATTTTTCAAAATACTCTTCCAATTCGGTTTGCGAAGGCGAATAAGAAAAATCTTTCAATGCTTGCGCCTTTAATAAAGCGGCAGCTAATTCTTTTTTATTCTGTTCTATCATTGATTTAAATTCTGATTCTTCTGTAATTCCTTTATCTATTGCTACTTGATATAGAACTTCTTTTTCAATCCATTCCTTAATATATTCATTCCTAAACTTTTTATTATTTCTTAGGTCACTAAGTGCACTATCAAGTGAATTTTTTGTTAATTCACTCTTACCTGCCTTAGCAACAACGGAATCATCTTCTTTTTTATCAGAACAATTAAAAAGAGAAACCATAAAAATAATAATGAGAACTTTATTTAAAAGCTCTCTCAAGTTCTTCATAATTTAAAACCGGTTTATATTTTTCTTTTAGTTTATTTATAAATTCATTTTCTAATCTTTTACTTTCACTTTCTTGAAACAAAGAGGAAGCTTCAGCTTTAGCTTCTTCAAAAGACTTTTCTCTTGTCCCATCTTTTGCAATTAATTTTACAATTGCCCAACCTTCTTTATATTTCACTGGAGAAGAATAATCTCCTACATTTGCAAGCTTATTAGCTGCTTTTGATAATTCATCTAATTCAATATCTACAAAATCTTTTTCGTTTACTCTATTTCCTAATTCGCGCTTATCAATATTTTTTATCATTAGCGAATCAAAGTTACTTCCTGATTTTAGAAGGTTGAAGAAATTATATACTGTTGAGTCACTCTTTGAATAAATTAGATTATATTTTACTCTATCTCCAAAATTATATTTGTCCTTAGTCCCACTCCAATAATTATATAATGAAGCAGAATCAATTTCAATTTTATTCCAGACTTCATCTTCAAGAAGTTTGAATAGATAAACACCACTTTCATAATCATCCATTAATCCGGCAAAATCTTTATTCTCCTTATCAAACTCTAACGATTTATAACGGAGAGCTAAAGAAGTAGAATAGAAATATAATGCGTCTGATATTAGTCCTTTACTTACCGGCTTTAAGAGCATATTCTTTTGTCTTGTCATATACGCCAATAAACTATCAACCGAATAATGATCATTTTTAATAACAAACAATTCATTATTGCCAAATTTCTTAGAAATTTCCATCTCTTTGAAATCAACAGTTAGCTTTGTAGTATCACTAAAATCAATAATATTTTTAAACGATTCTTCGTTGAGCTTAAATGCGTATTTCACCTTAAGAGTATCTACTAATTTATCATATTCATTTTTATATCTCGTGCGCTGGAAAAGATCTTTCAAATTTTCTTTATCCTCTTCAAAAGTTGGTAATTTCCCAATTTCATAAACTTTAATTATATGGTAACCAAATTGAGTCTTTATAATTGAAGACACTTCATCCTTGTTTAGCTTAAATGCAGCTTCATCAAATTCCATAACCATTTTACCGCGTTCGAATTTACCTAAATCTCCTCCCCTTTTACCACTACCCGGATCGTCTGAATATTTTTTAGCTAATTCTTTGAAATCTTCACCTGCTTTAAGGCGAGCTTCTATATCATTAATTTTTGCTAAAGCCTTAACCGAATCTGTTGTGCCAGTACTATCCTTAAAAGCAGCCAAAATATGTAAAGCTTTCACGTACGGCTTTCTATTAACAATATCTGTTACCTTTATAATGTGATAACCGAAACTTGATTTTACCGGCTCGGAGTAAATTTCACCTGGTTTACTAATTGAATAAACGGCGTCATCTAAAGAAGGACTTACAATATTACCGGAAACAACATAATAAACGTCTCCGCCTCTACCTTTTGTATAATTATCTTTTGAGTATTCAGCAGCTAACTTTCCGAAATCTTCACCATTCTTAATCTTTTGAATGATCTCCTTTGCTAAAGCAATGGTTTGTTCTTCATTATGTGAAGAATCCGGTGTTAAGAAAATGTGAGAAACTCTAAACTCTTTTTTTCTTCTTTCATATAGATTTTTTAACCATGGATCAAAAAGAGCTTTTTCTAAATAGATCGTTTGACCAATTGCGACCTTATAATCAGTAATTTCTCTTTGGAGTGTAGGATCACTTTTGTAACCTCTAACTTCAGCATCTTTCAATTTCATTTTATAATTTACATAAAGGTCTAAGAAATTCTGAAGCGCAGTAATAGTATCTTTTTTAGCAGATTCAAGATTGCCGGTATTTTTAACGTAAGCTTGTTCAAATTCTTTTAGGTTAATTTGGGAATCGTCATATTTTGCAACGATTATTTTGGAACTGTCATAAGAACATGCTGAAATGAGCGACATCAATGCAAGTATGAAAAACAATTTTGAATATTTAGACATCGTAACCTAATCCTCCATAAAATACTTATTTAGAAAGTTTATATTATTTGTATTATCTATTAAAATCAAGGAAAAGCAAAAAAAACGGCATCAATCCATTACCGGTTTAGTATTTCTTTCCCAAAAACAACCGTATTGATACCCCTGTATAGATGGGTTATCATCGGCAAGCTTTAAACGTTTTTCGGTTATACAACAGAACTCCTTATCAAGTTCTACTCCCGAATAAATTCTGTTAAGTTTTTTTGCCGCTACCGAAGTAGTCCCCGAACCGAGAAAAGGGTCAAAAACAAAATCCCCTTCATCACTACTTGCAAGAATAGTTTTTGCTAATAATTTTTCAGGTTTCTGAGTTGGATGATTGGTGTTTTCAGTCATTGACCAAAATGGAATCGATAAATCAGTCCATATATTTGATGAATGTGTAAGACGGTATGAGCCATTCGATGATTTCTGCCAGTCTTTTGGCTCACCTTCAGAATCTTTATAAGGAGCAAGAACTTTTCTTTTTAGTTTTACTCTATCCGGGTAAAATTTATATTTATCAGAAACTGTACAGAACCAGATATCTTCAGTATTATTTTTCCAATTACAGGAAGAACCACGTCCCTTCTCTCTTTCCCAAGTAATTCGATTTCGAATTATAAAAAATTGCTCTAATACTCTCTGAATTGATAAAGAAGAACGCCAATCACCACAGAAATGAATAGTTGCTTCATCTTTTAATATGTGTCGAATCGAAATAATTAATTTTTCTATCCATTTAGAATACTCATCAATCGTTTTTTGTGCAAAAACAATTGTATTAAAGGATTTCCTAAGGTTATATGGTGGATCTATGAATAAAAGATCAACGCTCTTTTCGGGTAAATATTTCGCAACCTTAAAAATATCTCCATGAATTGTCTTTGATGCAATATCATCAATCGTAGAATTACATTTTAATTTAATTAAATTTGCAGAAAAATCAATTTTATCCTGCCTACTTAACAAAATAGTCTGGTTACGACTTCCTAATTTTTTATCCATAAAATTATTTAGCCGCAGTTCCTGGTTGAATCGATTCATCAATCTCTAAAATTTTTACTAATCCATCAGGAGTATCTAATGCCATAATCATACCTTTAGATTCGAGACCCATAAGTTTTGCAGGTTTAAGATTAGCAACTATCAGAACTTTTTTCCCTATCAATTCTTCAGGCGAATAACTTTTAGCTATTCCTGCCACAACTTGTCTTTTTTCGAATCCTAAATCAAGTTGAATGCGGAGAAGTTTCTCGCTCTTTTTTACTCTTTCAGCATCTATTACTAATGCAGTGCGTAATTTAATTTTCTTAAAATCATCTATCGTAATTTCTTCATCAGGTATATGAACCGGAGTACCTTCAACTACGCCTAATTGACTGACTAATTTATCAATAACTACATCTTCAATTTTAGAGAATAATATTTCTGATTTACCTAACGAATGCCCTTCCGGTAAATTCAAATTACCTGAATCAGCCCAATCTTTTGATTCCGTATTTAGCATACCAAAGATTTTATTAGAAGAAAATGGTATAACAGGTGAAAATAAAGATGCTAAAGTATAAATTGTGTTCAGACATATATTAAGCGTTGTACCACATTTATCTTTATCTGACTTAACCGTTTTCCAAGGTTCAGAATCATTAAAATATTTATTTGCAGAACGAGCCAAAGACATCATTTCAAAAACAGCATCTTTAATTTTATATTTTTCTAATAATTCGCTTATCTTGACTGGGGCTGATTTAATATTATTAATCATTTCTTCGTCAATCGGATCAAGTTTACCGAGAGGCGGCACCTTATCATCAAAATGCTTTGAAGTAAAAATAAATGTACGATTAATAAAATTGCCTAATATATCAGCTAATTCGCTATTTGTTCTGTTCTGAAATTCCTTCCAGTAAAAATCAGTATCCTTATTTTCAGGAAGATTGGCAGCTAAAGTATATCTAAGGGTATCAGCATCAAACATTTCTAGAAATTCATCTACATCAATTCCCCAGCCGCGGGATTTAGAAAATTTCTTCCCTTCAAAATTCAGAAACTCATTTGCAGGTACATTTTGTGGCATTATATATTTCACATCATTAACATCATTCCACCCCATTAACATTGCAGGAAAAATAATTGTATGGAAAACAATATTATCTTTTCCTATAAAAGCAACATATTTAGTATTTGCATCATTCCAATATTCTTTCCAAAGATCAGGTTTACCTAATTTTTCAGATAATTCTTTTGTTGCAGAAATATAACCGAGAACTGCCTCAAACCATACATAAAGTACTTTTCCTTCGGCATTATCTAAAGGTACTTTTACACCCCAATCCAAATCTCTTGTGTAAGCACGGTCTTTTAATCCTTCTCTAAACCAACCATTGCAATATTGAAGAACGTTATCCTTCCAACCATATTTTTCGCTCATCTCTTTTATGTATACTTCAAGGCGTTCTTGAAATTTTCCCAATGGGAAATACCAATGCGAAGTTTCTTTCAGAACTGGTGTCTCGCCCGTTATTTTACTTTTGGGATTTATTAGTTCAGATGGTTCGTATAATGAATTACATTTTTCACATTCATCGCTTCGAGCTTCTAAATAACCACATTTAGGGCATGTGCCTTCTACATATCTATCAGGTAAAAACTTTTTAACTTTTTCATCAAAAAACTGAGAAGTTTTTTTCTCAACTAAAATACCTTGGTCATGATAGCATTTAAAAAATTCTTGAGCCGTTTTATGATGTATCGGAAGACTTGTCCGAGAATAAATGTCAAAGCTCATACCGAATTTTTCAAAAGCATTTTTATTTAATTCATGGAAACGATCAATAATTACTTGGGGAGAAACTTTTTCATTATCAGCAGAAATAGTAATAGGTACTCCATGTTCATCAGAACCGCATACATATAAAATATCATCCCCTTTAAGTCGTTTATAACGGACATATATATCAGCTGGCAAATAAGCACCACTAAGATGACCTAAATGAATTTTGCCATTTGCATAAGGAAGAGC
Organism: Melioribacteraceae bacterium; assembly: GCA_041674625.1. Classification (GTDB taxonomy): domain Bacteria; phylum Bacteroidota; class Ignavibacteria; order Ignavibacteriales; family Melioribacteraceae; genus BRH-c32. The sequence goes on along the minus strand of JBAYVI010000179.1, from coordinate 302 downwards.
CGATGTAACTAAAATTTTTTCTTTTTTCAAAAGTAACCTCAAGGAATCTTAATTAACTTATTAATATAATAAAAACGTGCTAATTTTGACCAACAAAAAAGCCGTTTCAATCGATTTTGAAACGGCTTAATAGTAAATATTAATAAAAACTAATTTGGTTGTTGAATCTCCGTAGGTTTTTCTTCAGCAAGCATTTTATTTATCGCTTCAGCAGCTCTTCTTCCTTCACCCATTGCCAATATTACAGTAGCGGCTCCAAGTACTATATCACCACCTGCAAATATTTTATCCATAGAAGTTTT
>JBAYVI010000178.1:0-6160 GCA_041674625.1 Melioribacteraceae bacterium | reverse complement strand
CCACTTAAAGTTCCTGCCTGATAAACCGGTCCGCTTGGAGCAATCTTTTCCATTATCTCTTTTTTGCCACCGAATGCTCCTACCGGAAGTCCACCACCAATGATTTTGCCGAATGTAGAAAGATCAGGTTTAATTCCGAAGATCTCTTGTGCACCACCTTTTGCTACTCTAAACCCTGTCATCACTTCATCAAAAATTAAAACAATTCCCTCTTCATTACATATTTCTCTAAGCTCTTTCATAAATTCAGTAGATGCTTTTACAACTCCCATATTACCCGCAATCGGTTCAATAATGACTGCTGCAATTTCACCTTTGTTCGATGTAACTAATTTTTTAATCGAATTGATATCGTTATAATCGGCTAAGAGTGTATCAGCAGCATTTCCTTTTGTAACTCCTGGACTTGTAGGAACGCCCAATGTTAATGCGCCTGAACCCGCTTTAATAAGGAAATGATCTGCATGTCCATGATAGCATCCCTCGAACTTTATAAATTTTTCTCTGCCTGTAAATCCACGCGCTGCTCGTACGGCACTCATCGTAGCTTCCGTACCGCTATTTACCATTCTGACCATTTCCATAGATGGCACTAATTCACGTAAAAGTTTCGCCATCTCTATTTCTATCTCAGTAGGTGCTCCAAAGCTCGTACCTGATTCTATTGCCTTTAATAATGCCTCTTTTATAAATGGAGGATTATGACCGAATAGATGCGGACCCCAACTGCCGATATAATCGATATATTCATTGCCATCGACATCAACCAATTTTGAATCATGTCCTTTGGACATAAAGATAGGATTTCCACCAACAGACTTAAAAGCTCTTACCGGTGAATTAACTCCACCCGGAATATATTTTTTAGCTTCTTCAAATAGCATTTCACTTTTTTCAATATTCATATTTTACCTTTTTTTATCTAAATATTGTGCAGCATCTTTTGCGAAGTAAGTTAGTATCATATCAGCTCCTGCACGTTTAATTGCAGTCAGAGATTCAATCATTACACGCACTTCATCAATATAATCAAGCTTACCTGCGGCTTTAATCATTGAATATTCACCGCTCACCTGATATGCGGCAGTCGGCATTTGGAATTTATCTTTTACTCGATAAATAATATCAAGATAAGCACCTGCGGGTTTAACCATAATAATATCTGCTCCCTCTTCTATATCTGATTCTGCTTCACGAATTGCTTCAAGTGCATTTGCAATATCCATCTGATGTGATTTTCTATCGCCAAAAGCAGGAGTGGATTCAGCAGCATCTCTAAATGGTCCATAGTAACCTGATGCATATTTTACTGCATAGCTCATTATAGGAATTTTCTCAAACCCATTTTCATCTAAAGTCTTTCTTATTTCAGCAATTCTACCATCCATCATATCTGAAGGAGCAATAATATCAGCACCTGCTTTAGCATGAGAAAGAGATTCTTTAGCCAATAATTCTACTGTTTCATCATTTAGAATATTATCACCATCCAAAACACCGCAATGACCATGAGATGTATATTCGCATAAGCAAACATCTGTAATTACTAATAGATTCTTTACTTCTTTCTTTATTGCTCTTACTGCGTTTTGAATAATTCCATTATCATCATAAGCCCCTGAGCCTACTTCATCTTTATGTTCAGGAATACCAAATAATATCACAGCGGGTATTCCTAATGCAGCTACTTCTTTGCATTCTTCTACAAGTACATCTATCGACATCTGAAATACACCGGGCATTGAGCGAATTTCGTTCTTTACGTTTTTACCGGGTGCTACAAATAGTGGGTATATAAAATCACTTTTAGAAAGTTCCGTCTCCCTAATCATATCTCTTACGAGTGGATTATAACGTAATCTTCTTAGTCTTTTTATAGGATATTGAGCCATTATACCTCCAAATAATTATTAATTTTTTTATAAACGAGTTCTGAATTTTTTACACAATCGCCAACTGAAATACCGCCACGGAAATTTCCGCTAATAAACAGTCCCGGATTATTTTCCTCAAATTGGTCGCAATATTTTTCAATCTCAATATAACCTAAGTTATATTGAGGGATAGCTTTCTCCCAAAATTTATGTCGAATGAATTTTGGTTCTCCTTCAATTTTCATTAATTGAGAAAATTCAGAAATAACATCTTTAATTAGTTCTTCTTTTGGTGAAGCGAATAGATGAGGAGCTTGAGCACCACCAATGAATATTGTAAATGCTTCATCACCTTCCGGTGCTCGGTTTTGGAATATTACCGAACTCCAAATCGCACCGAGATAATTCTTCTTCTCTTTTGTCGGAATTAAATATCCAAAACCGTCTAATTTTCTTTTAATCTGTTCTTTTTTATAACCAAGATATAAAATCATAACAGGCGGATGATAAACATCCTCTAATCTATTTTCTAAATTATCATCAAATGAAGAGAAATATTTTGAAACAATATATGCGGGAACAGTCGAGAGTACAGAATCGCAATCTTCCGAAATATTCTCACCATTCACTGAATAATCTATTTTATACTTATTGTTATTTTTTGAAATCTTAATACCGCTGATGTTAAAAATTACTTTCTCACCTAAAGATGCCGCAATAGCATTTGGTAATGTTTGCATACCATTTTTAAATGAGAACATTTTTGCAGTTTGTTTTGATTTTTCGGCGTTTTTCTTTCTCTCTCTTGCTCCTTTGAACATTCCTTTTACAAGCCCGCCATAAAGTTCTTCTAAGCGATAGAGTTTAGGAAAAGCCGATTTTACACTAAGTTTATCAGGATCGCCCGCAAATACGCCACTTACAAATGGATTAATTGCATAATCAAGAAATTCTTGCCCCAATCTTCGACTTACGAATTGACTGATGCTTTGATAATAACCATCTTCAGATTTACCAACAAATGGTTCGCCGAAAATTCTCAATTTTCCTTTCAGAGAAAAAAGTTTTGTCTGTATAAAGGGAATCGGTTTAGTGGGTAATTCATGCAAGTCATCATTTCTTAGTATATATCGTTTATTGCCCGCATCATTCGCATAAATCATCTCGTCAGAGATTCCTGTTTCCTTTACCAATTGCCCAATCAATGGTGTTGTTTCAAGACCGCTATTCGGACCTAAATCAAGCAAATAGTCATTCTCTCGATTAGATTGCATAGCTCCGCCGGCTTGCGAATTTGTTTCTAATACTTTTACGTCATATCCCGATTTATTAATCCAATACGCGGTTGCAAGTCCGGAAATTCCCGCACCGATTACTATAACTTTTTTATTCATATTTTCTTTAGTGAATTAATTGTCAAATACTTTAAAGCTTCTATAAAGGTAGTGGAATCATTGAGCCCTTCCATTACGATATAACGTTCAATATTGCAATTATCCGCAATATGCCTATACTCAATGTCTAATTCAAATAAAGTTTCAACATGATCCGAAACGAAACTAATGGGAATTATTAAAAGATGATATTTACTTTCTGAAGCGAGTTTTTCAATCATCTTATCTGTTGAAGGTTCTAGCCATTTCATTGGTCCGACTTTGCTTTGAAAGCATAGATGATGTTGATGAGAATAGTTTCGAGCTTTTACTACTGCTTCAACTGTATCTTTTATTTGATGACTGTAAGGGTCTCCCTTTTTTACTAAGCTAACAGGAGTTCCATGTGCACTGAATACAAGCTGTACCTCATCAGCGAAAGTGAATTTCTTTAACGCTTCATCAATTCTTTCATTAATTGCTTTTATATAAATATCATTGAGGTAATACTCTTCGACGAAAACTAATTTTGATTTATCTCCCTTATACCATCTTTTCCATTCATTAAATGATGATCCGGTAGTTGTAATAGAATAGTGTGGATAAAGTGGAAGAAGAACTATTTTATCATAATTTTGTGATTCTATTTTCTTAACGGTTTCTTCCGTTAGAGGATTCCAATAACGCATTGCTACGTAAACATCCATATCGTAGCCTGAAGATTTTAAGGACTCTTCTAAATTATTTCTTTGTAATTCAGTCCATTTATTAATGGGGGAATTACCGCCGACTAATTTATATTCTTCCTTTACTCTTGGTGCTCTATTTTTTGATATAAGATTTGCAAAGATTTTTTGTCCGAACGGAATATTGAAAATATCAGGATCGCTAAATAGATTAAAGAGAAAGGGTTGAACCGCATCTAAAGAATCAGGACCGCCCAGATTTAATAAAACAACTGCATTTTTTGACAAGGTTTTTCCTTTATTAATATAAATTCCGTTGTAAATTTACTAATTTATTACAATCTTTTTAGGTCAATTAGAGATATAAAGTATCATTTTAAAAAGGCAGGGTGTCATGGGGAATCCAAAAACAATATTATGTATCGCCAGCTACGAAAAAGGCTTTGATTTTATGAAAACTGCTAAAGAGTTTGGTGCAAGGGTATTTCTACTTACATCTAAAAGCTTAGAACACGCCTCCTGGCCCCGTGAATCGATAGACGAAGTGTTTTATATGCCTGACGTAAATAAGGTCTGGAATAACGAAGATATGATAAATGGCGTAAGTTATTTATGCCGAAAAAAAGAGATCGATATTATCGTGGCATTAGATGATTTTGATGTGGAAAAAGGGGCTCAATTAAGAGAGCATCTTCGCATACCGGGTATGGGCGATACGACAATGCGTTACTTCCGGGATAAATTAGCAATGCGTGCGAGAGCAAAGGAACTACGAATAAATGTACCTGATTTTATTCATGTTCTTAATCACGATAAATTAAATAAATTTTTAGAAGAGATAGAACCACCATTTGTATTAAAGCCAAGAATGCTTGCTGGTGCAGTAGGTATAACTAAAATTAATAATCGTGATGAATTTTGGGATGCAGTAAATTCATTAGGAGACAAGCAATCAAACTACCTATTAGAGAAATTTATTCCGGGCGAAATTTTTCATGTAGATAGTATAATTACTGATAAAAATGTAAAGTTTGCACTTGCTCATAAATATGGTCTGCCGCCAATGGAAGTAGCTCATGATGGGAGAGTTTTTTCGAGCCATACAATTAAACGTGATTCCGATGATTCTAAAAAATTGTTGGAAATAAATAAAGTAGTAATAGAAGGGTTAGGATTATTGAAAGGTATTTCTCATTCGGAATTTATAAAATCAAGTGAGACAGGGGAATTTTATTTCCTCGAAACTTCTGCAAGAGTAGGCGGAGCTAATATTTCTGAATTGGTTAAAGCTGCATCGGGACTTAACCTTTGGTCTGAATGGGTTAAGTTGGAGCTTTATAATCATTATGTATTGCCTCCGGTTAAAGAAGAATATGCGGCAATAATGCTTTCATTAGCGAAGCAAAAGAATCCTGACTTATCCACATTTGACGACCCTGAAATAATATGGAAATTGGATAAAGCTTTTCACGCCGGTTTGGTGATTGCTTCACCATCGTATGATAGAGTTCAGGAATTATTGAATAAATATACAAAGAGATTTTATGATGAATTTTTTACTTCTGCACCTTTATCTTCTGAACCAACAGATTGATTTTGAAGATAATATAAGTGCAGAAGTTTTTAAAATTGCTATTGCATATATTAGAATAGGCGACTAAACAGTTCTTGAATATTTACCTGTATCTTCTTTCCGTTCTATATATCCATCAAAATTAATTGCTATATTTCTGATTAATAGCCGACCCATGCCGGTCACGATAAGTTTTCTATCTTCTATTTTAACAAGACCATCCTCTATAAAATCAACCATTGCCGATAGTCCGGTCTCAAAATATTTTTCAAATTCAATTCCGAATTTATGATCTATTGAATCAAAATCCAATTCAAAATCGCACATTACTTTTGTTATAACATGACGCCTTAATAGATCGTCATCGGTTAAATATACTCCACGTTCAATAGGGAATGTGGACTCTTCGAGATAAGTAAAATATTCCTTTTCTTTTTTTACATTTTGAGTGTAGGATTTACCTATTTGCGAAATACTCGTAATTCCCATTCCATAAAGATCAGTACCTGCATGAGTACTATATCCCTGAAAATTTCTATAAAGCTTTTTCTCACGCAATGCTATTGCAAGTTCATCTTCCGGTTTAGCAAAGTGATCCATCCCTATAAATACATATCCAGCACCGGTTAGCTTTTCGATAGTCATTTTTAGTAT
>JBAYVI010000177.1:0-6234 GCA_041674625.1 Melioribacteraceae bacterium | reverse complement strand
GCTTCCACTATTAGCTTATGTTTATATTCAAGATCGACAAGAGGTTCAGGCACACATAGTAGATTTACAAACTCAAAAATAATTATATAATATAAATATGGAAATATCAATTGCAATAGCTTTGACAGTATCAATAACCGAGATTATTAAAAGAATGTTTGGCATATCTAGTGTATATGCACCATTCATTTCAATGGCGGTTGGAATAGGATTACTCTATTTAGGTTCGGATACTTATTTTATAAAAGATTTAATTCTTACTGGAATCATTGTCGGACTTTCTGCTTCTGGTGCGTATAGCACAGGAGATAAGATTGTTAAAACTTATAAGAGAAAATAATGAGATATTTAGTTTTATATAACAAAAAATATATAAAACCTCGCATAGAACATATCTTAAAAGACTATGTAGACTTTACATTTGAATTTCAAGAAAATATTACAGATTTTAATGGAGAATTATTTAAACTTGCAAAAGATTATGACGGAATCTGTGTAGTGAAAGACGGCGAGTGGATTTCAGGTAAATGGGGTAATCATTTGAAATTTCAAGGTAAGTCAATTATTCGAGTAGAATCAAAAGAGAAATATTTTCGTAAATGGAAAAGAAAAGGCTTAGTTTGGGAGCTTGTAGGAAACTCTAAAAATGGAGACTACAAACAATTAGAGTATACCTTTGAGCACGAACTTGGACACTCTCTTTGTTATCTACAAAATAGAATTGACACGCTACATTTATGGGTATCACTTAAAAAATACGATACTTGGTTTTTATCTATGAATTTTCAAAAAAAAAATAGATTATTGTCATTAGCTAAAAGTTATATAGGAAAAGATGCATCTCCAAATGATATTGCCCCAGATGAATTAGGTTGTGCGGATAGTGCTTCTACTCTACTAGGACAAGTAATGACTTTTCCAAATATAATTTCAACTGCTGAGTTGTTTAGATACCTTGATAAGGATATAAGATTTAAAAGAGTTTTAGATTTAACCGAAGGAAATATTATCATTTCACCAACTGGATATGGTAATGGAAAAGTGGTGGGTCACGTTGGCATTATTGGGAAAGATTGTATTTACTCAAATAACTCTAAGACAGGACTGTGGGACAAACATTTAAATATTGAAAAATGGGTCGCTCAATATAGAACAAAAGGTGGTTTACCTATTTATGTTTTTAAATTACTTTAAGTGTTGATAAACTATTTTTAAATAAATTGAAAAGTATATAATAATATTAAGACTATTTTTTAGTCTGATATTAAATGAAGGATAAACCTAAAAACTACGAGGATTATTTAAGAGTCAATATTGAAAACATACGCAGTAGAATAAAAAATAATCAATATGATTCTGAACATTTAAAATATGCCAGATCAGAAATTAATAGATTAAGATACAGAATTAAACACCGTCTAACAAGAATGCCCACAAGTGCTTTCATTTTACAGTGAGACTGATATACTTAATTTAACAGACAAACTGAATTTACTAAGGCGACTGATATTAAACTGAAATTGCAGGACGAGGTTCAAATGGCTTATTTTAAAAATTAAATTTACAATAGCAATTTTAATGATTGCTTACATATTTCCTTCACCCTTAATATCAGAAACAACTGATAAAGAATTAATACCTGAAAATATCTATCAAAAGGTAGATTATTATGCAGAAAAATATCATGTTAGTGCAAGCGTTATGCACGCCGTAGTAAAATGTGAGAGTGAATATCAAATTGATGTTCAATCGAAGCATATTAGACCAGATGGAACAAGAGAAAAAAGTTTTGGGCTGAGTCAAATATATTTACCTTCTCATCCTGATGTTTCTTATGAAGAAGCTATTGATCCTGATTTCGCATTAGAATTTATGGCAGAAAAATTTTCAAAAGGAAAGCAAGGTTTATGGTCTTGTTATAAAGATTTGTTCGGAGTATAATTTATTTAAATAAAATATCTTCACTCAATATTTTATTCACTAAGCACAATTAAGATTTGTGCTTTTGTGTTTTTGTATAGGAAGAATATAATTAAATTGAAGGAGAACTTTAACATGCACCCACTACTCGTCAGAGACGCCGCCTTTATTCTAGGTGTTCAGACTGAACGAGTGTTTGGTCTATAAATGTTTCCAATATCTTCTAGAAACAATCCCACTTATGGTTGCCTTAGATACTTTATATTTTTTCATTAAATATTTAAGATTTCCATTTGGATACCATTGACTATCCGTATTAGGAATATAATCTCTACGAATCTCCAAAACCTGTTTATCGGTTAATTTATTACTCATACATTCACCTCTTCTTTTTTTATAAAGATTGTTTAGGTGGGCGTGTTGGATGTTTTGTTTTCTAGAAACCCATTCAAGATTAGAAACATTGTTATTAGATTTATTACAGTCTTTATGATTAACCTCTTTTAGATTTTTAGGATTTAGAATAAATTCAATGGCGACAAGTCTGTGAATATAGAGAGCTTTATTTTTACAATGATTATAAAGACGAATATAATAATAGCCATTTCTCTTATTAAATGAATTTTTTAATTCCTTATTGTTTCTAACACTAAAAACATTTCCTAAATTACTAATTTTATATAATCCTTTCCAACCACTAATATCTTTAAAAATTTCTTTCATATAGTTCAGTATAGCAAGATAGACGACCTAAGGCAAGTCGTTAAACTACCAAGTTCTTTATACAACACGTAACATACATATACCAAACACATATCAATGTTACACATCCATAGAAAACCAAATGAATGCATTATTAGTTAGAACCGCCGCTGAAAAACTCGGAGTTCCAACTGAACGTATCTTCGGTTTGAGCTTTGAGTGGAATGAAACCCCGCACAGTAAAAAATTCATCGTAGAACAATTCCTTAGGTGGTATTACGATGGAATAACCCACCCTATTATCGAGGACTTCGTAATTGACATCCTTGCTGGTAGAGTACAACCAATTAGGCAATTAAAATGAAACAGACATTGTTATTCTATCACTGTGAGTTTTCTCACAAATGGTATTATTGGAGTGAACTTGCAAAAGGACACTTCTGGTATGACTGGAAACATGAACAGTTTTCACTCGTAGAACTTCATCTGGCACTATGCCAAAGGAGGTAATGTGGCTAAAATAAAACGCACTAATAGGCACCACAGACTTTCTCGCAGTCGATCTGGTGGAATACCAGTAAACGGAGAGGTTTGTGGCATACCAAACGTTCAAGTGGTTGACTATAAGAAGCATCAGAGCTTTCATCACTTGTTTCAAGATACACATCCGGTTGAGATCGTCAGGGAGTTAAACACTAATTGGGTCGATCCAAACTTTGTGATTGTAGCAATACCAAGAGAGGATGCTCGGAAACTTTTGAGACATCTATCTCAACTCGTTCATTGAAAAATGGGCGAGTTTTTATTAAGTGGATAACTTTATGTTGATAAAATATTTTTTTGATATAATATTTATTAGGTCACAAAAAGACTTGCGGAAACTACGACGAGAATCTTCTCACAGAAACAGGAAATGGGGTGTCGTAGCCCTACGCATCCTGTTTCGTTGAGAAGATTTTTGTTTATTCGCTTATAAACTTAATAAAATTAAAAGTTAAAAATGGCAAATAATAAACAGAGATATATAAACACAAAATTTTGGAATGATAATTATATATCTGATTTAGATCCAATAGAAAAACTATTATTTATATATTTTCTAACAAATGAACATACAAATATTTCTGGTATATACGAAATGCCATTAAAGGTTATGTCAATTGAGACCGGAATAGAATTGTCTATGATAAATAAAATATTACCAAGATTAAAAGACAGGATCAGATATATAGATGGTAGGGTTGTAATTAAGAATTTTGTTAAACACCAAGAGACAAGTAGTGCTAATGTAAAAATAGGAATTCTTAATTGTTTGAAAGAATTAGAAAATAAATTTATAGAAAATATTGTAAAACACGGATATTTTATACTTCCACAATATTATTGTGATACCCTATGCATACCCTATGTAGAGGGTCGGAACTATTCATATTCTAATTTACATTCTAATTCATATTCTAATAAAGACATCACATCAAACAAGTTTGATGACTTTTGGAAAGAATACCCAGTTAAAAAGGAAAAAAAGAAAGCACTAAAATCTTGGCTAAAGATTGATCCTTCTTTAAGGGATAAAATAATAATTAATGTTAGTGTCCGCCGAGAAAAAGATAAGCAATGGATTGCAGGATATATTCCACATCCAACCACCTATCTTAATGGGGAGAGATGGGAAGATGAATTTGAAGTAGAAAAGGATTATAAATCAGAAACTATAATTGTAAAATAAAATGTATATCATAAAAATTAAAAGTAGAGATTTACCACTTGAGGTAGAAGATGCATCAAATTTGAAAATGTCTTGGGTGGAATATACTAATGCTCCTTTTGGAAAGAAGATTAATAAAGCTCTTTCAATTCAAAATTGGACAGGAACATTATCCGACATTAAAAGCATTGAATTATTAAAAGAAGGTCAGAGTAAAACAAATAATTCTTTTAAGGATTGGCTTGAAATGAAAAGACAAAAAGTAAATAATACTCCACAGGAAAAATCTAGGGTTGGAGGTTTCCTAAGATTATTTCACTATCTTGTTTCAGGCAGAAAGTTAGAAAATGAACCTGAAGAATTTATGGATACATTTAATAAAATCACGCTAGATTTTTTTATTGAAAATCCAAAAAGGATTTACCCAGATTTAATAATATATAAACCCTTATATAAAAGTTCAAATATAAGCATTATGAACATGACCGGTTTAGAGGTTTTAAATCATCAAATTAATCAGGATATTAAGTACTCTTAAATTATGAAAAAATATAAAATTATTTATGCTGATCCTGCTTGGAGTTATCAGAACGGAAAAGTACCACAGGGGGGGGGTAGAAGCACAGTATAAAACAATGACCTTACAAGATATTAAAAACTTGCCAGTAAATAATTTAGCAGATATAAATTGCATTTTATTTATGTGGGTAACGTTTCCACTGCTACAAGAAGGTCTTGAAGTGATAGAAGCTTGGGGTTTTAAGTATAAGACTTTAGGTTTTAGTTGGATAAAAACAAATCCTAAAAATGGTAAACCTTTTTTTGGAGTAGGATATTATGCAAAAAGTAACTGTGAAGTTTGCTTAATGGGTACAAAAGGAAAGGTACATCCTATGGTAATTAGTAATAAAGTTTCAAGTGTAGTTATTTCACCAAGACGAGAGCATAGCAGAAAACCTCAAGAAGTTAGGGAGAAAATAGTTGAATTATTCGGAGATATTCCAAGAGTTGAATTATTTGCCAGAGAGAAAATAGAAGGATGGGATGTTTGGGGTAATGAAGTCATTAGTGACATAAAATTAAACTGTGGATAACCTATTGCGTTATAATTATAATGTGATAGTATAAAGAAGTATTAGAAATGATACACATTAGAAATATTTAATAACAAAATAATGGAAGAATTAATCAAAACAATTGATAGTTATCTCATAGCCGGACAAGAAGCTCCAACAGGACTAATTGAAGAACATTATGAAAGAAGCAGAGTAGAATATGTCCCGGAGTTAAATGTCAGAGTGGCATATAAGTTAATTACAGGTAAAGACTATTCAACTCCGTTTCATTCAGGAAACAAAGAATGTGGACACGACGAAGTGGCTTATGACGAACAAGATATTATCAGCGAACCACACGAACAAACAGAACCAGCATATTAATTAATAAAAAATAACAAAAATATCATGGCAATTCCAAAAAATACAAAAATTCCAAGTTCATCACAATTTGCAAAATTACAAGACGGAAAAAATAAATTCAGAATCTTATCAGACGTTATCGTAGGATGGGAAGGTTGGAAAAATAAACAACCTTTTAGACACGAAGGACAGGTCTGTAAAATTAAAACAGAAGACGTAGATACAAACCAAAATGGAAAACCAAATATTAATTATTTTTGGGCTATGGTTGTTTATAACTACAAAGATGGATGTATTCAAGTCTTAGAACTAACCCAAAAAACTATTATGGGTCCTCTATACGATTTAGAACAAAACGAGGATTGGGGAGACTTGAAGAATTATGACGTAGAAATCAATAAAAAGAAGGAAGGCGACAAAGTATCCTATACGGTACTTGGAATCCCACCAAAGCCAATTTCAAGCGAAATAGAGGCATTGTACAAG
>JBAYVI010000176.1:0-6241 GCA_041674625.1 Melioribacteraceae bacterium | reverse complement strand
TGCTATGGAACGAAAAGACGAATCGGTAACCTCCGCCATGGGAGCTTGTATCAAGCGTGTTCCTAAGTTCAAGTTTCCAATTGTCATATTTTTCTATTCGGAATTTCTAATTCCTATTATTCACTTTCTTCTTCAGTTTTTTCTTGAGCAGCCTCATCTTTTAAAAGTGCTTTTCTTGATAAACTGAATTTACCGTTTTCTATACTCAAAAGCTTTACTTTAATCATATCGCCTTCTTTAAGTACGTCTGTTACTTTTTCAATTCGCTTGTTATCAATCTGCGAAATGTGAAGCAATCCTTGAGTTCCGGGAAGAATTTCTACAAATGCACCAAAATCAGCTATCTTAACAATTTTTCCATTATATGTTTTTCCAACTTCAGGTTCAGATACTAATGCTTTAACAAATTCTTTAGCTTCTCTTGCTAAATCAGCGTTCATTCCTGAAATTCTTACAGTTCCATCTTCATCAATAAATACTTCTACGCTGAAATCTTTCTGAATCTTCTGAATTACTTTACCACCTGGTCCGATTACAGCACCTATCTTCTCGGTCTTAATCTTTGTAGAAAGTAAAGTTGGAGCCCATTTTGAAATAGTTTCCCTTGGAGTAGAAATTGCTTCTTTCATAATTCCAAGAATATGTAAGCGTCCTTCCTTAGCCTGTGCTAAAGCTTTCTCCATAATTTCAAATGAGATTCCTTGAATCTTGATGTCCATCTGAATTGCAGTAATACCTGTTTCTGTTCCTGCAACTTTGAAATCCATATCACCAAGATGATCTTCATTCCCAAGAATATCAGTAAGAACTGCGAATTTATCATCTTCTTTAACAAGACCCATAGCAATACCGGCAACAGAATCTTTAGAAGGCACGCCGCCATCCATTAATGCCAACGAACCAGCGCATACAGTTGCCATTGAAGAGGAGCCATTAGATTCCAAAATATCTGAATTTAGCCTGATTGTATAAGGGAATTTTTCATCTACCGGAACAATATATTTAATTGCTCTTTCGGCAAGATTACCATGCCCAACTTCTCTTCTTCCGATTCCTGAAAATCTACCAGTCTCTCCAACACTGAATGGAGGGAAATTATAATGAAGAATAAATCTTTTCTTATATTCAACTCCGAGACCATCTATAATCTGTTCATCCCCTTTAGTACCTAAAGTAATTGTGGATAAACTCTGTGTTTCTCCTCTTGTAAAAAGAGCTGAACCATGAGTTCGTGGTAATAATCCTAATTCGATAGAAATTGGTCTTACTTGTGTAAGATTTCTTCCGTCTAATCTGAGCCCTTCTTCCAAAATTCTTTTGCGCATTAAATCTTTTTCCATATCATGAAGAATTGATTTAATTACAATTCCTTGGTCAGGATATTTTTCAGCTAAAGCTGCAAGAATCTCTTCAGTAAGTTCGTTGTTCTTTGCAGATCTTTCTTCTTTAGCAAGAACTTCAGAAACAATAATTTTAAATTTCTCGTAAGCCAATTCATTGACTTCTTTAACTAAATTTTCGTCAATAACTTTTGGCTCAACAACCATTTTAGGTTTACCGCAAAGTTCGCGCAATTCTAATTGAACATCTATAAGTTTTTTGATTTCGATTTGTGCGAACTTAAGTGCAGCAAGAAGATCATCTTCCGATACATTTTTCGATTCGCCTTCAACCATCATAACAGAACTTTCAGTACCTGCTACAACTAACTCAATATCACTTAATTCAAGTTCAGGTACAGTCGGATTAACAATAAACTCACCATTAACTCTTCCAACGCGAACTTCACCGATTGGTTCAAGAAATGGAATATCGGAAATAGTTAATGCAGCCGAAGCACCAACCGCTCCGAGTACATCTGCATCATTTTCGTTATCGTATGAATATACAAAAGCTACTACTTGTGTATCGTTATTGTAATTGTCTGCAAATAAAGGTCTTATTGGTCTATCAATCAATCTTCCGCTTAGGACTTCTTTATCAGAAGGTTTACCCTCTCTTTTAAGAAAACCGCCGGGAATTTTTCCCGCAGCGAATGCTTTTTCGCGATATTCCACAGATAATGGGAAGAAATCAATATCGTCTCTTTTTCCACCTGCCACCGCCGTAACTAAAACTAATGTATCACCATACTGAACTGTAACCGAACCGTTCGCCTGCTTTGCAAGTTTACCTGTTTCAATTATGAGCTTTTTATTTCCAATCTCGACTTCTTTTCTAACTACCATTTATCTACCTTTATTTTCTAATATTAAGTTCATGAATTATTGCTCTGTATCTTTCTATATCCCTATCGATTAAATAATCGAGAAGTCTTCTTCTTTTACCTACAAGCTGCATCAATCCACGTCTTGATGAGTGATCTTTTTTGTGTGCATTGAAGTGACCTGTTAATTTGTTAATCCTTGCGGTAATTAAGGCAATCTGCACTTCGGCAGTGCCGCTATCTTTGTCGTTTTTACCAAATTTTTTAACAAATTCCAATTTTTCTTCTTTGGTTAAGTTCATTTCTACTACTCCTTATTTATTTTATGATTAAATCCCAGAACCTTTCCGGAATTAATTAGTAATTTATAAAATTTTTCTTGCCTTCTCTTTATCTTGATTAAGCTGCAAAATTAATTCTTCTTTACTCGAAAATTTAATTTCGTCCCTTAATCTATCAATAAATTCTATCTTTATCTCTTTTCCGTAAAAAGTTTCTTCAAAATCGAGCAAATGAGATTCTATTACAATTTCATGACTATCAGTAAAAGTAGGGCGTAAGCCAATATTAACTATTGAAGAATATTTTCTCCCTTCAAATGAAGAATATGCAATATATACACCTGTTGCAGGAATTGCCTTTCTAATATTTACAACATTTATATTTGCAGTAGGATACCCTAAAGTTCTTCCTCTTTTTGAACCTTCTACCACTATGCCTGTTAAGCTATAATTTCTATTTAAGAAGCAATTTACCTTTTTAATGTTTCCACATTCTAAATAATTACGAATCTTAGTACTGCTAACAACTTCATCTTCAATTATTTTTGCCGGAATTGATTCAACTTCAAATCCATATTTATTACCAAGTGCCTTAAGACTATTTTCATCACCGGTTCTATCTTTACCAAAACGATGATCGTACCCAATAACAATTTTCTTTGTGTTAATTTTATCAACAAAATATTTCTTAATAAAATCTTCGAACGAAAGTTTGGCAAACTCATCATTAAAAGATGCGATGAATAGATTCGAAACACCATAATTTTCAAAGAGCTCTACTTTTTCAGTGTAAGTAGTTATTAATCTTAAATCGAAGTTCTTTGATACAATCGATCTTGGATGTGGTTCGAATGTAAAAACCAATGAATCGGCATTTAATAATTCTCCTTCATTAATTAATGAAGTCAAAATTTCTTGATGTCCAATATGGACTCCATCAAAAGTACCGACTGTAACAACATAAGACTTATTTTTATCAATAATAGAACTATCTGTATATAAATTCATTAACTGCCCTAAATAACAGGATTAGGAATGAGTATTTTTTTTAGTTCTTCAACTTCAAAAGCATCGGAAACATTATAATTGCCAATTTGAGTTCGTCTTAAAGATTTCAAATAAGCACCGCATCCAAGCTTAGCACCAAGATCATTCGCAATTACTCTTATATAAGTACCTTTCGAACATTTTATTTTAAAATGAATATCAGGGAAATCATATTTCAAAATATCAAAAGAGTAAACTTCAATAGGTCGAGGTGCTCTTTCAACTGTTATTCCTTTTCGAGCATATTTATAAAGTGCTTTACCATTTAATTTCAAAGCCGAATACATAGGTGGTACTTGGTAAATAGCACCTATAAATTCATTTTTTACTTCTTCAATTTGATCGATAGTGATTCTAGAAGCAGCTTCCAAATTATCGCTTTCAAATTCAGTCTCGGTATCATAAGAAGGGGTTGTGTTTCCGATAGTAAAAATGCCCTCATAAGTCTTTTCGAGATTCTGAAATTCTGAAATCTCTTTTGTTTTCTTACCTGTGCAAATAATCAATAATCCAGTTGCTCTAGGATCAAGTGTGCCGGCATGTCCTACTTTTTTAACGCCGGATAACCTTCTCATCCGATGTACAATATCAAAGGAAGTAAATCCACTTCCCTTATCAATAAGTACAACTTCACCCTTATTAAAGTCTATATCGCTAAAATCAGTATTCGTTCGTAGAATCATTTTTATGAATTTCTTTGAATAAATTCTCCATCTTTTCCACGTAATCTATTGTGTCATCAATATAAAATTCCAAATCGGGTACTGAACGAAGTGTTATCCTATGAGCTAATTCGGAACGGAATCTGCCCTTCATTTCATGAACTTTTTCTAAAACCGAAGCTCTTTTTTCTTTGTCAAATACCGAAAGGTAAACCCTTGCTAATTTTAGATCAGGAGTAACTTTCACACTAGTTATAGTCAATAATCCAATATTTGGATCTTGTATTTTATGAAGAAAAATTAAGCTTAGCTCTTCTTTTATAAAACTTTCAACTTTCTTTATTCTATGTGACATTATACTAATTTTTTCTTTGTTTCAATAATTTTATATGCTTCTATGACATCACCTACCTTAATATCATTAAAGCTGGCTATACTTAGTCCGCATTCGTAACCTGCATCTACTTCTTTAACGTCATCTTTAAATCTCTTTAATGTACTCAAATCACCTTCATAAATTACAATGCCATCTCTAATAAGACGTATTTTATTTAGTCTTGTAATCTTACCATCCGTAACATAACAACCTGCGATTGTACCTGCTTTCGGAACTTTGAAAGTTTGTCTAACTTCTACTGTCGCGACCATCTCTTCAGAAAGTGTAGGAGATAACATTCCTTCAATTGCCGATCTAACTTCATTAATAGCATCATAAATTACGTTGTATAATCTAATATCTACTTTTTGAGTTTCAGCAAGTTTGCGTGCATTTACGTTAGGTCTTACGTGGAAACCAATAATTATAGCATTAGATGCAGCAGCAAGAAGAACGTCTCCTTCGCTGATGGCACCAACACCTTTATGGATTACACGTACATTTACTTCTTTATTTGCAATCTTCATAAATGAATCGGATAATGCTTCGATAGAACCATCCACATCACCTTTAACGATAAGTGGTAATTCTTTTACTCCACCAATACTAATCTGATTAGCAATTTCATCTAAAGTAATTAATTTAACTTGTTTATGATCCTGCTCACGTTTAACCTGTGAACGTTTAATTGCAACTTCACGGGCAACTCTTTCAGATTCTACACTAATAAATGTATCGCCTGCTTGAGGTGCACTTTCAAAACCAAGAACTAACACAGGTGTCGATGGTCCTGCTTCTGCTACTTTATTATTTCTTTCATCAAACATTGCTCGGACACGTCCATGAACAACTCCGGCAACAAATGGATCGCCAATTCTTAATGTACCTTTCTGAACAAGTACTGTTGCAGTAATACCACGACCTTTATCTAATTGAGACTCAATAATAGTTCCGCGTGCTTCTCTATTAGGATTTGCCTTGAGTTCAAGAAGTTCTGCTTCGAGAACAAGTTTTTCTAAAAGAAGTTCTACATTCAAACCGGTTTTAGCAGAGATTTCTACGCACTGATATTTACCACCCCATTCTTCTACTAATACATTTCTATCAGCTAATTGCTGTCTGATTTTTTCAATATTAGAATTTGGTTTATCAATTTTATTAATTGCAATAATAATAGGTACGTTAGCTGCTTGAGCATGATTAATAGCTTCCACTGTCTGTGGCATAACTGCATCATCAGCGGCTACAATTAATACAACTATATCAGTAACTTTAGCACCACGAGCTCGCATTGCTGTAAAAGCCTCGTGACCCGGTGTATCTAAGAATGCTATCTCTCTTCCATCTTGTATAATTACTTTATAAGCACCGATATGCTGTGTAATTCCACCTGATTCGCCCGCTACTACATTTTCCCTTCTTATATAATCCAAAAGAGATGTTTTACCATGATCAACGTGTCCCATAATTGTAACAACTGCCGGACGCTGCTTTAATGTTTCAGGTGCATCAGCTTCATCTACATCAATATCAGTATGAAATTCTTCCTGAAGTTCTATATTAAATTCGAATTCATCAGCGACTAATGTAATAGTATCAATATCAAGACGTTGATTAATAGAAACCATTATACCTAATCCGAGACATTTTTGTATAACATCGGTAACCG
>JBAYVI010000175.1:0-6295 GCA_041674625.1 Melioribacteraceae bacterium | reverse complement strand
GCTTCAATTGCCTGATGAAGACCATCGGAATATCTTCTGCCCGGGAGAACACGACCTGTAAATTCATCTACGATAGCAATTTTGCCATCTTCGGTTATAACGTATTCAACATCTTTTTCATATAATGTATAAGCACGTAATAGTTGATTAAGTGTATGAATTCTATCTGATCTTTCTGAATAAGTATGATAAAGCCCGTCTTTCAATTTTATTTTTTCGTTGGTTTCAATTGATTCATCATTTTCGATTTTACTAATTTCAAGACCAAGATCTGGCAACACAAATAAGTCTTTACCTTCAGTAGTGCCAAGAGCTAATTCTTCCCTTCCTTTTTCAGTTAAATCGATCTGATGGTTTTTTTCTTCAATAGCATAGTAAAGTTCCTCATCTATCTCGGGCATTCTTTTACCATTATCTCTAAGAAATTCTAACTCAGTCTGTTGAACTAATTTTTTGTACTCCGGTTCACTCATCATTTTTAAGAGCTTTTTATTTTTCGGATAGCCTCTTTGAGCTCTTAATAAATATATACCAGCTTTTTCTTTATCTTTAGAATTTCCGGAAGCAAGAAGAGCTTCTGATTCGCTAACAATAGTAGCGACGAAATTTGCCTGTTTTCTAAAAAGACGTTCCACCTTTGGTTTCATTTCATCAAACTTATGTTCAGATGAACCCACCGGACCAGATATAATTAATGGTGTTCTTGCTTCATCAATTAAGACTGAATCCACTTCATCCACAATTGCATAGTTATATCCGCGATGCACACAATTATCTTTTGATACAGCCATATTATCTCGAAGATAATCGAAACCAAACTCATTATTAGTTCCATAAGTAATATCACAATTATACATTTCAATTCGTTGCTCACTTGACATCGAGTTAAGGATCACACCAATTGTAAGACCATGGAACTTAAAAATTTCTCCCATCCATTCGCTATCACGTTTAGCCAAATAATCGTTCACCGTAACAATATGGATACCTCTACCTGTGAGTGCATTTAAATAAATAGGTAAAGTTGCTACTAAGGTTTTACCTTCACCGGTAGCCATCTCTGCAATTTTTCCACTATGAAGAACTATTCCGCCAATAAGCTGAACGTCGTAAGGAATCATATCCCATTCAATTTTATTACCTGCTGCATCCCATGTTTTTCCTACTAATCTACGGCATGTGTCTTTAACTACTGCAAAAGCCTCTGGTAATAATTCATCCAATGCATCATCATATTTCTCATTTAATTCTTTTTCTAATCGCTCCACATCATCATAAATAGTACGTTTATCCCCTTCAAAAGTATCGTCTCTAATTATAGACTTAAATTTTTCTATTTCATCCCTTAACTCTTGAGTTGCTTCATTTATGCGGTTCTTAAATTCAACTGTTTTCGTTTTTAGTTCGTCATCTGTTAGGTCTTTAAGTTTTTCGTACTGTTCATTAATCTCATCAACAATTGGATAAATATCTTTCATCGCCTTCGTATTTTTATCACCAAATATCTTTTTCAAAAATGCATTAAGCATCAAATTCTCCTGATTTATTAAGAAATTAAAGTTAATTAAAGAGTCCGTGAAATTCAATGGAAGTTATCAAAGAGACTCCTTTATACCCTTTTTTAGCTTCTAATTATAAATAATTACTGATAATTAGTTTCATTTTTATGTTATTTTTACTGCTGTGAGGATTTATTTTAATTAAGTACGGAAATTCATTTGTCAGAACAGAAAATTTTATCATCCGATTTTAAAAAAAACCTATTAAAATTGCTTGAAGGTTCAATCTCTTCTTCATTTTTTGAAAGTATCATACTAAAATTGGAGAATGGAGCGAAGAATTTTCTAATTAATCAGAAAAGTGAAGCTAATTTATTAAGGATTATCTCTTCTATTTATGATAAAATTTCATTCTTTAATGATGCTATTATTTATCCGCATCATATAGAAATAATCTGCGCCATCGCTTCTAATAGCAATTACTTAACTGATATTGTGGTTCGTAATCCGGAGTATCTATATCAACTATTCGATGACAATTTTTTAACGGAAAATTTATACTATCAGAAATGCAAAGAAGAATTAATTACAGGGATAAATAAATTCAAGTACTTAGATACAAAATTGAATTTTATTAGGAATTTCAAACGTAGATTTATTTTAAAAATAGGTACTGCCGATATACTTGGAATCACTTCATTAAAAAATACTACGAATGAATTATCAATTTTAGCTAATGCCATACTTAGTACTCTATTTGAATTGTCTATAAATGAAATTAAAGTAAAATATAATATCTCTTATGACTTAAATAATTATGCACTCTGTTCATTAGGTAAATTAGGAGGAAAAGAATTAAACTACAGTTCCGATGCTGACTTTATACTATTTTATGAAAATAATGCAGATGAAGTACTTCCAAAAAATTTAGAGGAACTTCTTTCCGAAACGGCTATAAATTTTATTAAATATTCCTCAGAAATAACTGAGAAAGGGTTTGTCTATCGAGTCGATTTTAGACTTCGACCAGATGGAAAAAACTCTTCTTTATCAGGCTCTATTAACGATTACCTTAGATATTATGAATCTCGTGGTGAGGATTGGGAAAGACAGATGTTAATAAAAATCAATTTCTGCTCCGGAGATGAAAAATTATACAAAAGATTTATTAATTATATTAATCGTTTTGTCTATCCGACATCTTTTACACAATCCCCAATAAATCAAATAAAAAGAATGAAAGAGAATATCGAACGAAGATTGCTCTCCGAAGATAATGTAAAATTATTCTCCGGTGGAATTAGAGATATTGAATTTTCTATTCAAGCACTTCAGATGATCAATGGCGGAAATAATAATAATTTAATAAATGGGAATACTCTTGAAACCATTAATTTACTTATTAGTTATAAGATATTATCATTAAATGAAGCCGAAATTTATACGTCAGCATATGTTTTCTATCGCAGGATTGAACATTTTCTTCAATTGATGAATAATAATCAAACTCATTTAATCCCAACTGATGGCGATACATTAGAAAAATTAGCAAGATATACCGGTTTTAGAAATTCCATCGAATTTCAAAATAAATTAACGACTTTTAGAAAGAAAGTAAGAATAATTTTTAATTCAATTCTGGTCGATAATAATTCTTCAAACAACTTTTTTAGTAAAATTAAATTCGTTGATCAAAAAAGAGCCAATAAGAATTTAGTTTATTTGCAAAGTGGAAGTGGACTGCTTGAACAAAAGGAATTTGATAAAAGAACAATTTTATTATTCTCTGAAATTGAAAAATCTGTTTTTAATTATTTGAAGAGATCAAAATATCCGGATATAACTTTAGAAAATTTAGTCCGTTTCATAAAATCGCAAAATTTCCCATCAATTTGGTATAATGAATTTAAGGATAAGAACTTTTTATCTGCAATTCTTAAAAACCTTGAGTATAATAAAAGAGGGACAGAATATTTATTAATCAATAAAAAGGCAGGAGAGTTTTTGTTAACAAGACGAGTCTTTAATTCATTGGATGATGACTCAATTAAAAATCTGACTTTAGAAGAAGTGTCTTTTATTCTAACTTTTCGATTTATACTAAATTTAACAAACCACAAAAAAGTATCTCAATTAATCTCTCAACAAACAAACTACTTATTGAGCAAATTTTTCTCTACCTGTTTTAATGATAACGATTATTTTGTTGCAGCATTAGGAAGTACTGCTACAAATAGTATGACTTTTAATTCTGATATTGATCTAATAATAGTTTCAATTAATTCCAAGAAATCGTTTGAGTTAAATAAAATCTTTTCTAATAAAATCGAAGAGCTTAAAAATATTGTTCAGCCATTTTCGATTGATTTTAGATTAAGACCCGAAGGAAAAAGTAGTCAATTAATTTGGGATTATAATAATTACAAGAAATATCTTCATACAAGAGCACGTGTTTGGGAGTTTCAAGCTTTATCGAAAATCTGTTTTATCGCAGGGAATATTGGCTTATATGAAAATTTTGTTACTGAAATTGTTACAACACTCAAAACTCGCAGAGAAGAAGAGATTCAGCAAGAGATATTAGATATGCAGAAAAAAGTAAGCTCAGAATCATTCTCTCATATTTCGAAAAGCATTAATCTTAAAAAACAGAATGGTGGGTTTTTGTCATTAGAATTTTTCTTGAATTATTTTATTATGACTGATACAATATTATTCAAGAAAGCAATAGGTAAAAACATCTATTCTCGATTAAGGTTATTAAAAAACAGATTGGAAACAGAAGATATTAATCTTCTCAAGAATACTTTTGATGACTTAAAGAAATTTGAAATAACACTTCAAATTGTATTAAACTCACGAAATTCCATTTTCCCGGAAGATAAGGAAAAGGTAAAAGTATTAACTAATTTTTATCGACTCAAAATCGATCAGGATGTTACTAAAAAAATATCTAATTTAATAAGTAATACTTATCGTTTATTCCAATTCATCAAATAACATTTCTTTTTGGTCTTTAGAAACTTCTTTTCCGGTAAGAAAGGATTTTAGAATTACGTCCACCTGTTGAATCAATAATTTTTTATAATACTTAGGGGCATAAATAGAACCATCAACCATATAAAGTCGCTTTGAAGATTCATCATAGAAAGTATAACTCAAGAAGGGACCTCCCATACTTCCATCACTCATGTTCCAAAGCCCTTGTGTCATTATAGCGTATTTATTATTAAAATTTACTTCCTTAGAAGTCCTATATTCGCTATTAATTACTACAAAAGCAGAATCATTTTCAGTTCTGAAATATTTTTCAGTCATTCGATTTCTAATTGCATTAATAGAATCCGAATTCAATAACGCTGGCGATGAATTTTCAATCCAATGAACAAATATCCAACGCTCCATATCGCTTCCAGGAGATCGACGTAACCAGATAAAGTTATCTTCCGGTTTATCTAATGCTAATTTATAATCGGTCTGTACATAAATCAGCCAATTATAATTCTTCAAAAATTTAGCTTCAACTAATTTATCTTCATATGTGGGGTTATAAAGACTTTTTTTCAATCTACTGTCTGATGCTTTTTGAAAATAATAAATTAAGTCTTCATTGTTATTAAGAATATTTTGGGACAATTTTTCAATAGTAGAGGCACTTAAAAACATCACCAATTGATCTTTCGACCATAAATCATTTTTGTTAATTATCGAAATAGAATCTTCTTTAACAAGTTTAATTACATCTTTATTTAAAACAGAATTTATATAGGTGGATGTGAGTGAACTGGAATTAATAGGAGCAGCAATTATTACGTTTTTATACTTTTTAACTTTTTCTAATTCAGAATAATTTTTTCGAATTAGATTAAACATGTTTTCAGATTGAGGAGTATAAATAATTTTCCCGAATACGGTTAATAAAGCTCCTTCAATTTTTTCATATTCAACCGAATCAGCAACGATATAAATATCATCCTCGTTTCCGATAGCGCGACTTTTGTTTTCTCCGCATCCGGTAGATAAAAATTGAGCTACAATTAAAGCAGTAATAAAATATTTATAAATTTTCATATAATTATTAGGTTTTTTAATATTATACTAAAAGGAGATTTAAATGTTCCATTTCAATTAGGTACATTAGCCAGAACCAAAGCCATATCAGGTAAAAGAAAATGATACATTAAAAGCATTGCTAATGAAACACTAATTGGAATTACAAGGTTATCATCTGCAAATCGAGATGATACATTTTCTGCAATTGCACCAATAGCAACAGCTATAATTCCGATCAAATACTCTTGAATATCCCCATTGACTTTAGGAGTAAGAAACACCACTATACAGGAAAAGAAAAAGAAAGCCAAAGTACCCTGAAGACTTTTATCTAAAAATTTTATAGTTCCAAATTTTCTACCTATGAGAGCAGCGGCGATATCTCCTACGATTAATACTGCAAATGCAGTAACAACTAATACTTTAGGAAATACTAAAATGACGATTACAGCAGAAAGGAGAACATAGGTAGCACCACTGAGGTTTTTTTTGTTGTGGTCTTTCTCGTGTTCACGAAGCATAAATCCGAAAATTGCATAAAAGTATTTACTTAACTTAGTGTTTTTTTTATACCGCCCAAGATCTACAATTAAAGAAAAAACAGCCATAGGGATCAAAACCCCTAAAGCTGTTTCTTTAGTAATAAAATAATAGATTACAGGAATCGAAAGAGAACATAGATGAATAGACTTCCTAAGGACTTCGCTTTTATAATCTATATGTCCGCGATCAATTTGATTCAT
>JBAYVI010000174.1:0-6337 GCA_041674625.1 Melioribacteraceae bacterium | reverse complement strand
GTTGATTACGTTTCTCCCTATTATCGGTATGTTGGTAATTTTATTTTTACCAAAGAACCAAGATAGGTTAGTCAAATATACTTCATTAATAGTTACTGCAATTCAATTAGTCCTCGCAGTAGTCTTATTAGCAAATTTTGGTTATTCCTCAGCTGGAATATTTGACCAGAGTTCATTCCAATTCGTCGAGAAATTTCGATGGATTCAAATTGATGGCGTTTCTTGGTTAGGAACTGTTAAAATTGATTACTTCCTCGGTATCGATGGTATCAGTATGCCGATGATTCTTTTAACTGCATTTGTTTCCCTAATTGCCACTATCTCTTCTTGGAATATCAGCAAATCGGTAAAAGGTTTCTTTATGATGTTTCTTCTTCTCGATACCGGTATGATGGGAGTTTTCGTAGCATTAGATTTCTTCTTATTCTATGTATTCTGGGAATTAATGCTTCTACCTATGTACTTCCTAATCGGTATCTGGGGAGGTCCAAGAAAAGAATATGCGGCTATTAAATTCTTTATCTATACTCTCTTCGGCTCAGTATTCATTTTGCTTGTGATGATTGGTCTCTATTTTAGTGCTCAAGAAACTCTGGCGAATGGAACTAAGGTATTTACATTTAATCTTCTTGCATTAATGAACCAATCGAATTATTTGGATTCAGGAATATTATCTGCCGCAAACCCTCATAATCTCCGGCTGATTGCATATATAGCATTATTCGTTGGATTTGCTATTAAAATTCCGATGTTCCCATTCCATACTTGGTTACCCGATGCACACGTTGAAGCACCTACTCCTATTTCAGTTATTCTTGCAGGTGTTTTGCTTAAAATGGGTACTTATGGAATTATAAGAATCAGTTACCCTATCTTCCCTGATATTACTCGCGAACTTATGTGGTATATCGGACTATTCGGAATGATTAATATAATCTATGGTGCATTAGTCGCCATGGCTCAAAAAGATTTCAAAAAATTAATCGCTTATTCATCAATATCTCACATGGGTTACGTACTTCTCGGTATGGCTTCGCTTACTACCACAGGTATCAATGGTGCGATTCTCCAGATGTTTAATCATGGTACTATTACTGCCATGCTCTTCTTAATTGTAGGCGTTCTTTATGATAGAGCACATACAAGAGGTTTGGATGATTTTGGTGGTATCGGTGTTCAAATGCCCGTTTATACAGGATTCGTAACCGTAGCATTCTTTGCGGCAATCGGTCTACCAAGTTTAAGTGGATTCGTATCCGAAGCATTAGTTTTCTTAGGCGCATTTGGCGTTTCAAGTATAAGAATTATCGCAATAATTTCCACTCTCGGTATCTTACTTGGAGCCGGCTATATGCTCTGGGCTTTACAAAGAGTTTATCTTGGTCAGTTAAATGAAAAATGGAATACTCTAAATGATTTAGATTCTCGTGAATATGTTATGTTTATACCTTTGACGATTGTGATTATTTTCTTAGGAATTTATCCATCTGCAATGCTCGATATTATGAATACATCAGTTAATACTTTAGTGAATTTTATAGCAAATAATGCAAATTCAATCTCATTACTAAGCGGCTTATAAAAAAGAATGGATTTAACAAACTTATATACTTCGTTAAGTTATATTTTACCGGAAATAGCTGTTTCGGCGTCTCTTATTGTTATTGTTGCCTTGGATCTTATCTTTCATAAAGATAAAAAGATAATTCCTTATGTAGCACTTTTCGGTATCTTATTAACAATTTATTTTGTCATTGACCAATTTAGAATTAGCGGTTTTGCATTCCCTGCAATAGATGCTAATAATTTCTATGGCATGATTGCAGTTGATCATTTTGGTGCTTTCTTTAAGATCATAATTCTTATCTCCTCATTTTTTATTGTCCTTTTTTCTTTGGCTTCTGATGAGATTGAGAAAATTAAGGAAAGAAGCGGCGAATATTATGCTTTGATGTTCGGTATGATTCTCGGAATGCTAGTGATGATCTCGGCTTCTGATCTTGTTCTGATCTATTTATCACTCGAATTGCTCTCTCTTTCCTCTTATGTATTGGCAGGTTTTACAAAACTAAGAGATAGGAATAGCGAAGCATCCTTGAAATATCTTATCTATGGTGCTGTTTCTTCGGGGTTAATGCTTTATGGTATCTCAATTCTTTATGGACTCACCGGAAGCACAAATCTTTATGTAATAAATTCAGTTTTGCAAGGTCCGAATATAAATGTCTTTACTCTTGCATTTTCATTAGTACTTATATTTGTCGGCATTGGATATAAAATCTCTGCCGCTCCATTCCATTTCTGGACTCCTGATGTGTATGAAGGTGCTCCAATTGCTATTACTGCTTTCCTTTCAGTAGCAAGTAAAGCGGCAGGATTCGCTCTTCTTATAAGATTTATTAGAACCACTTTCGTTACAATGGTTGATGATTCTTCAGGTTATTGGAATCTTATTAATTCATTTGATTGGAAAACTATTCTAGTAATCATTTCAATCCTTACAATGACATTAGGAAATTTCTCTGCTCTCTGGCAAAATAATATCAAAAGACTTTTAGCATTTTCTTCTATTGCACATGCCGGTTATTTATTGCTCGGTCTTGTTGTTTTTTCTAATCAAGGTCTTATTGCAATTTTGGTTTATTTTTTCTTCTATATGTTTATGAATCTTGGTGCCTTCTTAGTTGTTATGTTAATTGCTAACAAATCGGGAAGCGAAGAGATGGAAGACTATAATGGTCTTGGATATACTTCCCCATTCCTTGCTGCATCCTTAACAATATTTTTAGTGTCACTTACAGGTCTGCCTCCAACCGCCGGATTTATAGGAAAGCTATATCTATTTATCGCTCTTGTAGATGCTAAAATGATTGCAGTAGCTATTATCGCACTTCTAAATACTGTGATTTCGCTCTACTATTATGTACGCATTATGAAGCACATGTATTTAACAAAAGCTGAATCAAATCAAATTACAATCGTTCCTAATAAATTTACTTATGCTCTTGTTCTCGCATTACTCATACCGGTATTGGTTTTCGGAGTTTATTTTACTCCGGTAATTGACCTCGCTAAAAACTGTATCACAATTTTAGGTCTATAAACTATTCAAACTTGCTTTTTATAAGCAAGTTTGTTATTTTTTGATATACGATAATTTTAGTCGGATATATGTTAAAAATTGCTAAATCAGTTGAATATGCTCTATTTGCTATCAAGTATATACATGAGTCAGGAAATAAAGAATGTGTGAGTGTTAAAGAGATCTCGGATTCTATGAATATACCATACGAATTATTAGCTAAAATTATGCAAAGAATGGTAAAAAATGGTATTATTACTTCTCAACATGGAACTAATGGCGGTTACATTTTGAATAATAAACCGAATGCCATTTTCCTTGGACAGATTGTTGGCGCATTAGGTCTTAAAATACAAATGACAGACTGCCTTGTTCATAATCCTACGGAATCTGATTGCGCTAGATTCAGAACCTGTGTGCTGAGAAGTCCAATATCAAGAATACAAGATAAAATAAATTTGTTATTTGATAACACTACTGTTCAAGAATTAATTTAATAAGGAAACTTTATGAGCCACTATAACGAACTTCTAAATGAAAAAGAAATATTCTTCAAATATATGGGAGAAAAATACAAAGTCTTTTTTAACTCGAATATCTTCCTAAGAGATCTACAATATGCAGTTAGAAGTTATTTTGAAAACCGAGGAATTAACTTAAAATACCCGGAAGCTGAAAAGTACGCTTTGGACCTGACCAATTTTATGGTAAAGTCTAATGAGCTTATCCCCGTTTCTCAAAACACATGGAAAGTGAACTTTCATTTAAATCAAGAACAAATACTAGAGAATACAATATGAGCAGCACTGAACTAAAAACAAGTGAAATTGAAATCACAGATAAAGCAGTGAAAGAAGTAATAAGAATTAAAGAAGAAAATAATATACCCGCTGAACATGGGCTTAGAATCGGCGTTAAAGGGGGCGGATGTTCAGGTCTTACATATAATCTCGGATTCGATGGTGAAATTAAAGATACAGACACCGTAATAGAAAAAGATGGAGTGAAACTTTTTGTCGACCCAAAAAGCTTATTCTATATTACAGGCACAGTTCTCGATTTCAGCGACGGACTAAACGGAAAAGGTTTTATTTTTAATAACCCAAATGCAACTAAAACTTGTGGATGTGGTGAATCATTCGGAGTATAAAAAGGAGTATCAATGGATAGAAAAAAATTTCTTGTATCCCTCGGGCTGTTGACCACTGCCGGAGCAGTGAGTAACGTTAATGCTTTTACAAATAAATTGAATTTAATAAATAATAACAATAGGAGTAATAAAATGGCTAAATTTGAATTGCCGGCACTACCTTATGCTTTTGACGCATTAGAACCATATATTGACGCACAAACTATGGAAATACATCACGGAAAGCACCATGCTGCTTATGTTAACAACCTGAATAAAGCCGTAGAAGGTACAGATATGGAAGGAAAAAGTCTAGAAGATTTATTTAAGAATATATCAAAATCCCCTGCAGCAGTTAGAAATAATGGCGGTGGTCATTGGAATCATTCACTTTTCTGGACTATTATGGGTAAAGATAAAGGCGGAGCACCATCTGGTGAATTAGCTGAAGCAATTAATTCAGCATTCGGTTCATTCGACAAATTCAAAGAACTTTTTGCAAATGCGGGAGCAACTCGATTTGGATCAGGTTGGGCTTGGCTATTAGTAGCTGATGGTAAATTAGTTATCTCCTCAACTCCTAACCAGGATAATCCATTAATGGATGTTGCCGAAGTTAAAGGTCATCCGGTATTAGCCTTAGATGTTTGGGAGCACGCTTATTATCTAAAATACCAGAACAAACGCCCTGATTATATTTCAGCTTTTTGGAATGTTGTAAATTGGGATGAAGTGGCAAAACGATTTGCAGAAGTAAAATAAACTGATTTTATTACCTGTCAGTAAATGACAGGTTCTTATTTTAAATAAAGCCGCTAACTTAATGTTCTGTAATAAGTTAGCGGCTTTTATATAATTCTTTTTCTAATAACTATGTTCTGAAATCTTTAAGCGATTAATAGCTCTATGTAAAGAAACTTCTGCACGAGTTAAATCAATATTCTCTTCTTTATCGGCAGCAATTCTCTCTTTGGCTCTTTTCATCGATTCTAATGCTCTATCAGTATCAATTTCTTCTTTAGCTTCTATTGCTTCTGCGAGCAAAAGTATCTTATTATTAAGCACCTCTACCGTGCCACCGCTTGTGGCATACACATGCTTTGCTTTTTTTTCATCTTCTATAGTTACTTTGCCAATTTCAAAAGTACTCAAAATGGGAGCATGATTATAAAGTACCTGAAAACTACCTGCTGTTCCGGGAATAGTTATCGAATGAACTTTCCCTTCATAAACCTTCACAGCCGGAGTTATTATCTCTAAGTCAAGAAGTTTCATTATTCGATGCTCTTAGCTTTTTCTACTGCTTCTTCAATTGTACCTACATACATAAATGCTTGCTCCGGTAGTGAATCATGTTTACCATCAAGAATCTCTTTGAATCCTTTTATTGTATCGGCTAACTTAACGTATTTACCAGGAATACCTGTAAACTGCTCTGCTACGTGGAATGGCTGACTTAAAAATCTTTGTATTCTTCTTGCTCTTCTTACCACTGTTTTATCTTCTTCAGATAACTCGTCCATACCAAGAATATTAATAATATCCTGTAACTCTTTGTTATGTTGCAAAATCTCTTTTACTCGTTTTGCAGTATCGTAATGATCATCCCCTACTACTCCTGGCTCAAGGATTCTCGAAGTTGATTCTAATGGATCAACAGCTGGATATATGCCAAGCTCGGAAATCTGACGACTTAATACGGTTGTAGCATCAAGGTGGGAGAATGTAGTAGCCGGAGCAGGATCAGTTAAATCATCCGCAGGTACGTAAACTGCCTGTACTGATGTTATGGAACCTTTTGATGTAGAAGCAATCCTTTCTTGTAGTTCGCCCATTTCAGTGGCAAGGTTAGGCTGATATCCTACTGCTGATGGCATACGACCTAAGAGAGCACTTACTTCAGAACCTGCCTGTGTAAAACGGAACATATTATCAATAAATAATAGAACGTCTCGCTCTTCATCATCACGAAAATATTCTGCCATAGTTAAACCAGTAAGACCAACTCTTAAACGTGCTCCCGGAGGTTCATTCATCTGACCGAATACCAAAGCTGTTTTATCAATTACTCCTGATTCACTCATCTCACGGTATAAATCGTTTCCTTCACGTGTTCTTTCACCTAC
>JBAYVI010000173.1:0-6341 GCA_041674625.1 Melioribacteraceae bacterium | reverse complement strand
TTTTCAGTTAAAAAATATTTAGTATTAGGTTTATTATTGATGAAAGATTTTTTGTCATTTATAAAACATACCTTTTGGAGCATTTTAAGATGAGTAGCAAGATTTCCATCAGTAACATTCAGAAATTCTTTTAATGAAATAAAATCGAGAGAATCATTAACATAGAGAGCAGACATAATACCGAGTCTTATTCGGCTCTCAAATATTTTTTCAAAACTATCGAGAAGTGGCTTCACTTTTAATCTCTTTCATAATGCATATAGATAAAAATGCCATAAAAAATATGTACAATTCCGAAGCCGATTGCCCAAAACATCAAACTATATTCAATAAAGTAAAAAGAGATTAGCCCCAGCGATATTTGAATAATACCTAAAAATTTCACTTCACCATATGTAAACTTACTTGCATTAAATAATGCCAATCCATAAAAGAGAAGAGAGGCGGGAGCCAATAAACCGGCAATATTATTAATAAAAAGAAGCCAAATAAAAATTGAGCCAGCAATTATAGGAACGAATAGATTAATTAATAATTGACGGGAAGCTGCATTCCAAATAACTTCACCCTTTTTTTTAGCTTTATTATAAGAGAGTAAAATAGCAGTGGACAATGTGAAAAATAATATTAGAATAGCTAATAAAATTAAATTGGGAATAATAGGTATGAATGAAGAACTGCTATTTATATCATAAAATAGCCGGTCGGGATTAAAATTTAAATAGTAAGAGGCGATAAAAGCTCCAGCCAGAGCATAAATCCCAGCTATGATACCTGACCATCCCGATAGAGATAAAAATTTTGAAGAACGCTCCATCATTGAGCGTATCTCTGAAATTTCTTGAATGTAATTTTCTTGGTTTTTCATACAAAGTACTTTTTATTACAAAGTTAATAGAAAAAACAGTCTTAAGCAAGAATAAAAATTGACAATAAAAAATTATCAAAACGGAATTACTATGTGAATTTTTCCATTTTTATTGTAATCCCTGTTAAGAAGTTGCTTTTTGTAATTCTATATTACTTGTGAATATATTTAGTTAAATATTATAAAGAAGTGACAATAGCAGATTTTACTTACCTATATTAATTCCAAAAATATTAAAAGGGCGATGTAAATAGTTAATTAAATTACTATACCTTCATCGCCCTTAAAAGTGTATTCTATTATTTCTTCTTCAAATCATACCTGTCTAAGTTCATTACTTTAGTCCATGCTTTTGCAAAATCGTCAACGAACTTTTTCTTTGAATCATTCTGTGCATATACTTCCGTAAGTGCACGCAAGATCGAATTAGAACCGAATATTAAATCGACACGAGTTGCAAGCCATTTTAAGTCATCAGTGTTGCGGTCGCGTCCTTCATAGACAAGTGCATCTTCTGAAACCGGTTTCCATGCAGTATTCATATCTACGATATTCACAAAGAAATCATTCGTAAGTATGCCCGGTTGTTTAGTAAATACACCATTTTTAGAGCCATTATAATTTGCACCAAGAACACGCAATCCGCCAATAAGGACTGTCATTTCAGGAGCACTTAATGTAAGTAACTGTGCTTTATCGATTAACATTTCTTCAGGAGAAAGTCTGAATTTTTTCTTCTGATAATTACGGAATCCATCTACAACCGGCTCCATTACATCAAAAGATTCTACATCAGTCTGCTCTTGCGAAGCATCGCCTCTTCCTGCGAGGAATTCCACTTTGATATCAAAGCCTGCATCTTTTGCAGCCGCTTCCACAGCAGCATTTCCCGCGAGTACAATTAAATCAGCAATTGAAATTTCTTTTTTGTCTTTGCGATCCGCATTAAATTCTTTCTGAATCTCTTCATATACTTTCAGTACTTTAGAAAGCTTAGCAGGTTCATTTACTTCCCAATTTTTCTGAGGTTCTAATCGAATGCGTGCGCCATTAGCGCCACCTCTTTTATCCGATCCACGGAATGTAGAAGCCGAAGCCCAAGCCACAGAAACTAATTCAGAAATTGATAGCCCGGAATTCATAATCCTGGCTTTTAATTCAGCTTCATCTTTCGCCTCGATTAGTTCATGCTGAACATGTGGAATTGGATCCTGCCAAATCAAATCATCATTCGGAACTTCTTTGCCAAGATAACGTGATTTTGGGCCCATATCTCTATGTGTTAATTTAAACCATGCTTTGGCAAATGCTTCGGCGAATTGATCGGGATTTTCATAAAATCGGCGCGAGATTGGTTCATAGATTGGATCGAACTTTAGTGATAAATCCGCTGTGGTCATCATCGGTCTATTTTTTTTACCAGGAATATGTGCGTCCTCAATCATATCCTCATCTTTAACATCCTTTGCAAGCCATTGCCAAGCACCTGCAGGGCTTTTTACTAATTCCCAGTCGTATTCTAATAACACTTTGAAATAACCCATATCCCATTTAGTAGGGTTAGGTTTCCATGCACCTTCAATACCGCTTGTTGTTGTATGAGCCCCCTTGCCGGATTCAAATTTATTTTTCCATCCAAGTCCAAGTTCTTCTATCGAAGCACCTTCAGGTTCTGCACCAACTAAAGAAGGATCGCCGGCTCCATGTGCTTTACCGAATGTATGTCCACCTGCTACAAGAGCAACTGTTTCTTCATCATTCATCGCCATACGAGCGAAGGTTTCTCTCACGTCCTTTCCCGAAGCAACGGGGTCAGGCTCGCCATTTGGTCCTTCTGGATTAACATAGATTAGACCCATTTGAACTGCTGCAAGTGTATCTTCGAGTTCACGTTCACCACTATAACGGCTATCTCCGAGCCATGTATCTTCAGATCCCCAATAAACATCTTCTTCGGGTTGCCAGATATCTTCTCTTCCGCCGGCGAATCCATAAGTCTTAAATCCCATCGATTCGAGCGCGCAATTTCCTGCTAAAATCATTAAGTCTGCCCAGGAAATTTTGTTGCCATATTTTTGCTTAATAGGCCAAAGTAAACGACGTGCTTTATCGAGGTTTCCATTATCCGGCCAGCTATTCACAGGTGCAAAACGCTGATTACCTTTGCCACCGCCGCCTCTTCCATCGGATGTTCTGTATGTCCCTGCGCTATGCCAAGCCATGCGAATAAATAGACCTCCGTAATGTCCCCAATCTGCAGGCCACCAATCTTGTGAATCGGTCATAAGTGCGTAAAGATCCTTTTTAATAGCATTTAGATCGAGAGATAAAAATTCTTTTGCATAATCGAAATCTTCTCCTAATGGATTTGATATTGGAGGATGCTGATGAAGCACTCCAACTTTCAGTGCATTAGGCCACCAATCAAGATTACCTCTTTTCTTTGGGGTAGTATTTGATTTGCTGCCAGTTACAGGGCATTTGCTTTCTTCGTTCATTTACCTTTCTCCTTTTAATATAGTTTTTAGTTTTTTCTATATTCTGAGTAATTCATTAATTAACTATTTATTCGACTAAGTTTTCTTGTTTTTAAAAGTTCCGATGATTTGAAGTTTTACATCACTTACTATAAAATTCGGAATTTTCTTTTTCTTAAAATAATCCTCAAGCAGATTGTTTAGCTCCTCATCGAAAAAATCTTCTATATATTCCGAGTCTTCGCTATAGAGATGATGGTGCTTATCGAGAATTGCATCGTAGCGCATTATATCTTTTTCGGTTTTTACTTTTTTTACTAATCCTTTTTCTACGAATGTATCGAGAGTATTATAGATAGTGCCGACAGCTACATTAGGATGATTTTTCACCACATACTCTTTTATGTTATCGACTGTAGGATGATTTTTTAAGTGTGATAGTGCTTCGAGGACAGCAATTCTCTGAGGAGTAACTTTTAGGTTGCTGTTTTTAAGATGGATATCGTAACTTTCTTTTTTCATAAGTAATTATTATTAAGTAAGAATTGTTCTTACTTAGGATACGTAATTATTTAGAATATGTCAAGCAATATTTAGTTTCTGTACTCAGGTAATGAAATAAACGTATTTCCCGGACATAATCCGGAGTCCAAAATGCAATCTATAAACCTCGAAGTTTTAACCCTGTTGGCTTAATAATTATTATAAAATTCTGCTTTAGTTCAGAACTTTAAGTGGGTCTAATAAACCTCCGGAATATAGTTCTGATCGCTCAATGGAGGTCTAACGTAACCTACATTATCCTGTATTGGAGGAAGCTCTAACTTTTCTCTTTTTACGTCCTCATACGGAATTAAACTAAGTAAATGTGAGATACAGTTTAATCGGGCTTTCTTTTTAATATCGGAATTAATATCATACCAAGGGGCTTGCTTTATATCAGTATAAGCGAACATATTATCTTTAGCTTTAGAATATTCCACCCACCGTTTCCTCGATTCTAAATCCATAGGACTTATTTTCCAACGTTTAGTAGGATTATTTATTCTTTCTAAAAAACGCTTCTCCTGCTCTTCATCGCTAACAGAAAACCAATACTTTATTAAAACAATACCGGAGCGAATTATCATTCTTTCAAATTCGGGGCAGCTACGCAAAAATTCTTCATATTCATTTTCAGTACAAAAGCCCATTACTTTCTCAACCCCTGCTCTATTATACCAACTGCGATCGAAAAATACCATTTCACCGGCAGCAGGAAGATGAGGTACATATCTTTGGAAATACCATTCTGATTTTTCCTTTTCGGTTGGTGTGCCAAGTGCAACTATACGGCAAACACGTGGATTCAGAAATTGTGTAATCGCTTTGATCGTACCACCTTTGCCGGCAGCATCACGTCCTTCAAATATTACAACTACTTTCAAACCTTTATACTTTACCCATTCTTGCAGTTTTACGAGCTCGATACTAAGTTTATCTATTTCTTTGTTATAAAATTTTTTAGTAATCTTCTTATCTTTCTTCCTACTTTCTTGATCGCCATTTTCTTGGCTAGGGTTATCATGTTTGTCTGATTTGTTTTTCTTTTTGTGGTGCGACATTTTCTAAACCTCTTTGTAAAAGTTAATTTGCTCTACTAAAAGAAATAGCCTGATTCATAACCCGATTAATATAAAATAAATCTCTCTCATATACATCTATTATTTGGTCAATCTAACTAAAGATAAAAAATCAGCAAAGGATGAAAAGATATAGGCAAGTAGGGTCAGGACAGTGCTGACGGGTTCAAAGGAACGCGTAGCAGTTCAGGGCTGTGCAGTGGGACACCAAGAAATGCAAGTGGATACAAAATTGCTTAAGAGAGCGTAATGCAGCGTGGGTTAGTGCAGTGAAAGTAAGCTCCAGTATATAATTAGATTACATTAATAAGTCTTTACGTCCTTTTTGGGTGTCATGTACTTCCGATTATACTTGACTATTTTAAGAATGTAGATTAAATTAAGTTTGTATGTAAACATTTACATAGCAATATTTTATGAAATACATTTTCACACTCAAATAATATCCAAAATCAAGGAGAGGTATCATGTTGTTAAGAATCAAAACGATTTTACTGGCAATTCTTTTTTTGATTATTACCATTCCCATTACTGCTCAATTAAAGGATTACCAAGCTGCAAGTGGAGTTCTCGGTCAATCAAGTTTTACATCTAATTCGTCAGGATTAACTGCAAACACTCTTGCTGGACCGAATGGTGTTGGAATAGATCCAACCACCGGGAAAGTATTCGTTGTCGATAGAGGCAACCATCGAATATTAAGGTGGAGTTCAACGGATGCATTAGTAAACGGATCATCAGCAGAAGCAGTATTTGGTCAAACAGATTTTACAAGTAAAACCACGGGTTTAGCAGCAGATAAGTTCAATAATCCAATCGGTGTTTATATTGATGCAAATGGAAGTATGTGGGTAGGAGATTTTACGAATAATAGGGTATTGAGATTTGATAATGCATCAACGAAATTAAGCGGTGCAAGTGCAGATGGAGTATTGGGACAGCCTGATTTCGTAACAGGGGCATCAGGAAAAGAAGTAAATAAATTATCAGGACCATGTGGAATAATAGTAGATGAAAGTGGAAGTTTATGGGTAAGTGAATTTAATAATCATAGAGTAAGCAGATGGGATAATGCAGGAAGTAAGGCAAACGGAGCAGATGCAGATGGGGTATTAGGACAGCCGGATTTTGCAACAAACTCAAGCGGGTTAGCAGTAAATAAGATGGCAAATCCAAATGGCGTATATGTAGATAAGCTAGGGAATTTATGGGTAAGTGATTATGGGAACAATAGATTCATCAAATTTAATACAGCTGCAAGCAAATCAAATGGCGCAGATGCAGATGGGGTATTAGGACAGCCGGATTTTGTAACGAAAGCATCGACCACAACAAAAAATGGAACAGGAACTACTCGATTTGTTTGGGGCGATA
>JBAYVI010000172.1:0-6451 GCA_041674625.1 Melioribacteraceae bacterium | reverse complement strand
TCTAATAATATGGTTTTCTTCGATATCAAAAGGAAAGCTGAGAATGAAAGATGTTATTATTGCCATTCAAATGTTCATGCAGATGAAAATTATTTGAACCAATGGGAAAATGAAGAAGATGTTCATATTGCAAAAGGAATGAATTGTATTGATTGCCATAGAAATGGATTAGATCACCAAATGGCAAGAGGGTATAGAGACGAAGCTGAAGATTATAAACGACCTGAATTAAAATCTTATTCATGTGAAGGTTGTCATCTTGGGGGAAATAATGAATTAGATATTGCGGGAAAGAACGGTGCACCAAGTCCGCTTCATAAAGGACTGCCAAATATCCATTTTGAAAAATTGGAATGCACTGTTTGCCATTCAGGTAATCTTCCTACTGGAAATGTTGGTTTGGTAAAGACATCACGGGCACATAAACTCGGACTCCATAAATCAAATAAAGAACCGGAATTGTTTCCACATATTCAATCGACTGTCTTTGTACGAAATGAAAATGGAAGATTGGAGCCAAGTAATATTATTTACCCATCTTATTGGGGAATTAAAAAAGGGGATGAAATAAGACCTGTTCCAATTAATGAATTTGATGATTCATTTACTGAAAGAATTAAATTAGATACACTTTTGAATTATGGAAAATGGCTTTCAATTAATGACAGTAGTTTGATTTCAGTATTAAAGTATTTAAATGAATCCTCCAACATTAAAGAAAATCATGTTTTTGTAACGGGTGGAAAAGTATTTGAATTAGTGGATGGTGATTTAGAAAGCAGTAAAGAAGAATCAGCCGAATATTATTCATGGGCTATCGGGCATAATGTTCGCCCTGCTTCACAATCACTCGGCGTAAATGGATGCGATGATTGTCATTCGTTTAATTCTGATTTCTTTTTTGGAAATGTATTAGTTGAATCTTCAGTTAAGTCGGACTCGGCAAATTACAATTCAATGACTTATTACTCTGACTTAAATACAGTATATCAAAAAGTATTTTCCCTTACTTTCCTATTTAGACCTTGGATGAAGATAATGATAATTATTTTTGTGTTAATAATAATTCTCGTTTTCGTGATTTATATATCAAAAGGATTGCAATATGTTACTGATCGAGGTTCTTCTTTATCTACTAAAAAAGAGGAGATAAGTAATGTATAGATATTTCGTGATTATAGTAATTATTGCGCTTATATATTTCTTATATAAAAAGTTCAAGCAAAAGGGAATAATGTGGAATGAAATTTACATTCGTTTCATAGAAGGTGTGAGAATTACTATCGGACATATAAAGCACCGAAATAAAACTGATTATCTTTATAAACTCAGGATCGGTTTTTATTGGTTTACAATCATTTTGGTAATCATTCTTATTGTAACGAGTTTTATTCCAGTTGTTGTAATTGGCATCCACATGAGCGGATTATTACTTCTGCTTCACGTAATCGCCGCATTATTCTTCTGCTTTTCATTTACTGTATTAGTTTTATTGACTTCTCACAATAACAGATTATTGGAAAGTGATTTGATTAATCTTGAGAATAAAGATAATTTTTATGAAAAATTATCCTATTGGGGTATAATATTCTTTTCAATTCCTACAATCGTTTCAATTATTTTAATGCTTTACCCCATTTTTGGCAGCCAAGGAATCGAGTTCTTAAATGATACACATCGATATTCTGTTTTGATGCTTATAGTAGTTGCAACGATTCATACATTCTATATGATTATTAATAACAAAAAATAAATTAATTTTAAGGAAAAATTATGTTTAGAAAAATTTTAGTGCTTTCTGTTTTGCTCTTTTCTTTCAGTGCCTGGAATGTAAACGCTCAAAATAAGAAAGAAGAATTAGTACCAATAAAAATTGAATTACCAAAAGCAATGTTTGTAGGGACACCGACTAATTTAGCTGTGCCCAATTTAGAGAAACCACTAGGTAAAGCTCGTGCACCTTTTCTTGCACCAAAAGGTACTTATAATGTTGCATTGAATAAATCTGTAAAGGCAACGGATGAAATGCCGATAATCGGTGAATTAAAATATCTTACTGACGGAAAGAAGGCGGCGGTTGAAGGTAATTTTGTGGAACTCGGACCTTTCTCTCAAAACGCAACTATCGATCTTCAAAAGGAATATTCTATTTATGCAATCGTTCTTTGGCATTATCATCTTCAGGCAAGAGTATATTACGATGTAATTGTCCAAACCGCAGATGATGCTAAGTTTACTAAAAATGTTCGTACGCTTTTTAATAACGATATAGATAATTCGAGTAAGCAGGGTAAAGGAAGCGATATGCATTATGTGGAAACTGCCGAGGGAAAATTGATTGATGCGAAAGGTGTAAAAGCTCGTTACCTTAGACTCTGGAGTAATGGGAGTAATAGTGATGACTTAAATCATTACGTAGAAGTTGAAGTTTACGGCAAGTAAAAATATTGATTCTAAAAATTGGGCGGTGATTTTTATTATCGCCCTTATTTTTTGTTCTGCATTAATTAGCAGAGTCTTTGAATTAGATTATAGACCAATGCATGTCGATGAAGCAGTTCATGCAGTTAAATTTGGCGACCTTCTAGAAAAAGGGCTTTATAAATATGACCCAATTGAATACCACGGACCTGCATTAAATTTTCTATCTCTTATACCAAAGATATTTACAGGTAAATCAAAATTCTCTGAATTAAATGAATATGATTTGAGAATTGTTCCTGTAATAACCGGTATGATTTTGCTGATATTTATTTTAACTCTTCTCAAGGAATTTGATTTTAAGTTTATTTTATTGTTGTTATTCTTGACAGCATTTTCATCAATGAATCTGTATTATAATCGGTATTATATCCAGGAGAGTTTGTTAGTTAGCTTTTCTTTCTGCGCAATTATTTCACTTTATCATTTTTATAAATCAAAAAATATATTTTGGATAATTGGAGCCGGGGCTCTGTTTGGGTTGGCAGCTTCATCAAAAGAGACTTGGATAATCACCTTCGTTGCAGCGATTTTCTCCCTAATCATTGTCTTACGTCCTAAAATAAAATCTATAACTAATATCACAGTTAAAAATTCAATTTTATTTCTCATCCCATTTCTGATAGTTGTATTATTTTTTTACACGTCTTTTCTTTCTAATATGCATGGTGCAGTTGATTTTATTGGAGCTTTTGTTAATTATTTCAATAAAGCAGGAAATTTTCATGAGCATAATCATACTTGGTATTACTATTTTTCTCTTGTTATGTTTTCTAATATAGAAGGATTCCATTTTACTGAAATCATTTTATTAATATTATTCTTGTTTGGTGTTCTAAATATATTTTATCATCGGAACATAACTAATAAATTTATTCAATTCATTCTGTTATTCACGATAATTAATATTATTGTTTATTCTTCAATCCCATATAAAACACCATGGACAATGATGACATTCTGGCAGGGGGTATTAATTGTTTCTGCCTATACACTGTATGAGTTAA
This sequence comes from Melioribacteraceae bacterium, assembly GCA_041674625.1. Lineage (GTDB taxonomy): Bacteria > Bacteroidota > Ignavibacteria > Ignavibacteriales > Melioribacteraceae > BRH-c32. The sequence goes on along the minus strand of JBAYVI010000172.1, from coordinate 2,963 downwards.
GTAAAATATTAAGAAAAGAAATCTGGTTTGTAGTTGTTATTATATTAGCATTGCAACAATTGTATCAAGGATATCAAATTAATTATATATATTCTTTCCACTCTAAGAATCCTTATGTTTATGCACATTCAACAAATGACGTAAAACTAATTAGATCTGAAATTAAAAATATAATTGGTAACGATGTGCATTCTTCGATTTATGTTGCTGCGCCTAAAAACGATTATTGGTCTCTACCTTGGTATTTAAGAAAAATAGACAATATATCATGGAATGATAAAATTAATGATGACGTTTACAAATTTCCGATTATTATTTCATCTCCAAAACTCGAATCAGAATTAATTGAAAAATTGTATTCAAATCAGCCTGCTGGGGAGATAAATCTTTATGTGCCACTTTTTGAAAAATACATGGAATTACGCCCAGGTGTTGAAATAAGAGGTTACATTCAAAAAGATTTCCTTGATAAGAGAATGCGATGAACAAATTTCGATTTTCACATTACGCTATGGCGACTGTCTTTGAATTAATAATCGCCGAAGAACAGCAAAAATATGCCGAGGAGGTAGCTTGGGAATTATGGAAAGAGATTGATAATCTCGAAAATGAATTAAGCCGGTATAAACCTAATAGTGATATATCAAAAATCAATAGTCTTAAAATTGGGGAAAGAAGAACTTTAAGTGAAGATTCATTTAATTGCATTAGGCAATCAATTGAATTATATAATTTGACTGAAGGTGCATTTAATATTGCCTCGGGCGCGCTTTATAATTGTTGGTTAAATCAGGATAAATCTTTAAAAAATCCTACAAAATCAGAAATAGAATTTGCTGCTCAGAAATCTGATATAAGGAATATTATTCTTTACGATGATTATTCAGTCGAAATTAAAGAGGAGGGAATTATAATTGATTTAGGGGCATTTGGTAAAGGTTATTCATTAGATAAAGGATATGAATTACTAAAAGAATGGGGAGTTGGATCTGCTTTCTTGAGTTCAGGACAAAGTTCAATACGTGTTTTTTCTAATGCTAATTTTAAGGAAGGTTGGAAAATATCTATATCTAATCCTAATAACTACTTACAGAAAATTTATAACTGCAAACTTAGAAATATATCTATCGGTAGTTCAGGATTAAATAAGGGATTCCATATAATAGATACTCGGGAAGGAAAACCGATAAAAGGGAAAAAAGGGGTATGGGTTTTTGCGGATTCAGCAGCAATTGCTGATGCTCTTTCGACAGCATTTATGATCCTTGATGAATCATCTTTTAATCGTATAATATCAGCGAACAATAATTTCGGGGTTATTATTGTTAACTCAAGTCAGGAAGTAACTGAAGATGACATTGTGGTATTGGGTAAAATGGAAGTAAATATAAAGTCTTTGTTGGCTTAGAATTGTCTATTCCTTAATTGATTTATTTCACTTACTATTATTGAGGGCGTTTTTACAAAATTAATTCTACTGTCTCTATCACACTTCCAAGTAATTGGAAATTCTTTTATTATATAATTATTTTTTTTAGCCAGAATAATCAATTCAATCTCAAAAAGAAATCCATTTAGTGTAATGTTTTCAAATAATTCACGTGCTATATTTCCATCAAAAACTTTAAAGCCACATTGTGTATCAGTAAAACTTTTATCGATTTTAAAAAACATTTTGCAAAACCGTAAAAAAAGAAAAGATGCTAATTTTCTATCAAGCTTTTGTTTCTTTATTATATTTGATTCAGGTAACTTCCTTGAACCGAACGCTATATCGCATTTTCTTGATTTTATTAATTCAATACCCTTTGTTGCCTCAGAAATAGGAATTGTTGCCCCTGCATCAAAGTAAATTATATACTTACCCTTTGAATGTTTTACACCTCTTTTAATCGAATACCCTTTACCTCTATTTACCTTGTTAGATAGCAAAACCAATTGTGATTTTATTTGTTTTTTAGATTTTTCTGCAATTTGAAATGTGTTGTCAGAAGAGCCATCATCAATTACAATTATTTCACAGATAAAATTATTAGAAGAAAGAAATTGTTCAACAAGAAATATATCTTTAAGAATCTTTTTCTCTTCATCATAGGCAGGTATTATAAATGATATATCAATCATAAATTATAGTGAATTGTTTATTATTGTACAATTAATTAAGATTCTTATCGAAAGATATCATTATATAGCAAAAATATCTTGTAATTAATTTTGTTTCATTTATCCGGTTCTATTCGACTATTAAACTCAAGGAAAATAAATTGAAAATCATTATCCGAATACTATCCATTTTAGTAATAATATTTACTATAACATTGAATTTAAATGCCCAAATTATATCTGAAAAATTAAAAACTGAAAAGATAACTCGGTTCGGAAAAGCAGACTGGGATATTAAACTTAAAGAAGATTATACAAACCCATATTTAGTTACTGAAATCACTTTAGATATGAAAATAATATCTCCATCAGGCAAAGAATTATTGCTCCCTTGTTTTTATATCAGTGGAAAGAGCGGGGAACAATCAAATTGGGAAGCAATCTTCTCACCACAAGAAATAGGAGCTTACACATATTATTTTGAATTAAAGAACCATGGCAAAATTACTAAGAGCGAAATCAATTCATTTTCTGTATCATCTTCCGATAGGAAAGGATTTCTTCATGCAAATAATAATTGGACTTTTAAATTTGATAATGGAGAAGTTTTTCGTGGAATTGGCGAAAATATTGGATGGGAAGCTCGAAAAAATGATGACTCAAAATTCTTCAAAGAACTACATGAAATGTCGAGGTTTAACTATGAATATATGCTAAGGAAATTAAAAGAAAATGGTGGAAATTATATGCGCACTTGGATGTGCCCATGGAATTTACCTCTCGAATGGAAAAAGGTAGCTAATACAAATCGGTATATTGATTCGGATAACTATTATAATGAAAGCAGTTTTGAAAAAATC
>JBAYVI010000171.1:0-6572 GCA_041674625.1 Melioribacteraceae bacterium | reverse complement strand
CCAATGCAAAACAACTTCGCAAAAGATTAGTTAATGAGGGATCTCTTTTTCAAACATCAAGTGATACAGAAGTAATATTACACTTAATCGCAAAATCTCAAAAAACCACCCAAGTTGAACAGATTAAAGAAGCACTCTCTTTCCTTGAAGGATCGTACAGTTTGGTGATTTTAACTGATGACAAATTATTTGGAGCAAGAGACCCTTATGGATTTAGACCAATGTGCCTTGGTAAAATTAACGGTTCATATATCATTACATCTGAGACTTGCGCTTTAGATATTAATTCTGCTGAATATGTAAGAGATATAGTCCCTGGAGAGATTATTTCTATTGAATATGATGACTCTAAAAAAGTAGTTGTTAATTCATACCTGCCCGAAACTAAATTAGAATATAAGCATTGTGTTTTTGAATATATATATTTTTCGAGGCCAGATAGTAAGGTGTTTGGTGTAAATGTCGATAAACTCCGCAGAAAATTAGGGAAAGTATTAGCACAAAATCATCCTGTTACAGACCCGGATGGAGATAAAGTAATTGTAATTTCCGTACCCGATAGCTCCAATACTGCTGCACTCGGTTATCAAAATCAATTGAAAAAAATGGGGATTGAATCCAGATATGAACTTGGTTTAATTAGAAGTCACTATATTGGAAGAACTTTCATTACTCCTTCTCAAAAGAAAAGGGAAGTGGGAGTTAAAATTAAATTCAATATTGTTAAAGGAGTTCTTGAAGGAAAAACTATTGTATTAGTTGATGATTCAATTGTACGTGGAACTACATCAAAACAATTAATTAGATTATTACGAGAAGCTAAGCCTAAATCTATCCACGTAAGAATTTCATCTCCTACTATTATTAGCCCTTGTTATTACGGAATGGATTTTCCTTCAAAAGAAGAACTAATTGCTAATAAATATGGCAACGATGTAGAACGAATTAGAGACTATATGGAAGCTGATTCTTTAGAGTACCTTACAAATGACGAATTGCTCGATGCAATGATAGACCATGAGCCATCCGAATTTTGTACCGCTTGCTTTTCGGGAGTATATCCGGTAAAAGTAAATATGGAGATTACTAAAGATGAATATGATGATTAATTTTAACGAAATAAAAACACCATCTAACTTAGTAAGTCTTTTTAGATTTCTTTTAGCAATCCCGACTTATTTTCTTTTAAATAATTCGTTGATCGTTAATCCTAATCTTCGTTGGATTGTTTTTGGAATATTAGCGATCGCATATCTTAGCGATATTCTCGATGGGTACTTGGCAAGGAAATATAATCAGATTACGGAAATGGGAAAAATAATTGACCCACTTGCTGATAAGTTTTTTGTAATTATTTTAGTTATACAATTATTTAGACAAAATTTACTTCCATTAGAATCTTTATTTGTTTTTCTCGCTCGAGATGTAATAATCTTTTTAGGTGGAATATTAGTTCAAAATAGAATTAAAAAAGTACTCCCTTCCAATATGTTGGGCAAAATTACTGTTTTTACAATTGGAATTTTCATAATAATCATCGTGCTTGGCGGAGGAAAGAACTCTTTTCCTTTCGTTTTTATGTACTACACTACAATAGTACTAAGCATTGCATCGGTAATTGGCTATGGAATTAGGGGATTGGAGTATATAAATTGGGGAAAGAATGGGATTTTTAGAAAAAATTAATTTCAAAAAGATAAAAGATGGGCTTCAATCTACTCATAATAAAATTATTGGTAGAATTTCGGAAGTAATTACCGGAAAAGCTATTATTGACGAAGCCACAATTGACGAATTAGAGGAAATTTTAATCTCTTCCGATATCGGTTATTCACTCACTGCAAAGATAATTGATAAAATCCGCTCTGAATTAAAAAATGATAAAAATAGAACAATAGAAAATATCAAAGAAGTATTAAAGCAAGAATTATTAGCGATTTTCCCAAAAGAACATAGCGCAGAGTATTTCTTAGATAAAGTAAAATCTAAAAAACCGTATGTATTTTTAATAGTTGGAATAAACGGTGCAGGCAAAACTACCACTGTTGGTAAATTAGCAAAAATTTTAAAAGATGAAAATCTGAAGGTCATTATCGGTTCTGCCGATACTTTTAGAGCTGCTGCAAATGAACAATTAGATATCTGGGCTAAAAGAGCTGGGGTTGAAATCGTTTCAGGTATATCAAAAGACCCATCATCAGTAGTATTTGATACTATTTCAAAAGCAATATCTAATGACTATGATGTTGTACTTATTGATACAGCAGGTAGATTACATACAAAAAATGACCTCATGTTTGAACTTCAGAAGATATTCAAAGTTGCTCAAAAACTTTTACCTGATGCTCCGCATGAAGTATTTTTAGTTCTTGATGGAAATACTGGGCAAAATGCAATCGTACAAGCCACTGAATTTGAAAAATTCACTAAACTATCCGGATTGGTTATCACCAAACTCGATGGCACTGCTAAAGGGGGAGTATTATTTAAAATCGTTTCAGATAAAAATCTTCCTATTCGTTTTATTGGAGTTGGAGAGGGAATTAATGACCTCCAATTTTTCGATCCCAAAACCATTATCGATGCTATCATAAATTGAATAAATCTACGAAATTACTCCTTTTTATCAATCCTAAAGCGAGAAACAGTACCTCGATTAAAGAATTGCAATTAATCTCTAACTTATTAAAAGAAAATAACTTAGACCATTCTATTGAAACTTCTATGTATCTTGGACACGCAAAGGAATTGCTTTCAGACTTGAAATACCAAGGATATAATTTTCTAATTATTGGAGGTGATGGTACTCTCAATAATTTTATTCAAAATTGGCAACTTATTGAAAATAGAATTTTGGGAATTATTCCAGTTGGGTCTGGAAATGATTTCGCTAAAAATTTGGGCTATTCTAAAAACCTCAAGAAAGATTTGGTGCAACTACTTACAAGTATTATTGAAGAGTCAATAACTCATGTTAATACTGGAGAAATTGAACTATGGGAGCAAGGAACTGAATCTTCTCGAGTATTTCAATTTATAAATAGCGTTGGAATTGGATTCGACGCAAAGGTAGCATATTTAAATAATACTCAAAAAGTTTTGCCTGGAATCTTTAATTATATCTTATCTGTACTTAAAGCTGTAAAAAGTCTTACTCCATTTAAGACTTCGGTTGTGATTGATAGTCTAAAATTTGAAACAAATGCAGTTCTAATAACTTGTGGTAACGGCAAAACAAGCGGAGGTGGGTTTTATTTAACACCTAACGCTAAAATAGAAGATGATCTGCTCGATTTTACAATAATAAAACCAATTTCTAAGTTACGCTTACTCAAAGAATTACCTAAAGCTTTAATTAATACTTTATATAAAGTACCTGAAGTGTCATTTCATACTGGGACAAAAATAGAACTATATTTGGATAGTCCTGTATATGTTCATGCTGATGGAGAGATTTTATCTGAGAAATGTATTAAAATATTAGTTAAATTAAACAAAAGAAAAATAAAGGTATATTACTAAGATGTTTTTTAAGACAATGAAGCCAAAGGGATTTAATTATGAACCACGCTTTTATGATCCGGAAAAAGACCCCGAAATAAAAAGAAAACAAAGACTTGGATTTAGTAGGAATCGTTCTCATAAAAGGAAAGTGAAATCACCATTATTTTGGATATTACTTTTAGGTGCGGTTTTGTTTCTTTATTTAAAGTTTACTGGAACGATATAAAAAGTCAATAATTAGTTTACATAATATACATTATGTAGGTATTTTCAATAAGGGTTAATCTGTAAAAGCACTTGATTTCTTAATAGCATTGATTTTGATTATCGTTCTTGCCTTTATCACCAATATGTTCGTTTTAAAGGTTTCTAAAGTTCCTTGTTAAGGCTTATGAACTTGGTGAAAATAAACAGAGTAAAAAAGTTCGTTAGTATTTATAAAACCCTTCGTTTGTCTTTCTTCCAAGTTTTTTCGCAGCTACCATCTTTTTCAATAATGGACATGGTCTATATTTACTATCATTAAATCCGATAAACAAAACATCCATAATTGCCAGACAAACATCTAATCCTATGAAATCTGCAAGCTCAAGTGGTCCCATTGGCTGATTCATTCCTAGCTTCATAACTGAATCTACATCCTTAGCCGAAGCAACTCCTTCAAACAAACAAAATATTGCTTCATTTATCATTGGCATCAAAACTCGATTAGAAACAAATCCAGGATAATCATAAACTTCTACCGGCACCTTGCCGAGTTTCTCTGTGAGTTCTTTTATAATTTGAAATGTAGATTCTGATGTAGAATACCCTCTGATGATTTCTACAAGTTTCATAACTGGCACAGGATTCATAAAGTGCATACCTATGAATTTTTCTGGTCTTGAATTATTACTGAGTTCAGTTATTGATATTGCAGATGTATTCGATGCAAAAATTGCGTCTTTATTAATGTGAGATTCAAGTTTCTCAAATAGCTTAAATTTAGCTTCCTTATTTTCATAAATCGCTTCAACAACTAATTCAACATCTGAAGGTATTTCCGTAATAAACGAGATTGCATGAATTTTATCTAAAGTGATTTTTTTTGCCTCTTCAGAAATAATTTCCTTTTTTATCTGACGGTCTAAATTCTTTGAAATGTTTTCAATGCCTTTTCTCAATAAATCAGGATTCAAATCGCATAAATAGACAATAAATCCATTTTGAGCAAAAACATGAGCAATTCCATTACCCATAGTCCCCGCGCCAATAACGGTAACTTTTGAGATCATGACTCCCCTTTTTTAATTGGATTCTTCAAATTCAAATGAAAGACAGCATTTTAGCTTTCCGCATGGGCCACTTAATTTACCCATCGAAGAAACTAAATTCTGTTCACTTGCCAAATGTGTAGTTATCTTTTTAAAATTACCAAGAAAAGATGAACAGCAAAATTCTCTTCCACAAGTTCCTACTCCGCCCACTTTCTTAGCTTCATCTCTTACACCAATTTGTCTAAGTTCTATTCGTGTTTTGAAGACAGATGCTAATTCTTTAGCTAATTCTCTAAAATCAATTCTTCCATCGGCTGTATAATAAAAGAAAAGACGTTTGCGATCGAATTGATAGTGAGTTCCAACCAATTTCATCTCTAAAGAACTGCGTTTTGTTATCTCTTTGAACAAAGTAGCCGCTCTTTCTTCGTCTTGACTGTTTCTGCTAATTTTCAGTATATCATCTTCAGAGGCTTTTCTAACTACAAGGGGTAGTTTCTCTTCAAACATGCCGAAATATTGCCTCTTAAGGGCTACCAGACGCCCAATAAGCTTAACCTGAGCAATTTCATAGTAGTCATCTTCTGAGATTACAACTATTTCACCTGGAAGGATTTCAGAATGACCTTCCATCACTTCAACGAAACAAGAAGATAATAAACCATCTGCAGTTATCTCTAAGATATTTCTTTTGTCTTCTTGAACTGCTTGTGTTGAATTTTTTGTAGGAAAAATACAATTGCTTTCATCATTATGCTTACATTCTAATGACGAAACAATATTTTGTTGATAGCATGAATTACATTTTAATTCATACTCCGTAGTGTTATTTTCTGTAACACAACTATCTGAGATAAAACTTAAATCTATATTAAACAAAACTAATCTCCTAACTCAATTGCTGCTATTTCAAATATAAGACTAAGAGATATTATATTCAAGTTCAGATTTCGATCAAAATAATTACTATATCTATTTAAGTTCTCTATAATATCTTCTTGTTTTGTCTTAGGGAATCGTTTATTAAATTTAGAAATAGATTCCTCTTTTCCAATATAATAAAAATCTTTTAACTCCGAGTGTTTTTCTTTAATTGTATCTAAAAACCACATATTAACTAAATCTATAAAAATCTTTATTCCCGTTGTATCATATTTATCATTTATTTCAGTTATAATTGAAAGAGCAGAAGAATATTTTTTCATTACCGAGAACCGTGCAAAATCAATCGCTTTTTCTGAAAGTGATTCAAAATCCATTTCGAGTAACTTAGTAGCTTTATAAACTGAACCATTGCTAAATTTTGATACTTTTGCAGCCAAAGTAGAATTGATTCCGAAATAGTCTTTGAGTACTTCTTCTAATTCATTTTCTAATAAATTTTCAAAATTAATAATGAAGGACCTTGAGTGAATTGTCTTTAGTAAATTTTCAATCTTATTTGTAATTAAAATAAAAAAAACATTTTCAGGTGGTTCTTCAAGCGATTTTAACAAGGAGTTTTGTGATTCTTCATTTAAAAGGTGCGCATCATCAATAATTACAAATCGTTTAATTTCAGGTTGATAATAAATATTTAGAAATCGTATTATATCCCGAATGCTTGATATTTTAATTGTATTAGCATCTTCGATCTCTAAGAAATAATATGGATTATTTATTTTTTCTTTTAATTCACTTTGAATCGATTCTATTGTGCTTTTTGTAAGTTTATCGAAAGGTCCATCATCACCGGATTCACTTTTGCCTCTTGGTAACGCAAAAACATATTTAATATATGGCTCAGATAATGAATTAATTTGAGATTGGGTT
>JBAYVI010000170.1:0-6650 GCA_041674625.1 Melioribacteraceae bacterium | reverse complement strand
TGTCTCCGAAAATGTTAGAAAAAAATATCCCTCAATCTCTACCGGATAGGGGTGTTTTTATTGGCGAAGTAATCAAAGAACCGAACATTAAAAACAACAACGTTCAATTGATCGCTAAAACTGAACTGGGAAAGATTTTGATCACAGTTGCCAATTATCCAGAATATTTTTATGGTGATGTTGTAAAAATAACTGGCAAAATACAGTTTCCGACTATCTTTGATGAATTTAATTATAAAAATTATCTAGCTAAAGATAAAATTTATTATGTAATGTATTATCCGAAAATAGAAATTCTGGATAGAAATCAAGGTAATAAGATTTTTTCTGCAATTTTAAAATTCAAAAACAATCTTACGCAAAAAGTTGAAACCTTAATGCCATTTCCCGAAGTTTCAATTTTAGAAGGAATTATTTTAGGCAACAAACAGATATTTTCAGAGGAAATTAAAAACAATCTAAGCATTACCGGCACGAGCCATATTACAGCAATTTCTGGGATGAACATTGTGATTATTTCGGAGATTCTAATGATTATTTTGATTGGCCTGGGATTATGGCGGAAACAGGCATTCTATTTTGTTGTAGTTTTGATTTTTCTGTTTATTGTAATGGTTGGTGCGCCCGCTTCAGCTGTGCGCGCGGGAATTATGGGTATGATTTTGCTTTATGCAAAGAAAGTTGGACGTTTGGGTAGTGCAACGAGAATTATGGTTTTTGCCGGAGCGATTATGCTTTTATTCAATCCGTTTTTATTAAGATATGATGTTGGATTTCAGTTATCTTTTATCGCTGTAATTGGATTGGTTTATATTATTGCTATTATATTTATTGGAGTAATAAGTGCTTTAATCACAAATGAAATCCCTGAAAATAATGCAAGCAAATATACTTTTTTTACGCTTTTTATTTCAGGTTCCCTAATAGGTTTCTTTTTAGGACAATTAGCGGCTTTAATTGATACTTCAAGAGTCTGCCATTTTTTTATCTGGTTTTCTGTTATTTTTTTCAATATGGGTTCAGTTATTTTAGAAGGGAAAATTTTTTCTCCTGCACTTGTTCCGATATCACTAGCAACATTATTGATTCAACAGCTTTTTATTTCTATAATTATTTCTTTTATGATTTTAAAATTATTTGCCAAAAATGATAAAGCCGCCAGAATGAATAAAAAGATTATTTTCGGTGATGCTAAAAGTTATTTAATTAAATTTTTATTTGTGTGTTTCGGTTACATCATGTTTTATTATATTTTTGGGTATATTAATTTTCAATTAGTTACCAAACCATACTATCAATCACATGATTTTAACCTTTCCATTCCATCTGCTTCCACAGTTATTGTATTTCAATTCTTAAGAGCTCCGCTAATTGTTCTTTCCGTAATTCTTTTTATTTCTTCAATTAATATTGAAAAAAGAAAACTAATAGTGGTAACAGGACTTATGCTATTTTGGATAGGCGGCTTTGTCCCCCTATTAATGCAAATATTGAGTTTGCCACTTATTTTAGTTGTTGCAAGTGAAGTAGAAATATTTTTTCAAAATTTCCTTACTGGTGCTTTAGCAGTTATTTTACTTCATAAAAATCACTAACTAAAGTTCATTTTTTTGTTTAATTTTAACACCAATCTAAATTAAATTAAAATTCTTTCGATAATATAGATGAAAGAAATCCGCCTAAGCGGTGCACTAATAAGAACGTGCATTTTATAATAACTAAATAGAGTCTATTATGAATAACTTGTATTACCGATTTTCCACAATTTTACTTACTACTATCCTGCTCTTTTCATTCTCATCGAATGTGAATGCAAGAGGCGGCGAGAAAGAAAATAACGGGAAAAAACTTCCGACATCATACTTTTCAAATTCAGGAATGATGTCCGTAACAGGTGCTAATTCCACTACTGTTGCCAAAGTTTTTGGACAAGATAAAAAAGTAAATGTAAAATTTCCTAATCCAGACAAACCTACAGAGACTATTAGTACTTCAGCAGGTAATTTCTATGGCGATGTAGATGGTAATTCAGGATATTTCTATTGTGTCGATATTCATCACTATATTAAATATTATACTGCCGACCAGCCTCATACTTATAAAGATGATGGAGCAGTCGATCCAAAAATTATTTATATAATCAATAATTATTTTCCATATAAAGCATATCCTTATACAGGTTCTGCTTCAACTGCGCAAATAGAAGCTGCGGCAGTTCAAATTGCATTGTGGCATTTCTCTGATGACGTGGATGCAAATAAAGTGGATAATACAAGTGTAAAGACAAGAGCATTACAAATAATTAGTGATGCAGAAGCAAATTATTCATCTTATCAACCATTTGAAACATTGTTAATTGTACCCGGCAGCCAAGATGCACCGACCGGAAAAGATGCCACTTTTTATGTTTCAGCTTTTGATGCAAATGGAAATCCATTAAGTGGAATTACTGTTACTTTATCAGCTTCTAACGGTACACTTTCATCTACTACTGCCGTAACCGATACTGATGGAAACACTCCTGAAATAAAATTAACTCAAGGAGGAGATATAGTTTCGGAAATTACAGCTTCGGCAAGCGTATTATTAGCTCCGGGTGTTCGTTATGTTCATAGTGTTGAGCCAAATACATGGCAGAAACTTGTTCTCGCTACTCCATCAGGAGTAACAAAAAAATCTACCGCAACAATTAATTGGTTTGTTCCTGCAAATTGTGTAATTAAAGGATTTACAACTTACACACAAGGCGGATGGGGCAATAAAAACGGTACTCCCGGTAAGATTAGAGATAAAAATTTCTCTTCTGTTTTTCCAAACGATCTCATAATCGGCTCTACATATAAATTAACTCTAACATCCTCTTCAAAAGTAAAAGACTTTTTACCAAGCGGAGGCACTCCAGGTAAATTTACCGAAAATTACAAAGATGTTTCATCTACAAATGCCGGTGTTTTTGCCGGGCAGATGGTAGCTCTTAAATTAAATTTGGAATTTGATAAAGCCGGAGTTATCGGTACAAATTCTGTTGATCTAGGAGAACTCCAAATTGCAAAGGGTCCATTTTCAGGAAAGACCGTTAATCAGTTTTATGCATTAGCAGAAACGGCTATCGGAGGAGGCGCATTAAATGGATTTACATACTCGGAGTTCAGTGATGCCGCCACTGCTATTAATGAGAATTTTGATAACGGAACAACCGATAAAGGATTTTTAACTTGTGCAGCGGTAAACGTTAAAGCTTCTATTGGTGATTTCGTTTGGTTAGATACCAATAAGGATGGTATTCAAGGTGATACTGAATATGGATTCGGAGCTGTAATAGTAAATCTTTATAACTGCAACGATGAATTAATAAGCTCAACGCAAACAACATTAAATGGAGGGTATGCTTTTGTAGATCTTAACCCTGGTGATTATTATGTACAGTTCATTCTCCCTACTGGTTATCTGTTCAGCCCTGCAAACGTAGGAAATGATTTGACAAAAAATTCAGATGCCGAAATTTCAAGCGGTAAAACAATATGCACGACACTTACTGCCGGTGAAAATGATATTACTTGGGATGCCGGAATTTATAAAGAAGATTGCAAAAGCAGTATTGGCGATTTCGTTTGGCATGATATAAATGTAAACGGTATTCAAGATAGCGGTGAACCAGGGATTAAGGATGTTGTTGTCGAACTCTATTCCGGTGATAATGTAATTGCCACATCCATAACTGATGCAAATGGTTTTTATCAATTTTCCAATCTTGCTAATGGCACTTATAAAGTGAAAGTTGCAAAATCCAATTATGAGAAAGATGGCGTTTTATATAATACCGCTAAAACGAAATGGTATGCTTCCCCGAAAGATAAAGGGAACAACGACCTTAAAGATAGTGATGCTTCTAAAGATGAAGCTGTAACTGTAACGTTGAATTGCGGAAGCAATGCTTCAATCGATTTCGGTTTTTATTTTACTTGTGTTACTATTACAAAATCGGCTGATATAAAAACTGCAAAGCCGGGTGATAAAATTACTTATACATTCACTGTGGAAAATTGTGGAGACATCCAGCATCATGGCGGAATCGATATTTTTGATAGAGTAATTAATTCAAAATCCCCTTATTTAATTAAGCATATCGATAAGCTCGATCCAGGTAAATCGACTTCATTTACCGCTGAATATACTGCTAAAGAATCTGATTGCGGAGACTTAATAAATGAAGTTACAGCCGAAGCTCATCCGGTTGATGGCTCTGCTTATGTAACCGATAAAGCTACCGCTACCGTTAATATTGATTGTTCTACTCCATGCACCGATAGCTGGTCATTGGAAATCGATAAGAACAAGGAAGTTTGCGAGCATAATCCTGTTGATTTTACCATTAATGGTAAAGCAACAATCAATCCAAAACCAAGCAAAGGTTATCTAGTAACTTCATGGAAAGTTGCATTCCCTAATGACGGAAGCGTAGATAATTCCTCTAAGATCGATACAATCGAGATTAGTAATGATAAGGAATTTCAGATCGTAGTAAAATGGCCCGGAGTAAGATCAGAAGATACACGTGTTGAAATTCAATATACAGTATCTGTACTTGATTGTAATAAAAACGAACTAAATAAACCGTATGAAGGAAAGATTTCTTGGACTCCGGCAGTATGCCCTCCTCCACCAGGGAAAGATGCTGATTTAAAGATTGAAAAAACCTCATCGATTGAAAACCCACAGTGCGGAGATAATGTTACTTATACTATAAAGGTAACAAATCTTGGACCGGGAGAATCTAAAGCAGTAAGAGTATTGTATTTATTACCAGCGGGAATTACATATCTTTCACATACAGTATCGCAAGGCACATATAATAATACCTCCGGCTTATGGGAAGTAAATGATTTAGCAGTAGCAGGAGTAGCTACTCTTACAATAAGCATTAAAGCTGATTGCGAAGAGATAAATAGTGCTGCTTTCGATCTCGGTGCGGCTATTGATTATAACTTATTCGTTATCCAAGATTTGGTTCAGCCTTCATCTGATACCGAAGGGAAAGTGGCAGTTGGTCGTGATGCTACACTTGGTCGCTATAGCGTAGGCGATAAATTAAATACCAATAGTGGAGACGTTTTAGTTGTTGGTAGAGATTTAGTTTATACTAGCGGTAGAGTTTTTAATGGAAACGTAGTTTATGGAAATACAACTAATCTACCTTTATACGTAACATCTATCGATGGCGAACTTAGAAATGATAATCCAATTAATTTTGTAACTGCTAAAACTTATTTAGAAAATCTTTCCACTAAGTTAAGCAGTTATCCTGCAACCGGAACTTCCGAATTAGCTTGGAGTACATTAAAGCTAACCGGAACCGATCCTCATCTTAATGTATTTACTGTCGATGGAAAAGACTTATCTGATGCTCTTACACTCGAAATCCACGTTCCAAATGGTGCAGTGGCTTTAGTAAATGTAAATGGAACAGGGATGGATTGGAGTGGCGGACTTGATGTCTATGGCACTACATATAATAATATATTATACAATTTCTTTGAAGCTACGGCAATTGATATAAATAATATCGAAGTAAGAGGTTCAGTACTTGCTCCATTTGCGGCTATTAATTTTGCTTCTGGAGTTCAGTATGGTCAGATGATTTGTAAATCACTTACCGGTCAAGGACAATTCAATTTATTCCCATTCCATGGAAATATTCCATCGAATAAAACCATTGTAAATATTGCTTCTATTACCGGTTCACTTACAAATGATCCCAATACGGCTAACAATAATTCATCTTCAGTTTTTGTTATGAATAATTCAAATGCTAATCCTAATGATGGAAATAGCGGAACAGGAGAAGCTGGCGGTCAATGGGAAGAAGTTGGCTCATTTAATTCGGGCGAAATTATTCTCACAATGGCATTCGATAATTCAAATACTTATGCCGGAACAGTTGGTGGAAAAATCAATAAATCCACTGATGGCGGAAAGACTTGGACTCGTGTAAACGACGATATGAGCGTTGGTTGGGTCTGGTCTTTAGTACATCACAATAATGTACTATTTGCTGCTACTGAAAAAGGTGTTTATAAATATGAAGGTTCTAATTGGAAACTAACTGCTTTAAGTGGGAAAGAAGTAAGAGCTATAGCAACAAATGGCAATACTCTTTATGCCGGTACTTGGGGATATGGAGTTTTCAAATCGATCGATAATGGTGACTCATGGTTTGAATATAATAATGAACTTTCTGATCTAGCAGTACAGGCATTAGCGGTAGATAAAAAGGGGAATCTATTTGCAGGTACCGGTTCATTAGGTATCTTCAAGGTATTCACAGGCGAAGATAGATGGTACCAATATAGTATTGGAAATAATTCTATATGGGCAATCGGAGTTTCAGAAAATGCTGTTATCGCTTCATGTTATGGTGGGGGCGTTTATGTATCTACCGATAACGGCTCTAACTGGCAGAAATCTCCTCTTCAGCAGAATTATATATATTCTCTTGTTACAGATAAAAGTAATAAAGTTTTCGCTAGTTCTTGGACAAGTGGTGTATTTGTTACAACCGATGAAGGTTCATCTTGGCAGCAACTTGGTATGGGAGGATTCGGTGTAAGCTCGATGGTTACTTCTCCAAGCAAAGATGATCTATTTGCAGG
>JBAYVI010000169.1:0-6711 GCA_041674625.1 Melioribacteraceae bacterium | reverse complement strand
CCAAACATAAATAATGGAAGCAGGATTGTAGAAATAATAAAAGATTTCGACATTAGCTTTTCGCGAAGTTCTCTTTTTATAACTGCTAAAGTTCTGTAATTAAGCATTATGCACCTCCTTTACTACTTCAGTTTCCTTGCCGGCTAATTCAATAAATATTTCATGCAACGTAATATCATTAGCGTTGAATTTTTTTACTATAATATTATGATCGACAAGAAGTTTAAGAAGCTCCTGCGTTTGCGATGGTAGAGCAACTCTAATACCGAGTGAATTTCCAAAATCTTCTATCTTATCAACAATTGGATGTCCTTTCAAGAAACTAATATCTCCTTCATAATTAAGGCTTACATTCCTCTGCGAATATTTTTGTTTTATTTCTGCAAGCGAGCCATTAAGAATAATCTGACCTTTATCGATCATTGCAATATGATCGCACATTTTTTCGGCAAAATCCATTAAGTGAGTGGAAAAAATAATTACTTTTCCCTGTTGTTTCATTTCAAGGATTATCTCTTTTAGGAGATTTGTATTTATAGGATCAAGACCTGAAAAAGGTTCATCAAGAATAATAAAATCAGGGTCATGCAATACAGTAGCGATAAATTGAATCTTCTGTTGATTGCCTTTTGACAGGTCTTCCACTTTAGATAATCTTCTATCATAAAGATCGAATCTCTTTAGATATTGGATTGCTTTCTTCTCTATTTCTTTGCCGCTTTTCCCTTTTAGTTCGGCAAAGTAAAGAAGTGTTTCAAGGACTTTCATCTTTTTATAAAGACCTCGCTCTTCGGGTAGGTAACCAACTTTATCTTTAAACTCCTGCCCTACTTTAGTGCCGCGTAAAATTACCTCTCCGCTATCGGGCAGATAGATATTCATCATCATTCTGATGGTGGTTGTTTTCCCCGCACCATTGCGCCCGATCAAACCGAAGATACTTCCTTCCGGCACTGTGAACGATGCATTATCCACAGCTTTAAGCGATCCAAACGTTTTAGATAGATTCTTTATTTCTAATGCGTGCATTAAACTCCCGTGTTTGTTTATTATAAAATAAGGAAATTCTTTATTTATCTATTAATTTTTATTTACCAGATTCTCACTAATTTATCGCCACTGTTTCTCATTGCATCACCTTCCTTTACATCGAAGGCAGCAAAAAATTCTGGCATATTGGCAAGCGGTCCTAATACGCGATATTTGCCCGGTGAATGTACATCAGTTTTTAATCTTAATTTTAAGTTTTCATCACGGATGTTGTTTTTCCATACCTGTGCCCATGATAAGAAGAATCTTTGCGAAGGAGTAAATCCATCTATCATTTCTCCCTTTTTATATTGCTCGGTTTTTTTGAAAGCATTATACGAAACCGTAAGTCCGCCTAAGTCAGCAATGTTTTCACCAATTGTTAGTTTTCCGTCAACATGAAAATCTTCAATTGCAGTATAACTGCTATATTGATCAGCTAATTTATCAGCTCTCTCTTGGAATTTTTCGCCGTCTTCTTTAGTCCACCATTCTTTTATATTTCCATTAGCGTCATATTTTCTTCCTTGATCATCGAAGCCGTGTGTAATTTCGTGTCCGATTACTGCTCCCATACCGCCATAATTAATTGCATCGTCTGAATTAGGATTGAAAAATGGAAACTGTAAAATTGCAGCTGGGAATACAATTTCATTTCTATTTGGTGAATAATATGCATTAACTGTCTGCGGGCTCATTCCCCATTCTGTTTCATCAACTGGCGTATTTATTTTTGATAAATTATCTTTTTTAGTCCACTGCGCTGCTCTTACAACGTTTTTTAGATATGTGTCACGTTTAATTTCAAGTGCTGAATAATCTGTCCATTTATCAGGGTAACCGATCTTTACAGAGAATGTACTAAGTTTTTTTAATGCCATTGCTTTAGTTTCCGGACTCATCCATTCAAGTCCATTAATTCTTTCACCCATAGAAACTAATAAATTTTCTACTATCTGTTTTGCTTTGGCTTTTGATTCGGCAGGGAAATATTTGTCAGTATAGCTTTCGCCGACTAATTCGCCCATAAATCTGTCAGTAGCCTGCAATACTCTTTTCCATCTTGGCTGAAGAACTTTAGCTCCAGTTAAAAATTTACCATAAAAATCAAAACGTTTATTTACGAAATCGCTGCTAAGATAGTTCGATGCTCCATTTAATAGATGCCATTTTAGATATACTTTCCAATCATTAATTGAGACATCATTAAACATTCCTGCAAGTCCTTCGAAAAATCTTGGCTGTTCTACTACCACAACACCCGGATTTTTTATATCAAGTGTAGTGAAGAATAAATTCCAATCGAATGAACCAGTCATTTTTGATAATTGGGGAATAGTCATCTTATTATAGGTTTTTTCCGGATCACGGTTTTCTAAGCGTGTGAAAGATGATTTTGCTAAGCGGGTTTCTAATTCCATAATTGTATTAGCATTAGCTTCTGCTTTTTCGGCAAGAACGCCAGATAATTGAAGCAATTCCTTTACATAAACTAAATATTTTTCTCTAATCTCTTTTGAACGAGCATCGTCTTTTGTGTAATATTCTACATCAGGAAGACTTACGCCACCTTGACTTAATTCAGCAACGTTCATATTGCTCTTTTTTGAATCGATTGTAGCATAAAATCCGAATGGTACACTCACTCCACGTGAATGAAGGTACCCGATCATTTTTACTAAATCGTCCTTTGTTTTTATTTTATCAATGTCATTCAACTCAGGAAGGAGTGGTTTTATTCCTAATTTCTCAATCTGTGCGGAATCGATACCTGTGGCATAAAAATCGCCGATTTTCTGATTAGCAGAACCAACCTGCCAATCTTGCTTTGAAGAAGCCATTACGAGAATCTCTTTTATCTGCTCATTTGTCATCTCGGCAAGGTTTTCAAATGACCCCCAACGGCTATATTCGTCTGGTATTTTATTGTTTTTAAGCCAGTTCCCTACTGCAAATTCATAAAAATTGTCCTGCGGTTTTACTGATTTGTTTATTTGACTCGTATCGAAGCCCGAGCCACCTTCATTTAGCATAATGAATCCCGTTGTTGATAATAATATTAATATTGTAAGTGAAAAGGTAATTATAGATTTGAATTTGGAGAACATGATACACCTTAAAAATAATTAAAAATAGAAATTACTATTAAGACGCATCAGTCCACCGAAAGGTTTTAAAATTTACTGATTTTACTCGATTTTTTTACACGGAATTACCTTCCCCGATTGATACAAAGTTAATGAGTTTACTTTTCCATTATCGTCCCTAATAAATTCGACTTTTGCATCCACTACCTTTAAGTAAAATTTATCAACATCTGAACAGAATATTTCAAATTTTGGTTGTCCCGTAGCTTGTGTAAGCAGCTTCCCATCTTCAACCATTATTTCTAAAATAAAATTGGGTGCAATCTGATATTTACCTACATATTCTTTTAGTTTTTCAATGGGCAGTGCTAAGTCTGATTTTTTTTCTATTTCTATACCTATTTCTTTTAGATGAGCATAACTCGGACTGTTCTGCGGGTCTAATTCAATCGACTTTTTGAAATTAGTAATAGCTTTTTCTTTTTCGCCATTTTTTAGTAGAGCTTCCCCATAACTATCCCATACATTGGAAGATTTTGGAAATAGTGTGGTGTTTAATTCAAGAATTTTTACTGCTTCGTCTAATTTTTTCTCTTCAATTAGTAAATATCCTAATTGATTTATATCGCTTTCCGTATATGAAAAATTATCTTTATCATTTTTTAATTCATTAAAAAGATTAATACCGTTTTCAATTCCATTTTCATCAATTGCATTATATATTAATGGGATTAATCTCTTTGTAGGATTTTTGTAATCTTTATCGTAAAGAAGACCGAGAATAAGATTAGCTATTTCCACTTGATTACTTCCTGTTGCATTATCTGCAATAGTAACGACATAACCAGGTTCGATTATTCTCATATTATAAGAGCTAAATCCATTTACTCCTCCACCATGAGCTATTAAAGTAATACTGTCTTTATTATCAGGAGAAATCATTCTATTTATCATCCAGCCATAACCATATTTTTGACCACGCGCGTCTATACGAGCCTTAAATAATTCAGCCATATATTTTGCCGGAAGAAGTTTTTCAGTCTTTAGCGATAAATCCCATTTATAAAGATCTTCTACTGTTGAATACATCGAACCTGCCGCATAAGGCACGGACATATCAAGATAAGGTGCGGTTTTGAAACCTACTGCTGTTCTTGTATATCCTGTTGCACGGTTTGGAATTATTTTACTATATGTATCATAACCGGTATCTTTTAATTCGAGTGGATCAAGTATATATTTATGAAGTGCCTCCTCGTATGTCATTCCTGTTAATTTTTCAATAATTGCTCCGAGAATAAAATAGCCAGAATTATTATAAAGAAACTTGCTTCCCGGCTCAAATGATAAATTATCACTGCAATATTTTTTTACAAATTCTTCTACCGGTATATTTTCCATTCCGATTTTTTCCATATCCTCTCGTGCGGTATAGCTCGGTATTCCGGATGTGTGAGTAAGCAGATGCTCTACTGTAACCTTTGCACCTGTATCTTTTCTATAATATGGAAGATAATCGGAAAGGAGTCCGGTTACTTTTATTTTACCTTCCTGAACGAGTTTCATAATTATAAAAGATGTGAACTGTTTTGTTATAGAGCCTATGCGGTGCTTTGTATTTGGGGCATTTGGAATGTTCCATTCCATATTTGCTTCGCCGAAACCTCCTTTGAATATTACTTTATCATTTTGAGCGACTAATACTGAGCCATTGAATTTACCTGCCTCGTAATATTTTGTAACTAATTGATTAATCTTTTGGTCAATCGACTGCGCCGAAATAATGACAGGAATTAATAATAGAATTATTATAAATTTTTTCACGGGTAGTTCTCCTGTTTCTTGTTTTGATAAATACATTATAATATCATTTCACTTAACTATTATTTTTCCGCTTGAAAATTCCAATCTCGTATAATGAAAAATTCAAACGATATGTATTTAGACTGATAATAATAAAAAAAGTTACTTCATTAGTTTCTCACCTCTTCTTAAGGCATACTCTTTATACTTCTTATCTGTGAGTTCGCGGAGCGCGCCCTTCGCTATCCATTGAGCTGATTTGCTTTCCGATAATAATAACTCCTCAGAGAGATTAATTGCCGCTTTATTTAGTTCTATATTTCTTTTGCCGATTTGGCGGATGCACCAGTTAATCGCCTTCTTTACGAAATTTCTTTCATCTGTGCTATATTTTTTAATCAAAGGGAAGAATAAAATAAAATCTTTGTCCACTCTTTTTTTATCATGAACTGAAAGTGCCGCCATAATAACAAACCCCGCACGTCTTTGAAATTCACTTTCCTGATTGACCCACTTAAATGCAAGGTCATAAGCAAAAGGAGAATAATTAAATAACCGCATCAAAGTGCTATCACATATATCCCAAGAATTAAAATCACTCATCCATTGATTCATCTGCTTAATAGTAAGCTTCTTAGGTTCTGCAAGGTCTCCGGCTAAAATGCGCGCATCATGTACTCCCGTTTCCCATAGCATAGATGCCACTTCATGATTCTTCTTATATTTTTTTGCCAATGTTTTATAAAACAGTGATGACGTTCCAAATCCATTCTCAACATTAATCCCGAAGCGTCTCATTCCATCAAGATTTTTCTGAGAAAAATTCTTTTTAAATTCTTCTAAGATCTCTTTTACAATTTCAGAATTGTTCATTAATTCCTTCATTTTTTGCCGATTACCACTCTACCGGTATTGAAAACAAAAATTAGTGTTTCGATTAAATGTGTATAACTGTTTTCTTATCTACTCGTATCTAAATCCCGAAAGCTCCATTTTAATTACTTCCAAATCTTTTCCCGGTAGATTCCAAATCGCTTCGAGATAAGTTGGCACTCGATATCCATCAATTGTTTCATGCTTGCTTAATTTTGCTGTATAGTCTTGCAGTTCTGCGCCTTTGGTAGTTGTCATATATCGTTTGCAAGTTATTCTTTCAACATCATATTCATTAGTAAAATGAAAAATCAATTCGCCTGAATAGTATCGATCGTGTATCCTCATTTTAGCAGTCCGTGAATCAATCTCTTCCCATTCAATATTTTTATTTGTAAGATAGACCGAAGGATAGGCGACAGTTTCAATTGCGTAACGAAGAAAAGAGCCTTCATCAATCTCATTTGAAGTTGCAGTTGATAAGTTAATCGAAGAAAACAATTTGACTACTAAATTGCCTTTCCCCTTTTGGTATGAATCGAGAGCACGAACACCAAAAAGAGAATTCATTTTAATATCGGCATCCCAGAAAAATACCGGTTCGACCGTCGATGTAAAATGTGTCGCTGTCATCCCCTGCCATTTCGATTTTTCATCTGTTCTTATAAATCCATTTTCTTTAAATGAAACTGCCTTCGTTGTTTGTGTGAAATCAGTAATGGAGTGTTTAAGATAATTTTGAACAGGAAAAGGGAGCGAATTAAATTGAGTTGAATCCATAGTTACAAGATTAGATGAGCTTAGCCCTTTAATATAGGCTATATTATTATCGATGAATTTGGAAGTAAGAAACCTGCCAACAAAAAAGAATACAAGTACGAATAGAAATGGAACAGCAATAATACCAATTATGGTTTTT
>JBAYVI010000168.1:0-6796 GCA_041674625.1 Melioribacteraceae bacterium | reverse complement strand
TTGAGAGATTAAAATTAAGAAGACCAATTTATACCAAGACTGCCGCTTATGGACATTTCGGACGTAACGATAAAGATTTTACATGGGAACAATTGGATTTAGTAAATGTATTTAAGAAATATGCAAAATAAAATATAAAGGAGTAACATGGATTCTAAAGCTGGAAAATATAAGGTAAAGAGCTTAAAATTAGCCGATGAAGGAAGGAAAAAAATCGAATGGGCTGAATCAAGAATGCCCGTAATGATGCATTTAAGAGAAAAATATTCTAAGACAAAACCGTTAAAAGGATATAAGATTGCAGGCTGTCTTCACGTAACAAAAGAAACAGCAGTATTAATCGAGACTCTTAGTGCCGCTGGTGCTCAAATCAGTTGGAGCGGATGTAATCCACTTTCGACTCAAGATGAAATAGCAGCAGCACTCGCTAAAAACGGTACTGAAATTTATGCATGGCACGGACAATCAGTAAAAGATTTCTATTGGTCAATAGATCGCACCTTAGATATGAAACCGAATCTTACACTTGATGATGGTGCGGATTTAATTTTTACTGTTCACAATAAATATCCAAAATTAGCTGAAAATATTATTGGCGGTACAGAAGAAACAACAACCGGAGTTCACCGTCTAAGAGCTATGGCTGATGATGGTAAATTATTATATCCTGTAATTGCAGTTAATGATGCTGAAACGAAATGGGATTTCGATAATGTTTATGGTACAGGTCAATCATCATTAGATGGTATCCTTAGAGCCACATCTATTTTACTTGCGGGTAAAAATTTCGTAGTTGCCGGTTACGGTCATTGCGGAAAGGGTGTTGCTATGAGAGCTGCCGGACTTGGTGCTAATGTAATCGTTACAGAAGTAAAAGCCACAGCCGCCTTGAAAGCTACACTCGATGGCCATACTGTAATGACAATGGATGAAGCTGCAAAAGTTGGCGATGTATTTATTACAGCAACGGGTGTAAAAGATGTGTTGATCGAAAAACATTTCAAATCATTAAAAGAAGGTGCTATTATTTGTAATACCGGACATTATGATTGCGAAATTAATATTCCTCAGCTCGAAAAATTAGCTAAAGGCAAAAGAACCGTTAGAACAAATAACGAAGAATATACATTAAAGGATGGGAGAAAAGTATATCTACTTGCACAGGGTAGATTAGTTAATCTTGCTGCAGCCGAAGGGCATCCATCAGAGGTAATGGATATGTCGTTTGCTAATCAATTTATGTCGCAGTTACGTCTTACAGAATATGATAAACAGGGCATTCAACTCGATCCGGAAGTAATTGATATATCAGTAGAGCAGGATCAAGAGATTGCTGGTATCAAGTTACGTACGATGGGATATAAAATAGATAAACTAACAAAAGCGCAGGAAAAATATCTTACCGATTATTCTGCAGGTACATGATAAGTAGTTTTGTTTTTAGAAATAGATTATATAACGAAGCTGCCCCTAAAGGGCAGCTTTTGTTTTATAATGTACTAATTTAGATAATTTTTAGCCCCATGCTCTTCACTTCGCAAAATTCTTTCGTCATCTATTGAACTAATCATCATAACATATTTATTTGCAACCGTATAATTAAATATTACGGCGATGAAAAAGAATAAAGAAAATATTGAGCAGGAAAGACTTGATATAGGGAAAGTAGCTGAAAAGATGCTGCATAAAGTGCAGAAAGAACTTTTAATAAAAAACAAATCACGATTCAAAATAATTGCTAAAGGGAGACGCTTCGGTCTTACAAGAGGATTAGCAATTTATGCAGTTAAAAAGATGATTGAAGGAACGGAACACGTCCTTTGGGTCGATACTACCTATTCAAATATCCAACGTTATTTCTTTCGCTATTTTATGCCTGTACTAAAACTCCTCAAAAAAGACGATTGGAAATATCTCCAAAGCAGAAGTGAACTAAGTGTTTTTAATTCTATATGCGATTTTAGGAGTGCCGACCGTCCGCAAAATCTTGAAGGTTTCGGCTATGAGCTTATCATACTCAATGAAGCGGGCATTATACTTAATGATTCTAATCTCTGGAATGAATCGATCCGTCCGATGGTTATGGATTATAAAGCAAACGTAATAATCGGAGGAACACCAAAAGGGAAATTTAATAAACGAGCAGAAAAGCATCTTTTCTACGATTTATTTCAGAAAGGAGAAAAAGATGGAAAGCAATGGAAAGCATTTAACTATTCGAGTTACGAAAATCCATTATTGGATAAGGAAGAAGTAAAACAACTCGAAGCAGATCTTTCGCCTGCACTTCGCAAACAAGAAATCTATGGAAAATTTATTGACCATAAAGGTGAAGGAATAATTAAAAATTCCTATTGGGTATTCAACGAAATCCCTGAATCATTCCCCGCTTCGGTAAAGATTATTCAGAGCTGGGATACCGCATTTAAAAAATCAGAAGAGAACGATTACTCTGTCTGCACGACTTGGGCTATTACAAATAATAATTATCTGCTATTAGATGTTTGGCGGCAGAGGGTCGAATTTCCGGAACTCAAGAAAAAGTTTATTGAGCTTTACGAAAAATATAAACCGATCGAAGTAATCGTGGAAGACAAAGGGAGTGGCATTAGTCTTATTCAAGAGCTCGAATCGAATACACGCATTCCGGTAAAACGAATAAAAGTGGATAAAGATAAGACAGCGCGCTGTAATGCCGTTACCCCTATATTGGAAGCGCACAAAGTAATCCTTAAAAAAGATGCCGTATGGATAAACGATTTTATTTATGAGTGCGAAGAGTTTCCTAATTGCCAATTCGATGACCAGTTAGATAGTATGGTTCAGTTTCTTAATTATGCTAAAAATATTCCGCAGAATACGGATTTCAATTCGAGTATAGTTTCTATTAAACATTCCCCTCCAAAACATAGAGGGTATAAAAAATTATAAATATTTATAAATAAATAAAGGTGATAAAATGACGAACACAAAATTAGTTTTGACTTCCCCCTATATTACACGTGATAGGATTTCTCCTTATAGCCGTATCAATACCGCACTTGCTGATCCGGATAAAATATTGAGCGAAAATAATTATGACTATAGCATCTTGCGAGATATTATGAATGATCCGCACGTAGTAGCCGCTTCGCAGCAACGCAAAATGCAGGTCATGCAGATGGATTATGAGATTGATTCCACGGGGGATAAAGAAATTCTTAATGAAATAATATCAATTATGAAGAGTATGGAGACTTCAAAAATCATATCCGGTTTTCTTGATTCGATTTTTTATGGATTCTCTGTCGGAGAAATTTATTGGAAAATGATTAATGGAAAACTAATGCCGATAGATATACTCGATCGCCCGCAGGAGTATTTCTTTTTCGATGATATGAATCAGATTCGATTAAGGGAAAGCAGTAATGGATTTTTCTTTTTTGATAAAGGCACTACTCTGCCCGATTATAAATTTATTCTGATTCAGAATAAACCGACTTTCGATAATCCTTATGGGGAGAAATTATTAAGCAGATGCTATTGGAGTGTAATTTTTAAGCGGGAAGTTTTAAGGCAATGGCAGTTACTTACCGAGCGATATGGCGTTCCGTTTTTAGTCGGAAAATATCCACCCGCCGCTACCGAAGAAGAGAAAGAAACATTACTGAATCAATTAAGTGATATGATAGATAGCAATATCTCTGTGATGAAAGAAGGTACGCTTGTAGATTTTATCGAGAATCCTAAAAATGATGTTGGCGGACTTTTTGAGAATCTTGTTAATTTTCATAACCGTGAAATATCGAAGGCAATACTATCGGTAACACTTACAACCGAGATGCAAAAATATGGTAATTATAAATCGAGCGAGATTCATAAAGAACTATTAGAATATTTAGGTATATCAGATAAAAAGATGGTGGAGAAAGCATTCAATAAACTTTTTGAGTTTTATGTTCGGCTTAATTATGGCGGCGTTGAGTCTCCGAGAATTCGTTTTATGCGGAAGGAGAATGTAATTGAAGAATCAGCCGATAGGGACGTGAAGCTGACTCAAATGGGAATAAAATTCACCAAAGAATATTTTATTAAAAGGTATAATCTAAATGAGAATGAGTTCGAAATTGCAACAGCATCTAAGGGATAAACATGAGAAATCATTTTATTAAGCGACAGAAGTTCAATGCAACTCCGTTCGAGAGGTTTATAGGAAAGATGAGATTGTCGCATATATAAGTGAGCAGATCAAATTTAATATAATGATTTATTATTTTTTTGCTATCTTTTCAAAAAATATTATTAGTTTAAATCATGGTTAAGATATAATAGTTCTTAACTAAGAGAATTTACTTTGGACGGGGTTAGTTATTGTGAAAAGATCGGCGTTTTATTCCTACATATTATTTCTGTTGCTTATAACTTACTCCTGCAGTAAACGATCAGAAAACGAAGTTTTGGTTTCACGTATTGTCGATGGCGATACTATCGAGATTCTTTTAGAAGGACGCAAGGAAAAAGTAAGACTAATCGGTATTGATACTCCCGAATCGCGCATTAATAGTAAAGCAAAGAAGGACGCTAAGCGTACCAATACTGACGTAAAAGAGATTAAGAAGATGGGCATCCGTGCTACAAAATATCTTAAATCGATTCTTAATCCGGGCGATGCAATCCGTATCGAATTTGATGTAAGAGAGCGGGATCAATATGGAAGACTTCTTGCATATATTTATTTAAACGATGGACAGATGCTTAATGATCTTTTAGTAAGAGAGGGCTTTGCTAATATTCTTACTTATCCGCCAAACGTAAAATACGAAGAACGCTTTAGAGAAAGTCTCCGTTACGCTCGTGAAAATAATAAGGGCTTTTGGGCAGTGGATTAATTTTCAATCAATTCTCTTAGCTTCCCAACTATCTTCACCATTGCGAGAGTATCGAGTTCGCAATAACGGAGGAGAGCTTCTTTAACTGATTCTATCTTTCTGTAATCTTCCTCATGTAGTAATTGTTCATAGAAAAGCGATGCTTCGCCTCCTTCTTTAATTGCTAACCCTGCATAACTTAATTCATGCACTAAAGAGGGTAATACATATTTAATTGAATACGACCCTTTTAAATCGGGAGAATAATAAAAACGTTTTTCAAATGGCTCCATTAAATCCACAATCATTTTTAATATATTTTCTATATCTTCAGCATATTCGGGGAAGTCTGTCGCTATTTTATTTAGAATACTTACTTCATAAACTTTGTTATAAACAACAATACTACCATTCGTACCAATCAATGGAATCAAAGCATCCGCTAATTTAGTTCTTGGATCACTCCCCGGTTCAGCAAGAAATTCATAATGCTTTAATTGTGCCTCTTCGGTAATTTGAACGTGCAAAGAAAACTGAAATGGAATTTGCTGATATGGTTTTGATTTATCAAATATAGGTACAGCCGGTTGAAATGATTCGAAATCGAGAAAGTATAATGGATATTTTAATTTTGTTAGAAATGTTTTTATCTCTTTTTTTTTAACTACTTTCTCACCTTTCATTTCACTATTTACTTGCTGCCATTGCATTGGAGAAAGCGGATAATTATTAGGAATATTTTTTAATTCTGTTATCCCTTTATAATAAAGATCGAATTTTTTCTCTTGCGATAATCCGGCAATATTAAATATAGAATATGGGGGAACGTCTTTCCAACACGTACCGATAAAACTACATTGATATGGAGTTGTGCAATGTGGACCTATGCTTATTTGTGGTGCTTCTGGTTGTGTTAATAGTTCATTAAAGTGTATAATATTATTGCGAACATTTTTTTGAAGCGATTTAATTTTTTGTTTTACAGATTTATTAACAAAAAGAGAATTAATATCTAATTCATTCTCGAGCATATAATTTTTGTTTATATGTATTATAAAAAAATCATTTACCCGATACCCTGAGTTTGTTATAACGTGATATTGAATAGCAGCATCGTTAATTATTACATTGGTAATAGAAGTGCTGCTTTTTACTTCATAGACGTTGATTGTATCTCCCTGCTTAACAATAATATCGGCTATAACCACAATCCCATTATAAAGGAAGGTGGCTTCATAAATTGTCTGATTTTGATTTTGCATCAATTGGTAAGTTTTTTCAATTCCTTCTTTATATTGAAAATGAGAACTTGAAGAAGCATCGATTCCATTGGGGAAGAGACTTTGAGCAAGTATCCCGGCACTTGTTCCTTTTCTATATATAGCCAATTGCATTTCGGTAATCTTGTCTTGAAGATCATAAGAATGTTTATATAAATAGAGTTGTTTCTCGCATTGTAATCCTTTGATATATGAGGATTTGCTTAAGCTAAAGTCTTTTGCCATAAAGTAGTTGTCTTGATTAAAGGTAAAGAAACATTTAAAATAAATAAGCCCGTTAATATAACGGGCTTAAAAATACTAATCTAATTTAACAACTATTTCTTTTTTGCAGGGAGGATTGCATCTTTAGCTGCTTTTGCAATTCTGAATTTTATAACTTTTTTAGCAGGAATTTTGATTGCTTCGCCTGTTGCAGGGTTTCTGCCCTTTCTGGCTTTTCTGCTTACAAGTAATAATTTACCTAAGCCCGGAATTACAAATTCTTTTTTGGCTTCTTTGTAAGCTAACTGCACAAATTCGTCCAAGAAAACACCAGCTTGTTTTTTTGTAATGGTGAGTTTCTTTGCTAAATGGTCTAAGATTTGACCTTTTGTCATTGCCATTGTGCTTTTCCTTTCTTTTGTGTATGAAATAAATTTCACTTAAAAAATAGAAATTTTTTTTCTT
>JBAYVI010000167.1:0-6824 GCA_041674625.1 Melioribacteraceae bacterium | reverse complement strand
TCGGTATTCCTAATTCTATTGCTCTTTCTTCGGTCTGCTTTGATGTAGGTATTCCTATAATATCTTTTAGTTTTTCTTCTCCTAATAATTTTGCAATTTTTTCCAATGCATATTTAACAGTGCTGCCTGTTCCAAGACCCACAATCATACCAGACTTAATATAATCGACTGCTTTTTCTGCTGCTCTTTTTTTCTCTTCTTCTAACTTTATATTTTGTGTCAAATTCTATCTCCTCTTAAGTCGGCGTTACTACCAACAATCTTACCCGAAATTAAATCTCCGTTATTACTTCCTCTTTCATCACCAAATTTATCTAAGATTTGATCCGCAAATAAGGTGCCGCTTGTTGCTCTATTAATTTTTACTGTAACGTAGTCTCCTTTTTTCATTCCCTCTTGCTTAGGGATAATAACTACTTTATTCGTATCAGTTCTTCCGGCTAAAAAATCTTCAGATTTTTTACTCTCCCCTTCGATAAGAATTTTTTCTACTTTACCTATCATCTCTTGATTTATTTCAAAAGAGATTTTTTGTTGAAGATCAATTATCTCACTCAATCTTTTCGATTTAGTTTCTTCATCAATATTATCTTCCATACTGAAAGCCTTCGTCCCTTCTCGTGGAGAATACTTAAACATATAAGCTCCATCATAACGAACTTTCATCATTACATCAAGTGTTGCAATGTGATCTTCATAAGTTTCGGTCGGGAATCCCGAAATAATATCCGTTGAGAAACTAACACCCGGAATTATTTTTCTCGCTTTGTCTATCAGCTCATAATAATGTTCTATCGAATATGTGCGATTCATTAAATCCAAAATTCTATTAGAACCCGACTGTACAGGAAGATGAATGTAATTACAAAGATTTTCATTATCGGCTATTGTATATAATAGTTTATCGGATAAGTCCTGCGGATGAGAAGTTGAGAAACGGAAACGGATTGTCCTATCGATTGCTGCACACGAAGCAAGTAGGTCAGCAAAATCATTACCGTTATCATTATATGAATTTACATTCTGTCCGAGAAGTGTAATATCTTTAAACCCTCTTTCGGAAAGATTTTTTATTTCAGGAATGATCGATTCTAATGAACGGCTTCTTTCTCTTCCGCGTGTGAATGGTACTACGCAATAAGTACAGAACTTATCGCACCCTCGCATTACTGAGAGCCAAGCAGAAAGCCCCTCTTCTCTAAATGGAAGAATATCATCATAAGTTTCTGTGCGGGATAGTTTTACTCCAATTCCTTTTTCGCCTGCAAAAGCTCCATCAAGAAATTCAGGTAAACGGCGGTATTCATCTGGACCTACAACTATATCAACCATCTTTTTGTCTTCAATTAAGTTCTTTCTTAATCGCTCTGCCATACAACCCAAGATACCGATTACTGCCGATTGTTTTCCTTCTTTATATTTTTTAAGATTGCCGAGCCGTCCATAAATTCTTTGCTCTGCATTATCTCTGATACTACATGTATTAAGTAAGATTACATTTGCTTCGGTTATTTCGTTAGTTAAACTATATCCTTTATTTTGTAAAATGCCCATTACCAATTCTGTATCGGCAAGGTTCATTTGACATCCATAAGTTTCTATATACACATTATTTTTATTCATTTGTTGCTTTCTATCTATATAAGTTTAATGCTGTTGATGTTTGTTTTGAAAAGATTATCCCAGGTTGAGCATAAAATACATTACAACATTTAAGACAACAAGTATAATTATAAAAGTTATAACTGAAAAGATGAATCTTTTTCTTTTTTCAATCTGCCGAAAATCAATATCTCCCATTCGGTGTATCCTTTTTAGATTTTCAAAGATAATAAATTATTATTCTGCCTCACAATATATTAGTATAGTATTTCAATATATTGTCATAAATCACTATATTAATAGATGATTAAAAAACTAAAATTGAATACTATTTAATGATTAGACATTTATTGATTTTTACGATTCTATTTTGTTTGCCTCTTTTGGCGCAAGAAAGAGATATTACACCCGCATTAAAATTGATCGAGCGTGGGGATGTTGAAGCAGCAAATTCTATACTACAAAGTTACAAAACTGATTTCCCGAATGATCCTTCTGTAATGTTCCTTGATGGAGTGCTTACAAAAGATGGAACTGTTGCTGTTAAAAAATATGCTACCGTTGCTCAAAGATTTCCCAATAGCAAATATGCTGATGCTTCGCTTTATAGAATTTTCTCTTACTACTATTCAATTGGATATTATGAACGAGCAAAAGGGTATATGGATAAGCTTAAGTATGATTATCCAAATTCTCCTTATATAAAGATTGGTGATAGAAGTATTCCTGAAAGTGAAACATTAGCTCTCACTCAAGCACCTGTTCAAGAAAAACCGGTAGTGGGTACCAATTCTACTGCTCCTGTGGATTTACTTAAAAAGAGCAGTGCAGCTTTAGAAAAATTATCTTCAGCTAAATCTGATGAAACAGGTTCTACAAAAACTGAATCCAAACTTCCGACTAAAACTAACGAGAAGCCCACAGTTAGTGTACCCCCAATAAAAACAACACCAAAAAGTGGTTCGCCTATAATTCAAGAAGCTAAGAAAGATACTTTGGCTAAAACTCCTACTCCTATTATCAAAAAGCAGGAACCAGTACTCCCCAATCTTAATGATTCAGTAAATGATAATTTTACTATTCAGGCAGGTGCATTCCTAAACGAAGATAATGCTAAGAAGCTTTCTGATAGATTTAAAAAAGATGGTTATTACTCAAAGCTTGGAGTTAAATATGTCGGAGGTGCTGATTTTAATGTCGTCTATATCGGAAGATTTAAGAATGAAGATGACGGTAAAATAATTTTAGATTACCTTAAAGATAATCATAGAATCTATGGAAGAATAATTCCAATAGAAGAATAAAATGACCGTATCAGAATTTCAAAAAAAATTTAATATCGTAGGCAAGTCCAAGGAGATTAAAGACCTTGTGGATATTGCTATGCAAGTTGCCGAATCCAATATATCTGTTCTCATAACAGGCGAAAGCGGAACGGGCAAAGAAGTTTTTGCACGTGCTATTCATGGCTCAAGCATTAGATCAAACAAAGAATTGGTTAGTGTTAATTGCGGCGCTATCCCCGAAACACTTTTAGAGAGCGAACTCTTCGGTCATAAAAAAGGCTCTTATACTGGAGCGCATGAAGACCGAAAGGGTTATTTTGAAATCGCTGATGGTGGTACTCTTTTCTTAGATGAGATTGGTGAACTCCCTCTTACTACTCAAGTAAAACTTCTACGTGTGCTTGAAACAAAAGAATTTATGAGAATCGGAAGTGAGACACTTACTAAAGTTGATGTACGTATTATTGCTGCAACGAATAAGGACCTGCAAAGAGAAGTCGATTCACGCAGGTTCCGAAATGACCTTTATTTCCGGCTTAAAGCTGTTACTCTAAATATCCCTCCCCTTAGGAATCGAAGAGAGGATATTATCGAACTTATCTATCTCTTCTTGAATAATTATTCTAATCAAAATAAAATTTCACCGCCCGAGATTACGGAAGATGGAATTGATTTACTATATAATTATTCATTTCCCGGAAACGTAAGAGAATTAAAAAATATAATTGAAACAGCAGTTGCATTATCTCGGAGCGGAAAGCTAGACAAAAATTCTTTCATTCCATTATTTACAAATTTTGAAAATCACGATGACCGCAATCTTCCGGTATTTCTTCAGAAGCCATCCGAATCGGTGGATAGAGAATTAATCTTTAGAGCATTATTGGAAATAAAAAAAGATCTTTTAGATCTAAAATCTTTGGCTGAAAAAAATAATCCTGAATATACATCATATAATAATTTTCATTCGCACGATATTAATGAGATAATTCCTTTGGAAACATTAGAAAAACAAGCTATTATAAATGCTCTTAATTTTACAAAAAACAACAAGCGGAAAGCCGCTAAATTATTAAAGATTAATGAACGCACACTTTACCGAAAAATTAGAGATTATGATATATCTTAAATATATATTTCCATTTATACTGTTAATTAGTATGACTGCGTGCAGTTATTCATTTACCGGGGCATCTGTGCCTTCGCATTTAAAGACTGTCGCCATTCCCGTATTCAAAGACCAAAGCGGATCGGGCGAAGCCGAAATGAGTGATCTATTTACTCGTAAGACAATTCAAAAACTTGTAGAAGATAATACACTAAGAGTAACCGATAGAAATAACGCTGATGCAATAATTGATTGTACAATTCTCTCTTTGAATGATGCACCGGCAATCGTGTCGGGCAATGAGACCGTTACTCAAAGAAGGCTTACAATTAACGTAAAAGTAATTTATAGAGATATGGTTAAAAAGGTTATAATATTCGATCGCTCTTTTTCTAATTACGGAGATTATCCGGTCGGTGGCGATATTACTACGGTTCGCCGCAAAGCATTTGAAGATGCTATCGATAAAATAAGCGAAGATATTCTTCTCGGCGTTGTTTCAAATTGGTAATCATTCGTAATCTAAAATATTTTTAATAAGGTTAAATAAATATCATGGTTTTTGATCAAATAATATTAGTCATTTATATCCTTTCGATGATTGTACTCTTTACATTCGGAAGTCACGGATTCATTATGGTTTTTTATCATTGGAAGTATATAAAAAACAATCCAAAAAATGATCCTAATTACGAGTTCAAAGATATCGTTACTATTCAGCTTCCGATGTATAATGAAATGGATGTGTCGGAAAGATTAATTGATGCTGTTTGTAAGTTTGATTATCCGAAAGAACTTCTTGAAATTCAAGTGCTTGATGACTCTACTGATTCTACGGTAGATCATGTTGCAGAAGTAGTAAAAAGAAAGCAAGCAGAGGGATACGATATTAAGCATGTTCATCGCACTAATCGGTCAGGGTATAAAGCAGGTGCACTTAAAGAAGGACTTGCCGTTGCCAAAGGTAAATATGTCGGTATATTCGATGCCGATTTTATTCCGCCAAAAGATTTCCTTAAGACGACACTCCCTTATTTTAAGGATGATAACATTGGATTGGTTCAGTCCCGCTGGGAACATATGAACGAAGACTATTCAATTCTTACACGTATTCAAGCCCTTGCACTCGATGGTCATTTTGTTATCGAACAGACTGTTCGCAATCGTGCCGGCTTCTTTATTAACTTCAATGGTACGGGCGGTGTATGGCGCAAAGATTGTATCGAAGATGCAGGTAATTGGCATTCCGATACTCTCACCGAAGATCTTGACTTAAGTTACCGTGCACAGCTAAAGGGATGGAAATTTGTTTATCTCCGCGATTATACTACCCCCGCTGAACTCCCTGCGGAAATGAATGCTCTTAAAGCACAACAGTTTAGATGGACTAAAGGGGCTATCGAAACCGGTAAAAAAATTCTTCCCCTCGTTTGGAAATCTGATGTTCCGCTGAGAATTAAATTACAATCAACATTTCATTTAACAAATAATATTGTTTTCCCATTTATTCTTCTTGCAGGCATTTTGAATGTACCACTAGTATTTATAAAAAACGCCGGGCCATATTGGACCTTCTTTAATTTTATGGCTGTGTTTGTAGTAGCATTCGTTAGTTCATTTACATTTTATTTTTATTCGCAAAGAGATGTTTATGAAGACTGGAGAAGAAAGATTGCACTCTTCCCTCTTTTCATGGCTGGAAGTATGGGTCTTTCATTAAATAATACCCGTGCAGTTGTTGAAGGATTACGCGGTAATAAAAGTGAGTTCGTAAGAACACCAAAATTCAAAGTTCAGGATAAAAATGATAAAACAAAAAAATCTACCTATGGAAAAAATATAAAAGTTGACCGTTCTGCTTATGTAGAAATGATACTTGCAATCTATTGTTTTATTGGTGTTCTTGCTTCTATATATTTTATGGAGTTTGGTTCTATTCCTTTTCAACTTATGTTTTTTGTCGGTTTTTTCAGTATCAGTTTTCTATCCTTTAAACAAGCAGCTCAAAGCAAGAAAGCGTGAATTTTAATACAAAAGATATTGCGATAGATAAAATAAAATTAATTTTTGAATACAAAAATTCATCACCATTATTTTGTTGCGCCGCCGCTTATGAAGTCGATTGCGGCAATTACTTAAAAGCTATCGAGTTACTTGAATTAGGAATTAATAAATATCCCCAATATGCAACTGCATATTTAGTTTATGCAATTGCTCTTGCCAACACAGGGAATGTATTTAAGGCAAAAGATA
This sequence comes from Melioribacteraceae bacterium, assembly GCA_041674625.1. Classification (GTDB taxonomy): domain Bacteria; phylum Bacteroidota; class Ignavibacteria; order Ignavibacteriales; family Melioribacteraceae; genus BRH-c32. Next base: position 575 of record JBAYVI010000167.1, on the reverse strand, counting down.
GTGCAGCTAAAGGTGCGCGACTTCTCGGTTCAGATAAAATTTTAGAGTATTATAATAATGCTATTGATTCGATTATTAAATCAGCACCTCCACAGCCTGCTCTTAAAGGTCCTAAATTCGTAGATGAATTTGAAATCGATAATAATCTTGTTGAATTGGCTAATCGTCTCAGCAATGCGAAAATAAAATACTCCGATGATAAAGATATTTCCACTACCGGCGATTATTCCGATTCATACTCAGCAAGCGGGATCTATTCCGAAACACTCGCAGAGATTTTCTATTCACAAAATAATTATTCCGAATCGATTAATCATTATAAAAAATTAATTGAGCAGAAACCGGAAAATGCAGAGAAATATTTTGCACGTATAAATGAAATTAAAAAACAGATTTTATAATGTCCGGGCTTAATATATTAATAACACGTACAGATCGAATCGGAGATCTTATTTTAACTCTCCCGCTTGCCTCGATGATTAAAAAACATTTACCCGAATCCCGAATCGCTTTTTTAGTAAATGAGTATACGCGTGAATTAGCTGAGAACTGTTCTGCAATTGATGAAGTTATTA
>JBAYVI010000166.1:0-6864 GCA_041674625.1 Melioribacteraceae bacterium | reverse complement strand
TTATTTTAATATCGATTGTTCTTGTTAGTATTCTTAATATAATGACGATGTCTGTTTATGAGAGAATCGGCGAGATCGGAACAATAGCAGCAATCGGTACACCACCAAGCAAAATTTTATCTCTCTTTATTATCGAGGGATTTGCAATGGGATTATTAAGCACTGTTTTTGGCGTTATACTCTCCGTGGGATCTCTTTTAATGATGAGTATGACTAATCTCAATTTTAAGTTTGGACAAATGAATGTTACTCTCAATCCAAGTATCCCAACTGGTGAAGTGATAACAACAACAATAATCGTTTTGTTCATCTCAATTCTTGCAAGCTTCCAACCGGCTTATAAAGCATCTAAAATGGAACCGGTTGATGCACTCGGGCATACATGAGGCAGTGGCAATTGATCTAATTTAATGCACATATAAATCATGAAAGGATTCTTAATGAAAACGAAAATATTTAGTCCGTTATGTTTGGTATTTCTTTTTACAATATCACTCTTTGCCCAAGATGCAAATAAATTATTAAAGGAAGTTGATGATAATTTGATGCCCTCGTCTTACGAATCATATCGTAAGCTTATAAATGAGGAGCCAGACGGTTCAAAGAAGGAATTTACTTTTTATACAGTGAAAAAAGGAAATGATAAAATTGCTATGCTTTATCTTACCCCTGCAAGTGAAAAAGGACGTTCTACGTTGCGTCTAGGTGATAATATGTGGCTTTATATCCCCAACGTAAATAGACCAATTCGTATTACAAGCTTGCAATCGGTTATCGGAGGAGTTTTTAATAATGCCGATATTATGCAATTAGAATATTCGGTTGAATACGATGCCTTATACGGAGATGGAACCGATAAAGAGTATATTCTTAACCTCAAAGCAAAGAATAAAACAGTAACGTATGATAAATTAAAAATGTGGGTATCCAAAACAGATAAAATATTACGGAAAGTAGAAGCATACTCTGCGAGCGGAATGCTTATAAAAACTTTAGAATTTAAGGATGATAAAAATTTCGGCGGTGGACTCACTCGCCCGGCAACTATCGAAACATACAGCCCGCTATATAAAGGTTATCGCTCCTTAATGATTTATCAGTCGATTAAAAAACGTCAATTTGCAGATGAAATATTTACGCAAAGTTATATGGGACGTTTAGGGGATATAAGAAAATGAAATTTACCGGTTGGTTTACTATCGTTTTAATGTTAGCATTATCGACGGTCGCCGTTGCACAAGAAGAAAATGAATATGATGCTCCGGCAGAACAAGAAAAGAAGCTGGAATTGAGCGGCAACCTCGATGTGAAATATTATATGTTCAATATGGATCAAAAATCAGCACAATATAGACTTCAATTTTTCAACAATCTTCAATCGTCTTCATTACTTTCACAATATAAATTAGAACCTTATCTAAACGCAGAATATCGAACAAGTGATCTAGGGTTTGTTCTAAAAACACACGCCTCATATTACAGCGATACTGATGCAAGATTTGATCTGTTCGAAGCGTACGCAAGCTTTAATCCATCATTCGCCACAACTCTGCAAGCCGGTAAACGCGTTTACAGTTGGGGAAAAGGTTATGCATTTAATCCAGTTGGATTCGTTAATTCGGTAAAGGACCCGGAGAATCCCGAATTAGCACAAGGCGGAATCCTCTCCGCAAGTGCTGAGTATATCAAAAGCTTTCCTTCAGGTGCGCTTCAATCATTGGCACTTCAGCTAATTGTTATTACACCTGATAATCTGATTAACGGCAGATATGGAGAGCTAAAGAATACAGATTTTGCATTTAAATCTTCTTTTCTCCTTTGGGATACAGATATAGATCTGATGGCTTATTACAGTAAGGAGAATCAGAAACGATACGGAATTGATTTCTCTACAAACATAAAAGAGAATATCGAAGTTCATGGAGAATTTAGTTTTAATCGATCTCTCCCTCGTTACTATATTAGAGACAATAGGGAAGTTGAGGAAAAAGTAAATGCATCTTCTTACCTGATAGGATTGCGGTATCTCGGGGAAACAAATACTACAGTTATTGCTGAATATTATCATAGCGATGCCGGACTAACAAGTAATGAATTTGAAAATTATAATTCGTTTTTAATAAGAAGCATAGAGAGTAATGACGCTGCAATTATAAAACAAGCAATTGGCATTAATCAATCTTATTTTAAAAGCAGTGCATTGATGCGGGATTACCTTTATATAAAAATTACTCAGCCCGAACCATTTGATTGGTTATATTTCACTCCTTCGGTATATACGATCTACAATTTAACAGATAAGAGTTTTTTAGTCGCACTAACATTGAATTACAAACCATCAACGAATATTGAGTTTATTCTTTGGCCTTCGGCATTAATCGGAAAAGAGGATTCTGAATTTGGAAGTAGACAAATAAAAGAAAAAGTTGAGCTGTGGATGAGAGTGTTCTTTTAAGGATTAGCAGTAAATCTACGTTTTTGAAAAAAATAATTTCTTCTCGTTTTCTACTTAATTATTTCTTTATTATTCGATGTTGATACTAATTCTCTTCAATAAAATGGATATAAGCTTTTTTCTTTTTTCTATCCATTGATATTATAATAGACACATAAACGGAAAGTGATTAATCATATAATATTGCATACAAGTTTAATTATATCTTGTATGCTAAATTAGATATTGGTAAAATTGAAAGTCAAAATGTTACATATTTATTAACGATGTTAAAAAAACATATGGAGAAACTATGTTCAAAAGAATATTTATACTTTTAATTTCTGTAATTATTGTTACAGGTTGCAGTACACTTCAGAATTTAGCAGATAACGGAATGGCTGACGCTCAAGCTAAAGTATCGGATTTAGCAGCAAATCAATTAGGTGGTTCAGCAGCTGACATTCTAAAAATGAAAGGCGATAAAGAAAAAATGACAAATTTATTGCCTTTTTATGTTTTAGCTAATAAATTATGTGAAGATAAAAAAATCACTGAAAAACAAAGAGATGATTTTAAGGTTAAATTTGATGACGTTTATACAGGTTACAAAGCCGGTAAATATGATCTAGATAACTATAAAGCTAAATGCGAACAAATTCTTAAAAAGTTTATGTAAATATTTGTTGGTTTACAATAAACATTTAATGTTATAAGTAATATTTTGAACAATTCTAAGCAGTTCAATAAAAAATATTGAACTGCTTTTTTTATTTTACTTCATTTTTATTTAGTTAATCATTGTTGCCTGTCAAAACCGCCACGACGTCCTTTCCCTCGTTCATTACCGTTTCCTAAACCACGTCCTCCGCGTGCGCTGCCGCCACGTCCTAAGCCTCGTCCAAGTCCGGTTGCAATCGTTGTATTCTCAGCAGATTGTTTCTTCGTTTCGGTTGTTTGTGTGGTTTGTGCAGTCTGATTGTTTCCGCATCTACCTCTTTTCCCGCCGGTCATTGCTCCTTGTCCTTGTGGACCTGTTCTATCTAAGTTAGGCATAAATGCCTCCTTTGTTTATTTTAGAAATAATAAATATGTTTAATCCTAATTCTGATGCTACTCCAATTTCGACTTAATATTCTTTATTAAAAATATTTCATCAAAATATTTCACCTCTTTCAGAATTTTCTTTTCAATTAAGCCATCAATCAAATTCCATTTAGTATTAGCTTTATCCAAAAACATCTCCACTGAATCTTTACGCATCGGATGTACTGCGAGAATGCTCAATAATTCCTCCTCTGCATTGCTGGAATAGCTAAAATCATTCCCTTCGTTATTGCTTACTAATTCAACATGCTTCAAAACGCTGCTGTAAATTTGATAAGCATTATTCAGGCTCTCTTCTGAAGGGACTTCAACATTCTTTTCTGCAGGAGGACGAGTAGGCACCAAAATATAAGCTCGAGCTGGATTAATATTTTTTATTATTTGAGACGTTTTCTTTAGCGATTCAATACTATCTTTGCAATCTTTTACTAACATTGTTTCTGTTACGAGTTCCCCTTTGAATGAGAGTGAAAATTTTTCTATACCTTCAATTATTTTTGGGAGTTTTAATTGTCCATGTGGTCTGTCTATCGCTCCCCATATTTTTTCATCAATGGAATCAATCTTTACTGAAACCCAATCAGCATTCAATAAATCATTCCTAACATCCTTATCCCATAATAAAGATGCGTTAGTTATTACTGCGATTTTAATTCCAAGCTTCTTGAGTAAAAGAATTGTTTTCCCAAGATTTATATCTAAGGTTGGTTCTCCATCGGGGACGAAGGTTAAGTAATCAATTTTTTCATCAGATTTCTTGAGCTGATTAATTTTCTCGGAAACTTCATTAAATATCTCAGTAGGGGAGTAAAATGCTTTTCTTTTAATTGTCATTGTATCTGTTGCACCAATTTGGCAATATATACAAGAATAAGTACAAACCTTTGGTGGTATATTATTTATACCGAGTGATCTTCCTAATCTTCGTGACGGTATGGGACCAAATATTATCATATTGTTTATTCGTGCTTAACTTATAGTTTCGTTGCTCCTGAATATATTTCTTCAATTTTTATTACAGCAGCTGCATATCCGGGTAATTTTGTCGGATTCCATTTCTTCATATCATCAAAATATTCTCCACTCGTATGATATTCTATACTACCTTTTACTTGGAAAGATACTTTCTCCTCCGTAATAAATAGGAGAGAGCCTTTACTTCCATTTAATATGTTCTTTTTTGTCTTATCAAAACGATTATCGGCAATAATAATGGTCTCTGGATTGTACAATGAAGCGCATGTTACATAAATAGAATTAGGAACGCCGTTAGCATCAGCAGTTGAAAATACAAGTGGTCCAACATGTTCATTAAATTTATGAATTACTTCTTCAGATAATGCTGCCATTTTTTGCTCCTCAAGATTGTTATGATTTTATTGTTTGTAATTGAATCCTGTAATCATCAGTTAAAGAATAAAAATACTTCTTATTGTACTCTATTTTTTTAATTGAACTATTTTCTAATAGTTGATTTAGTATTCTTAATTCTTCGTTCCCTTTTACAAATCTATTTACTGCTTCTTCTTTAATCGGATGAAGATCAAGTAAACCTAAAAGTTCATTCTCAAAATCTTGGGTAGCAAAAAATTCCTCGTTTTCAGGACAGCATAACATAATTGAATTATTCATTTTCTCTTTTATCAAAGCAGAAAGTTCTTTTAATCTCTCACTGCTCGGAGATTCAGCGTTACTTTCCCTTGTGGGATAGATTGGTGTCATAAAATATGATTTCTGAATATTCATACTATTCAAAAATCGGGATAACTCTTCAATCTCTTCTTCATTATCGTTATAATTTTTAACTAACATCGTCTCGGTGGTAATTATACCACCGAAATTTTTAGAAAATTCCTTAATCCCATTTAACATTGCATTAAATTCCAATTTCCTGATCGGACGATTCATTCCATACCATGTTTCTTCATTCGCTGTATCAATTTTGATAGATACATAATCCGCATACATTAAATTCTGCTGTATATTATAATCCCATAAAAGTGATGAATTGGTAAATACCGCTATCTTATATCCAAATTCACGCAGAAGTTGAATCTCCTTAGATAGACTTGAATCTAAAGTTGGTTCTCCACTTCCGGCAAATAATATATAATCAATATTTTTGCCACACAGCTCTAATTCATCCAATTTATTTCTAACTGATAAATGTAGTTCGTATGGAGAGAGACAATAATTAGAACAGATGGAACAGCAAGTCCCTTTACTTAAAGGGCAATAAACACAATTATAAGAACATGCTTTTTGCTTCAAATTATTTATTCCTATAACAGTACCTAATCTTCTCGATTGAACCGGACCATATACCACTTTACATTTAAGAGATTTATTCGAAAGAATACTGTTTTCCAATTTTTTGCAAATTTGCTCTGCTTTTTGCTTGAACCAATATTTCACCCCGGTTTCCATCTTGTTCTCTTTTTATTTTCATTTTTTGTATTTAATAATTCCAATATCGTTCCAAATGGGAATGTTCGAAAATTGTTCATTTTAGAGCTTTCCCTAATTCCAAGTACTGCAATATTGCAATGCTTATTGCGAAATGATTGCAAAAATGAAGTTTAGTTCTCCTAATTAATCTCTAAAATGAAATTTGAACTGTTTACTTAATAATCTGCTCCATTTTAAGACGTATTATCATAATAGGACACATATTCAAATCAATAATTACACACAACTTCATTTTAAGCTCAAATATCCCACTTTATATCCTTTTTTATTGGCATTCCTATTGCATACTATTTTAGTTAATAGTGGAATACTAAAAACATTTTTTTTAACTAACATATAGGAGTTCAAATGAAAAAAAAACAACGGATAAGTTATATCCTGTTGGCATTTTTTACATTTTTTCTTTTCAGTGGAATAATTTATTCCCAAACAACAATCTTCACAAATCAAGTACCTACTTCAACTGGTAATGATAGTGATTACGAATTGGGAACTAAGTTTAGCTCTGATCTACTCGCTAATGTCAATACTATTCGCTTTTATAAAGCAGCGGGTGAGACAGGCATTCACATAGGGAAAATATGGGATAATTCCGGCACCCTTATAGCATCAGTTATGTTTACGAACGAAACCGCTTCCGGCTGGCAATCAATGAATCTCGCTTCTCCACTCCTAATTCAGCCTAATTCAGTCTATACTGTCTCAGTTAATTCAAATGTAATCTACCCAATTACGCAAAATGAATTAGCAACTCAAGTAACAAATTCCTTTTTACATACAGTTATTGGCAATAATGGAGTATTTAATGATAATCTGGGCTCATTTCCGAATCAATCCTATAATAATTCAAATTA
>JBAYVI010000165.1:0-6865 GCA_041674625.1 Melioribacteraceae bacterium | reverse complement strand
GTAGCTGATAAATGCACCAACTTAAGAATATTTGAAGATGCAAATGAGAAGATGAATTTATCACTAAAAGATGTTGAAGGGGAGATACTTATTATTTCTCAATTTACTCTCTATGCAGAAACGGCAAAAGGGAATAGACCAAGTTTTATTGAGGCTGCTCGACCAGAAAATGCAATTAAAATCTATAAAACGTTTGTAGAACGACTCCAGAAAAACATTGGAACAGAAAAAGTGAAGACAGGTATTTTTGGTGAAATGATGGATGTTGAAATAGTTAATGAAGGACCGGTAACAATTATAGTGGAATCAAAATAATGAATTCTACATTAATGGTATTTATAGATGGAATCGGGATTGGTGAAAAGGATTTTGAAAAGAATCCTTTCTTTAAATATAATTTTAAGTTTCTTTCTGAATATTTTGGAGATATACCTCATTTAGGAAATCAAGTTATTTGGAAAGAAAATGCTGTACTTTTTCCAGTTGATCCAATCATGGGTGTTCCGAATATACCATTGAGCGGAACAGGGCAGACTTCTATTTTTTGTGGTATTAATGCACAGCAAATTCTTGGTCAGCATTTTGGTCCACATCCTCATCCGGATTTAAAACCGTTAATTGAAGAAAAAAACATCTTCAAAAGTTTTCTTGATCTTGGATTGAAAACGACATTCGTGAATGCTTATCCAAAGCCGTTTTTTGATTATATTAATTCAGGCAGGAGACGCTTAAGTGTTACTTCTCTAAGTGCTCTCTATGCAGGTTTAGAATTAAGAAAGTTTGAAGAGTTAAAGAATGGCGATGCACTGAGCGCAGAAATCGACAATAATATCTGGATTAATAAATTTAGTTATGATTTAGTACAAATTAAACCTGAAACGGCTGTTGATAGACTCGTATCAATTTCTAAAGAAAATCATTTTACATTATTTGAATATTTTCTAACAGATCACCTCGGGCATGGAAGACATAAAGATCAATTTGATAATTGGATAAATACATTAGATGACTTCTTATTTGATCTTCTAAAAAAGAGCGATTCGTTAGAAGATTTTACGTTAATAATCTGTTCTGACCATGGTAATTTTGAAGATATTTCTATCAAAATGCATACTATTAATCCTTCACTTACAATGGTAGCAGGTAAGAACCATAAACTATTTTTTGAAAAAATAAAAAACCTCTCAGATATAAAAGAAACTATACTTGGACACTACAGGTGATAAATACACCACTAAATAGGTTTGTAATCCTATTTATAATCGGTATAATATTAGAAAAAGTATTTGAAATTAATTTTTATGGTTTACTTTTTATCGAGACAGTATTATTAATTTTATTTCTTATTCAATTTAAGAAAGAACCAAATAGCAAAAAAACCTTCGCGTTGCAAATCCCATTAATAATATTAACCGGTTCAATTTTCTATTATAATTTTATTCTCCCACAAAGTATATATCCTTTTAAAGAAACGAAAGTAATTAAATCACAGGTTGAAGCAGAAATTACAAATATTGATTTAATCCGAGATAAGAGAATTACACTTTGTTTATCGGCCATAAAAGTTTTCCCTTTTGATGAAATAAGTAAACCAATTAATGTTATTGCTAATATTTATGGAGAAAATGAAGAGCTTATAAAACTTTATAATAATATAAATATCGGCGACTCGATTAGGATAAGGGGTAAATTTTCAAAGCCAAATACTGCACGAAATCCGGGTGAGTTTGAATATTCTGAGTATTTAGTAGCAAATAATATTACTGCACTTATTTCAACTGAAGACTTAATATCAATAAAAATTAAGAATAATAAGACTGACTTTTTCCAAAATGCTATTTTAGATATTCGCAAATCAATAGATTATAGAATTAAAGAATTACATAGCCCTGATGCAGCAGCATTGCTTAGAGGGTTCTTATTGGCTGATAGATATCTAATTACTTATGATACACAACAGGAATTTATTGATACAGGAGTATTTCACATCCTAGCAGTTTCGGGTATGAATGTTGCGTATGTTATTTTAATTATTTATTTCTTATTTGGGAGATTTGGATTAAAAGTAAGGCTAATTGTTTCTTTGGCAGCGGTTGTTGCCTTTGTAATTGTTACAGGTACAGCACCATCAATAATTAGAGCTGCAATTATGATGGGGGCATTTATATTATCATTATTATTAGGAAGGAATAAAAACAATTTTAATTCTCTTTTTATTGCAGCATTTATAATTATTCTAATTAATCCAAATGATCTATTTTCGGCAGCCTTTCAATTATCATTCGGAGCTGTTTTTTCTATTTTAGTTTATAATAAATATTTACCAATTAAGAATAAAGTGTTAAGTTTTATCGGAATCACTTTAGCTGCTCAAATAGGAACGTTACCAATAATCATTTATTACTTCAATAATATTTCCCTGATATCAATTTTCGCGAATATGATTGTTGTACCAGTTTCCGGTTTAATTTATCTTCTAGGCACTACAACTGTAATATTTTCATATTTCTCAATGCAATTAGCTGATATAATAGCAATTGCAAATAATTATTATACATTCATAATGTTATGGGTAATTGAAAAGACAGCTGCCATTGCATTCGCCAATTTAATGGTATATAATTTTAGTATCGCAAAGATTATTTTATTCGCGCTCTTCTTTATTTGCGGAATAGTTTTGTTAAAGAGTCATGTGAAAAATATTATTCCGCGTATCTTAGTAATAATACTTTTTTCTGCAAATTTTTTGATAATTAGTTCTTTTTTTGAAAACAAATTATTAGATGATGGAAAACTGTATGTAATGGCAATAGATGTGGGGCAGGGAGATTCTTTTTTAATTCAATTTCCTAATGGTAAGCACGCACTCATCGATGCTGGAAATGCTTCCTTATATATCGATAATGGCGAAAGAGTTATTAAACCATTATTAAAATTTTTAGATATCGAAAAAATAGATTTTCTATTCATTACACATTATGATTACGATCACTTTGGTGGTTCAATTTCATTGATCAAAAATTCTTTGGTTTCTGAAATTTATATACCTGATTTAGATTCATCGGATCAACTTTCTATTAAGGCTTTTGATTATTTTAAATCGCAGAACATTCCAATTAGTTTCAATAATAAGAAAAAGTTAAAGATAGGGGATGTAAATCTATATCTATTAAATAATTCCTTGCAATTTAGAGATTCGGTATCAAATGATAAAAGTTTAGTAATGAAATTAGTGTATGGCAAAAATTCGTTTCTATTTACGGGAGATGCCTCAATGAGATTGGAACAAGAATTAATCTCAGAATATGGTGAGTTTTTGAAGGCAGATATACTAAAAGTAGCTCATCACGGTAGTGGATCAAGTTCTTCGATTAATTTTATTAATGCAGTTGCTCCGAGCTTCGGGATAATAAGCGCCGGAGAAAAAAACATTTATAATCATCCAAATAAACAAGTGCTTGAAAAATTTGCTAATTTAGGTATCAAATTATTTAGGACTGATCAAATAGGTGCCGTGATTTTAGAATCAGACGGAAATACAATTAATTTAATAAATTGGCGTACAAATTATTCAAAAAGCATATTAAAATGACATTACAAGAAAATTATTCTCTAAAAGAACTAAACACATTTAAGATAGACGTTAAATCAAAATATTTTATCGAAATTGAAAAAGAAACTGATTTAAAAGAAATCGTAAAAAAATATCATTCTAAAGGAGAAAAAATTCTTCTTCTTGGTGGTGGCAGTAATATACTTTTTACTAAGGATTTTGATGGATTAGTAATTCATCTAAATTCAAAAGGAATTGAAATAGCCAGTGAGAATGATGATAATGTGGTCTTGAATTGTAAGACAGGTGAAAAATGGGATGATGTTGTTCAATATGCCGTCAATAATGATTATTACGGAATTGAAAATCTTTCACTGATTCCGGGTACAATCGGAGCTTCTCCTATTCAAAATATTGGAGCTTATGGTGCTGAGTTAAAAGATGTTTTCGATTCATTAGAAGGGTTTTTTATTGATGATTTAGCAGAAAAGAGGTTCTCATTAAACGAATCTGAATTTGGTTATAGAGACAGCATTTTCAAAAGAGAATTAAAAGATAAATTCATTATTACTTCTGTAAAACTAAGACTATCCAAAGAAAAAAATTTCAAACTAAATTATAGAGATTTGTCAGACTTAAACAAATTGAGAAAAAATATAACATTAAAAAAAGTTAGAGAACATATTATAAAAGTAAGGGAATCAAAACTACCGAATCCTGATAAATTAGGCAATGCGGGAAGTTTTTTCAAAAACCCCGAGATATCTCAATACCAATTAAAAAATCTTTCTACTCAACACTATGGAATGCCATATTTTAAGTCGTCAGATGGTAAAATTAAACTACCTGCGGGTTGGTTAATAGAACAGTGTGGTTGGAAAGGTAAAAGAGAAGGAGATGTAGCTTCATATCATAGACAAGCATTAATCATTATTAATTACGGAAACGCAACTTCGCAATCAATTCTAAAATTCACTCAAGAGATTAAAGATTCTGTAATCTCGAAATTTGGAATCGAATTGGAGCAGGAAGTAAATTTCTATTAATTCATTGAGGAAATTATGGAATCAAAGCAATCATTTAGTAGTATATTAAAAAATACTTGGAAAGAAATATCACAGCCATTTATTGATTTAACTAAGACTTCAAGAGCCTTATTTGGTGTTAATTTGTCGTATGTTTTGGAAGGATTAACTTATTTCGGAATTGTCGGTTTATTGGCAATCTATTTTAACGAATATATTAAATTAGATGATATCAAAGCAGGTAACATGCTCGGAATTCTAACCGGTGGTATAACATTAAGCATGCTCTTTTTGGGTGCTACGGTTGATTGGATAGGCGTTAGAAAGGCCCTCTTCTATTCACTTCTCTTTATGTTAGTAGGAAGAATATTATTAACGATTGCTCCGAGTGTGGCTGAGCCCGGATTATGGGGGTCTGCTCATATCATTGCAATGATCGGTATCTTTGGGATTGTAATAGGATACGGTATTTATCAACCTGCGGCTTATGCGGCGGTAAAAAAATTCACAAATGAAAATACAGCGGCTATGGGTTATGCAATGCTTTACGCATTAATGAATCTTGGCGGATTTCTCCCGGGATTAATCTCACCACCCGTTAGAAGAGCTTTTGGAATCACAGGCGTTTTCTGGGTTTATGTTGGTTTAACTGTTATGGGTATGATAGTAGTATTATTATTAATTACAAGAAAAGCAGAAAAAGAAGCTACTGAAAGATCGGCTCTTGAAAGAGGGGAAACCGAAGAAGATAAAGAAGATGAACTCGCTGATATGACATTTAAGGAAAAAGCTCGTTTCTATATGAAAAATTTCCCGCTGAAGGATATGCGTTTTCTTTTCTTTATTTTTATTCTTATTCCTGTTCAGACATTATTTGCTCATAATTGGTTGACCTTACCTTTATATACAAGTAGAGCTTTTGATGGATTTGTTCAAGAAAATTTTGAGTTTTTTGTAAACCTTAATCCGATTTTAATTTTTATATTAACTCCGATAGTAGCTGCATTAACTGCAAAAAGAAATACTTACAAGATGATGATTGCAGGTACTTTGGTTATGGCTTTGCCAACATTTATATTGGCATTAGGACCATCAATGACTACTTTAATGTCATATTTGATTATTATGACAATCGGTGAAGCAATGTGGCAGCCACGTTTTCTTCAATGGGTAGCAGAGATTGCTCCTAAAAATATGACCGGTATTTACATGGGTATCGGACAGTTCCCTTGGTTTTTAACTAAAATTGTAACTTCTTTATATTCAGGTTGGTTCTTGCTCCACTATTGTCCGGCAGATATGCCACAAAGTAGTATGAATACAGAAACAATGTGGTTGTTGTATGGATTTATAGCAATCTTAACTCCAATTGGGCTATTCCTTGCGAGAAATTGGATGCTAAAAGGATTTAAAACAAAACATTCATAATATATTATGTGAATTAAATGAAAACCCGTAACTCATTGTAATTATAAAAGTTATGGGTATTATTTAATCCTCTATATGGTATTAATAAAAGTTATTTGGGAGCACGATGTTAAATAAAGCTGTAAAATTTTTAAAAGATAATATTCTAATAGATACACATATTGATTTGCCTTCGCGTTTATTATTAAATATGGAAGATATAACTAAAATAACTTCTACCGGTGATTTTGATTTAGTTAGAGCAGAAAAGGGGAATTTAGCGGGAGCATTTGCCGCTATTTATGTCCCCGTATCAATGGAAGAGTCGGGAGCATTCGATTTTGCAAATAGTCAAATTGATCTTATGGAAGGAATTGTCCGGGAGCATCCTGGGATTATGGCCCTAGCCTCGGATATTAAAACACTTAACTTAAATCACAAAAACAAATTATTCTCATTTATTCTTGCTTTAGAAAACGGTGCTCCGATTTCAGGTAACTTAGAAAATTTGCACTATTTTTTTAATAGGGGAATTAGATATCTTACTTTAGCTCATTCTCGAAATAATCATATTTGTGATTCTTCTTATGATGAAACGGAAAAATGGAAAGGTCTTAGTGATTTTGGAATTGAGTTGATTCAGGAAATGAATAAAATTGGAATGATCATCGATGTATCTCACGTTTCTGATAAGACTTTTTATGACGTATTAAAATACAGTAAATTACCAATTGCAGCAACTCATTCTTCTTGTCGGCACTTTACTCCTGGGTGGGAGAGAAATATGACTGATGAAATGATTAAAGACTTAGCCGCAAATGGAGGAGTTATTCAAATTAATTTTGGGTCTGATTTCTTAAGAGGTGATATTCTTGAGCGT
>JBAYVI010000164.1:0-6889 GCA_041674625.1 Melioribacteraceae bacterium | reverse complement strand
GTAAATATCATTATTAACATCAAGAGATGAAGTTGTAGATAAATAGGAGCCATCGATAAATGTTTTCTGAATTTTTAGATCATAAGTCGCTTTGGGTACATTACTAATAAGAAAATTACCATTAGCATCAGACTGAGTAGTATAGTTTTGCAATTCATTTAAAGATATAGTAGCATTTTCGACAGGTGTATTTTTATAAATAATCTTTCCTGCAACTTTGAAAGCTACTATTTCTGGTTCAACAACTTTTTCGGTACAACTGATAGAGAATAAACTTACAGTCAAAATTATTATAAAATTTTTCATAGGGAACACTTTTATTTAATTAATTATAACGGTTATTAACGAAATCCGCTATGTAAATGAATATATATTAAAAAAAATTATTTCCTGGAGGCGTGGAAGAATCCTCTATATGGACGCGCCTGATTTATAGTTATAAAAGCATGTTGATCTAACATTTCAACAGTCTCAATTAATTTCTTTTGATGTTTCCGTTTAGAAAAAACGATTAATATTGATTGTCCCCCAGAACCTCCTTCAGCAGGTAAAACCGTAACTCCATATTTTAGTTTTCTTAATTCTGTAGCAATTTTATCAGCTTCATGAAGAGAAATAATATTTACCTGAACATACCCAATAGCGAAATATTGTTCCAACGTAACACCCAAAATATTGCCAAGTGCGAAGCCGACAGCATATCCAAAAAGATTAATATTCTTATCCATATGCTCAACGATATAACGCATAGCAAAAATCCAGATTAGAACTTCAAAAAACCCGGCAACTGCTGCTTCGTATTTCTTACCTTGTACAACTAATAATGTTCTAAAAGTACCAATAGTTACATCACAAATTCTCATTATCATTATTAAAAATGCACCGGAAAGGGCAGCAATTATTTCCATTTATTATCTATTCCCCGATTTTTTTCGCAAATTAACAAATTAAAAATTTATTTGTAAGCAAATGTACGAAAAAGAACGAAAAGAATTAGTAATAGCCCTCAAAGAGAAGGGGATAACAAACGAGAGAGTTCTACAAGCATTCTCTGAGGTCGAAAGGCATCTATTTATTCCTCAAGCATTGCATGGTCATGCTTATGTAGATAATGCACTTCCAATCGGTTTTGAGCAAACTATTTCACAGCCATATACCGTAGCATTTATGACTCAAGTAATGAATCCCCAACCCGGAGATAAAATTTTAGAAATCGGAACCGGTTCCGGTTATCAAGCTGTATTACTACATTATCTCGGAGCAAAAGTTTATTCAATCGAACGTAATCATGATTTGTATTTAAGGACTTCGCAGTTATTCGATAAATTAGGTTATAGAATTGCATTAAGATGTAGCGATGGCACCTTAGGATGGGGTGAATTCGCTCCTTATGATGGAATAATAGTAACGGCTGGCGGACCAGAAATTCCAACTAACCTGAAAAAGCAATTAGCTCCGGGAGGCAAACTAATTATTCCAGTTGGTGATAGGAAATCTCAGCAAATGCATATCCTTCAAAAAACAGGTGTAGATAGTTTTAAGACTACAATTGTACCTGACTTTTCATTTGTCCCACTAATCGGTAAGGAAGGTTGGAAAATAGGGTAATCATAATAGCCGGACCCACTTGTTCGGGTAAGACATTTTTATCGTTAAAAATTGCCGACCTGATTGGAAGCGAGATTATATCTGCCGATAGCAGGCAGGTTTTTCGTCATCTATCTATCGGTACTGCTAAACCAAGTCGCATAGAATTATCAAAAGTACGACATCATTTTATTGATTGTTTAAATCCGGATGAAGTTTTTAATGCAAGTATATTTGAGATAGAATCTTTAAAAATTATTGAGAGGTTAATAGGAGAAGGAAAAATACCAATAGTTGCGGGAGGTTCAGGATTATATTTAAAAGCATTAACTGACGGTATCTTTAATGAGCCTGCAAATGATGTGGAATATTCATTGCAATTGAAGGAAGCAAGAGAAAGAGAAGGCAATGAGTTTTTGTATAATGAATTAAAAAAAGTCGATCCTGTAAGTGCTTCTAAGATGCTGCCGCAAAATTGGAAAAGAGTAATTAGAGCCCTCGAAGTATTTCACGTAACTGGTAGACCGATATGGGAATTGCACAAAGAACAAAAGAGGGAAATACCATTTCAATTTATTAAATACGCCATCCTTTGGGATAGAGAATTGTTATATGAAAATATTGAAAAACGTGTTGATAAAATGATTGAAGAGGGTCTATATAATGAAGTAAAATCAATACTTGAAATGGGTTACTGCAAGGAGATTAATTCTCTTAATACTGTCGGCTACAGAGAAATGATCTCTTACTTGAATGAAAAAATTAGCTTTGATAGGGCAATAGAATTAATAAAAAGAAACACTAGGCGATTTGCAAAAAGACAGATGACCTGGTTTAATGCCGATAAAGAAATTAAATGGCTAAAAGTAAATTCAAAAGATGATTTAGAAAACGCCGCTTACTCAATAGAAAAAGAATTACATAATAATTGAAGATAGCAAATTGATTGTATATCTTATGAAAAAAGAAAAATGAATATTAAGGAGTAATAAATGTACGAAGAACAGATAAAGTACCTATCAGAGATAAATTCCCGTCTAACGAATCTACGAGGTTATCTTTAAGTTAGATGACAAAGAAAACCAGATAGCCGAAATACAAAGACATTCAGAAGCTCAAAATTTTTGGGATGATCAGAAAAATGCTCAATCCATGCTTCAACAAGCAAAGGTGTTGCAAAATTGGGTAGATCCTTGGAATAAATTGAATGAAAAATATGAACACTTAGGAGAGCTTGCTCAATTAGCCGCTGAAGAAAAAGATGATTCCTTTCAAGAAGAGATTGATTTTGAAATTAAAGAATTAGTAAGTGAAATTGAGAAAGTTGAATTAAAGGGAATGTTAAGCGGTAAAGATGATGATAAGAACTGCATACTTACCATCAATTCAGGTGCTGGTGGTACAGAGGCTCAAGATTGGGCGGAGATGCTCCTAAGAATGTATGTAAGGTATTGCGAAAAGAATGGTTATAAAGTTTCGATAGTTGATATTCTTGATGGAGACGGTGCAGGAATTAAAAGTGCTACTTTAAGTATCGAAGGCGATTTTGCTTATGGATATTTGAAGGCTGAAAACGGCGTTCATCGTTTAGTTCGTATTTCTCCATTCGATGCTAATAAAAGAAGACATACATCATTTGCCGCATGTTTTGTGATTCCCGAAATTGACGACACAATTGAGATTGATATAAATCCGGCGGATTTACGCATCGATACATATCGATCCGGCGGAAAGGGCGGGCAAAACGTAAATAAAGTAGAAACCGCTGTCAGAATCACTCATATACCTACAAATACGGTTGCTGCTTGCCAAAGCGAGCGTTCCCAGGGCCAGAATAAAGCAAATGCAATGAGGATGCTTAAATCAAAACTGTATCAATTAGAAAGAGAAAAGCAAGTTGCCGAACTTGATGAAATTGAGAAAAGTAAAATGCGAATTGAATGGGGAAGCCAAATCCGTTCTTATGTTTTTCATCCATATAATCTTGTCAAAGATCATCGAACTGATTTTGAAACGTCAGATACTCAGGGCGTAATGGATGGTGAATTGAACGGATTTATAAAAGAATATTTATTGCAGTTTACTAAAAATTAATGGTGAGGAATGAATAAGAATCCGGTTACGGTTTTGGTAATTGCGGGCAATGAAGAAAAAAATATTAAGGACTGCTTAGAGTCAGTTAAATGGGCTGATGAGATTGTGGTGATAGATTCTTTCAGTAGCGATAATACTTTAAATATTGCATTAGAATACACGCACAATGTATTTCAAAATAAATGGAATGGGTTTTCGGAGCAGAGGAAATTCGGTAATTCTAAAACAAGTAACGAATGGGTTCTTGCTTTAGATGCTGATGAAAGGGTAACATCTGAACTTAAAGAAGAAATTGTTTTGTTACTAAATAATAGTCCGAAATATGATTCCTATTATATACCACGTAGAAATTATTTTCTTGGCAAAAATATTACAACATGTAAATGGTATCCGGATTACCAGCTAAGGCTATTTAAAAAGAGTATTACAAAAGTTACAGAACGGAAAGTTCATGAAGGTTATGAGACCGAGGGTGAAAGAGGAAAATTAAAAAGCGATTTGATTCATTTCACTCATAGCTCGATTACTGAAACTATTAATAAAATTAATCATTATTCTACTCTCGAAGCAGAAGAAAAATATAAAGGAAAAAGAATTAAAGCAGGTGATTTAGTCCTTCACCCATTTGCAGCATTTATGAATCAATTTATTTCACGAAAAGGTTATAAAGACGGTGTTCACGGTTTGATGGTTTCGCTTATTCACAGTATGACTAATATGCTAACCTATATGAAGACTTGGGAACTACAAAATAAAAAGGATAAGCAAAGTTAATCGAGGGTGCGTTTCACTTTTCTTATCCTTCAATACATCAACTGCATTTTTTGAAGATAATCCATTTACAAAAAACAAATAACAAATAACTATTCTTTAATGATTTTTTTCTCAATATGTATTTCTTTATCATCGCCCTTCATTTTCCAAGTGGCATTACCCTCACCTCTCAATATTCGTTCACCGTTTCTCTCCCCTTTGGAATGAAACTCAAATCTTTTCAATTTGTTGCCATGCTCATTATCGAATTTAGTTTTTTCTAACCACATTTTTTTCTGATCTTCATTTAAGATTTTGCTTACTGCAATTAGGTGTTTTGCATTAAGTGATCTAATTTCAGATTTTAATTTAGAAATATTGTCGGTCAATTTTAGAAATTCATCTTCATTTTTCAACCCATCAGAAAATATTTTTTTCAAATCAATTTTTTTCTTCTGGATTTCAGCTCTTAAATCGATCATTTTTTTCTGCTTATCGGCTTTCAAATCTTCAATATTTTTTTGTTGTGCTTCAGTTAGGTTTAATTCAGCGCACATTTTCTTCCCGAAGGATTTAAATTCGGCTTTTCTTTGAGCAAAAACATTGCTTGAAGAAAACACGAATACAGTTATGATTATAGATGCAATTACTTTTTTCATTTCCAACTCCTTTTGTGTTTTGCTATTTTGACACTCATTAATGGAGAATGGTTTAAAATAAAGTTCATTTAAACCCTTTTGTATATTGATGTGTCAAAATTATTAGATAAAATATAATTTATGGTTAATGATAAAGATTTTGAATTAGTAAGTAGATTTAGAGGCGGAGATGAATCTGCTTTTAATGATATTGTAAGAGAATATCAAAAAACTATTTATTGGCATGCACTTAGAATGACCGGTAATCACATGGACGCCGATGAAGTTACTCAACAAGTGCTTATTGTAATTTATCAGAAAATTAGTTCTTTTAATTTTAACTCTTCCTTTGCTACTTGGATTTATACTATTGTACATACTAGAAGTCTGAACCAAATTAGAAAGAATAAATTAAAGAAGTTTTTTTCTTTTGATGATTTAACGGAAGATAAACTATTAAGTAGTAATAATATTTTTGAATCTTTTGAAGATAAAGAGAAAATTGAGAAATTAAATAAGGTATTGGAGACTTTACCAATAAAACAAAAAGAAGTTTTTATAATGAGGATTTTTAATCAGCTTACATACGAAGAGATTTCAAAAATTACTGGTAAAAGCGTAGGTGGACTAAAATCCAATTATTTTCACGCTCTAAAAAAAATTATGGAGGCGGGAATAGATAAATATGATTAATGAAAATGAATTAAATAAAATTGAAATGGAAACTGGACCTATATTGGATAAAATTCGCTCTCTAAATGAGGTCGAAATTAAGGATGCTTATTTTAATAATATGATTCCATTAGTTCATAATAGAATAGCTAAACGATCAAGTCGATTAAAATTACTCTCTGTTTCTGCTTATGCATTTAGTTTTGTAATCACTTTAATACTGATTTTGCCATTATTAAATTTATATAATAATATCGAACAAAATTCGATTACCGATAATCTACAAGAAACAGTTTTATCATCAGGGCTAAATATTGTGGATGAAGCGATTTACGTTAATAGGAGCAATAAAAATTTCGAAATTGATTTTCCGGAAGATTGGGAAGATGAAATAAAAGAGTATTACGCAAATGAAATTAATCAATCTCCTTCATACTTTGTTTATCAGGATTTATCTTCCGAAGAGATTGAAACAGTTTACCAAAAATTAGAAAAATAAAGAGGTATTATAATGAGAAAATTATTGGTATTAAGTCTTATTTTTTTACTACCTATATTAAATCAAGGACAAGAAAAAATTAAATCGACAGAGAAAGAAAAACGAGGTGATCGTGGCGAACGAATGAGAAAAATGGAGCAGTTTGAGCAGGCAAAACTAATTGAAGCACTTGATCTAAATGAAGAAACTTCCATTCGTTTTTTTTCAAGAAGGAATGATTTTCATGAAAAGGTAAATAATCTGATTGATGAACGTGATAAATTGATCGATAAATTGGAAAAAGAAACGAATGCATCAGAAAAGGGCAAAAAAAATGACCTTAGGGAACAAATTAATTTATTCCTTTTACAAGAAGAAAAGATTTTAAAAGAGAAAAATGTGTTTATTAGCTCGTTAAAAGAATTACTCTCGGAGCAGCAGATTGCCAAGTTCCTTGTAGTGGAAAATAAATTTAGGCATGGAGTAAGGGATTTTATTTTCAAAAAAGAAAAACAAAAGAAATAAAAAAACCTTGCATTTCTAAACTCAAGAATTTATTTTGCACATCTGATAATGCGGAAGTGGTGAAATTGGTATACACGCTACTTTGAGGGGGTAGTGCTCGTTCGAGCGTGCGGGTTCGAGTCCCGCTTTCCGCACCATCTCT
>JBAYVI010000163.1:0-6935 GCA_041674625.1 Melioribacteraceae bacterium | reverse complement strand
GTATCGTTCAAACGCTCCGTTATTGAGTATTGGCAGTTACTCACTGAACGTTACGGAGTCCCTTTCCTAGTCGGAAGATATCCCGCCGCTGCTTCAGAAGAAGAAAAAAATTCAATGCTCGATCAGCTCTATTCAATGATCGAAAATAATATCGCACTTCTCAAAGAGGGGAATCAAGTCGAATTCCTTTCCAATTCTAAAAATGACGTAGGCGGACTGTTTGATCATCTTATTAATTTCCATAATCGCGAAATATCAAAAGCAATTTTATCTGTAACTGCTACCGTGGAGGTACAGCAATACGGCAACTATAAAACTTCTCAAGTTCATAAAGAGATGCTCGAGTATCTCGGAATCGCCGATAAAAAACTTGTCGAGAAAGCTCTCAATCAACTTATTGAGTTTTATGTTCAATTAAATTACGGAGATATCCCTCAGCCTCAATTGAGGCTTTTAAAAAAGGAATCAATCATTGAAGAAAGCTCCGACCGCGATATCAAACTCACTCAAATGGGTGTTAGATTCACTAAAGATTATTACCTTAAACGTTACAATCTTTCAGATGGAGATTTTACTTTAGCATAATCAGTTTTTATGCGGTGATCGATATCATCAAGATGAATTACTTTACCTTCAGCTATGCGTGATGCCACGCCCGGCATCACCCTATTGATCTCCACTATCGATCGATTCGATGTGATTATCATCGGCTTCTGACCCGTATAAAATTCATCAATCAACATATAAAAATATTGCTTCACACTTTCAGTAAATTTCTCCATTCCGAAATCATCCAACACAATACAGTCATAATTCTTTAGCGAATTGATATAATTCATTTTCGATATCGCTTCGTAACCTGAATAATCTGAGAGCCGCGAAATGTAATGAAATGATTTTAAGAAAAATCCTTTCGCCGGTCGATATCGCCATTGATTACATTCGTAAAAATCACGATGACGCTCAGCTTCTTTTTTCATTCCCTTAATTTTTTCGTAATGCTCAATCAGATTACACAGTTGTCTTTCTTTTTCCACAAGAACATTTTTTGGATACGGGATAGGGGAGAGGGATTTTAAGACCGATACTGCCAAATGCGTTTTGCCACAGCCCGTCTTTCCGAATAAATATAAAAAACCCTTTGGGTTAAAAGAATACTCTTTAGAAATTTCATAAGCTTTTCTATTTCGCTCTGTTACTACGAAATTTTCAAAACTCATATTTCTATGAATGGGAGTTAAATCAACTCCGGATAATAATTCGGGATATTTCCGAACCATTTTTCCATCCTCTCTTTTCTTCTCTCACACTCTTATCTTTTCTCTTCTCTTCTTCTCTATTCTCTTCTCTTATATTATCTTCTCTTCTCTTATGTGTCATTTCTGTCGCAGAAATATTTTTTTTGTTCACTTTTTCGTTTTTTCTGCCGCCGAAATTATCGCTCTTTTCATATAGCATTCTGCCCCTGAGACGCTTCTCCATCAATGGTTCCATCCGTTTTTTCAATCCAACGGAATAGATTGCTCCATTAACTTTTTTTAATATTCCTACATCAGGTTTAAGGCAGTCTGTTATTATATTTTTGAATCGTTTCGCTTCGATTCCGAATTTCATTGCTAATGCATTTAATGTTATCGCATTAAAATGAAGCTCGAAATTATTCGATCTCGTTAATGCTTCCAACATTTTAAAGTAAAATGCATATCCGTCAGTTCCGTATTTCGATTCGAGATATAATATTTTTTCATCACTACTGGCATCTGCATCATGGAAGAAAAAAACAGCATTCGTTTTTATCACCCTTCCCATCGTATCCTCAATTATTATTTGTTCTTTTTGTTCGTTTTTATCCTGTACATTTCAGGCAGATTATTGATATCATTAATACATATTTTTAAATGTTTGTATCCGGGTATTTGGATTGCTGATAAAATATTATTTTTAACTAACCTGGAAACATAATTCCTTCCTAAACCCATTAAATTTGCGGCTTGAGTAATTGAAAGAAAAAGAGGAACTTCATTATTCATAAAAACTCCTAAATATTGCACTAACTTGCACTTTATTGCATCAATTAGTATTTTAGATTATGAAAAAAATATGATACAAGTATATACGCTTGTATCGTGTCCACAAATATAAAAAGAGGTTTATTAAATGACAAAGAAAAAAAGTCTTGGCGATAGATTAAGAGATGAGATTCTTAAGAAAAATAAATCGGTACGCTCATTCTCATTAGAGGCTGAAATAGTCCCTCAACAGATGCAAAATTATCTTACATCTCAATTCGTTCCCGGTGGTCTGGTACTTCAAAAACTTTCTGAAATGGGTATTAATGTTAATTACGTCCTTACCGGTAATGATACATCCTCTCATAAATATCCTTCTCGTTATAATGATTTCCCCGTGCTATCAAAAATCGGAAGTCTCGATTCAGGAAAGTATGAAATGGAAGCTGATGACCGTGCGTTTTTTAATTATCCCGTTAAGGAAAAATGCTTCGCTATAATCGTTCGTGGTGATAGTATGCAGCCCGCATTGGAAGATGGTGATCTCGTTCTCGTTGATGCTAATTTAATACCAAATAAAAATGATATCGTAGCTGTACGTTTTATTGATGGCGATCAAATAATTAAACGCTTGAAATCATCTACTAAATCTGAAGTTCATCTTATATCGGATAATAAAACATTCGATCCACTCGTGATTAATAGGAGTAAAATCGATCTCCTCGCTCCTATCGTCCATCTCCACCGCATCCTCAAACGAGATTGATGATGATTTTTTGTTGCTGCAATATATTTCCTTAAATTTGTCCTAATTAATTATTAGGACATTTTTTTGAAATCATTCGCACTCATTGGCACTGCGGGATACGTTGCCCCTCGTCATCTCAAAGCTATTCACGATCTTAATGCTTCACTTATCGCTTCTTACGATCCGCATGATTCTGTCGGTATTCTCGATCATTATTTCCCCGATTCACTTTTCTTTACCGACTATTCCCGATTTGAGAGATTCGTTAATTCGCCAATAGATTCAGGGGTATTCTCTAATCATCATTCATCTGCTGATTCGAATTCGAAAATATATTCCCGCTCAAATAAAATTGATTATGTCTCGATTTGTTCACCTAACTTTTTGCATGATACTCATATTCGCTTGGCACTTAATGCCGGCTGTGATGTCATTTGCGAAAAACCGCTCGTTATAAATCCGTGGAATCTCGATGCACTCGAATCGATTGAACAAAAAACGGGTAAGAAAGTTTGGACTGTCATGCAGCTCCGTTATCATCCTGAATTAGTCGCTCTTAAAAACCGTCTCGATAATGCAATTCATCATAAAGTTAAACTCACTTATATAACTAAGCGTGGTCAATGGTATCATTATTCGTGGAAAGGGGATGAAGAAAAATCGGGCGGCATTGCAGTCAATATCGGCATTCATCTTTTCGATCTTCTTATATGGTTATTCGGTCCGGTCAAAGATTCAAAAGTGTTCGTGCGCAATACAGAAAAAATGAAAGGGGAATTATCGTTCGAGAATGCTTCTGTCGATTGGCATCTTTCTATCGATGGTAATGATCTTCCTGAATCGGCAATTAAAAAAGGGAGTCGTACTTTTCGATCGCTCACAATCGATGATGATGAAATAAATTTTACTGATGGTTTCACCGATCTCCATACGGAAGTTTATCGCCGAACTCTTGAAGGTGAAGGTCTTTCAATCGCCGATGCCCGTCCATCAATCGAGCTCACTCACTCCATCCGCACCACAAAAATCACTTTGTAAGATTTTTTTTGCGGAATTATTTTTAATCTCATTTGTGAGTTGTCTTCCTTGAAAAGTATATTATTATACCCTAAATTGTATAGATGAAAAAAATTATCTCTGTCGTTGGTGCTCGTCCTAATTTTATGAAAGTCGCCCCGCTTCATAAAGCATTCGCTAACTATAATCGAGCGAATGGAAATTCAATTCAACATCTTATCTGCCATACAGGTCAGCATTACGATGAAAAAATGTCCAAAGTTTTCTTCGATGATCTCGAACTTCCGAAGCCCGATTTTTATCTTGGTATCGGATCCGGTTCGCATGCTGAGCAGACTGCCCGTGTCATGATCGAGTTTGAAAAAATTCTCCTTTCCGAAAAACCTGATTTGATAATCGTTGTCGGCGATGTTAATTCTACTATTGCATGTTCGCTTACGGCAGTTAAACTCGGTATCAAAGTCGCTCACGTCGAAGCGGGTCTCCGCAGTAATGACCGTGCGATGCCCGAAGAGATTAACAGAATACTCACCGATTCGATTTCCGATCTCCTTTTCGTTACTGAAATTAGCGGTATGGAAAATCTCCGACATGAAGGTGTGCCCGAACAAAAAATTCATTTCGTAGGCAATTGTATGATCGATTCGCTAATTCATTATTTACCGAAGATTGAGCTTTCCGATGTTGGCGAACAGCTCTGTTTAACGGGGCGCGATTATGTTGTCGCCACTTTCCATCGACCATCGAATGTTGATAATGCAGATCAGCTTCGTGCAATGACTGCCTTATTAAACGAGACCGCCGAAAATTTCAAAATAGTTTTTCCTGTTCATCCTCGTACGATAAAAAATCTTGAAGCAAATGATTTACTCGATTCACTTTCAAAAAATATTATTCTCACCGACCCAATCGGATATCTCGATTTTATAAAATTGGTTAAGGATGCGAAATTTGTTCTTACCGATAGCGGCGGAATTCAGGAAGAATCGACTTACCTGAAAGTTCCGTGCATAACAATTCGTTCGACCACCGAACGTCCGAGTACTGTCGATATCGGCAGCAATTATCTTATTGGCGATCGATTCGAAGATGCGAAACCCGTTATCGAAATAATTATGAAAGGTGATAATAAGAAAGGAAATATTCCTGAATTATGGGATGGCTCCGCCGCCTCCCGCATCATAGCTATTCTATCAGATATTTTATAATATGCTTCGATTTATTTTTTAATGATGTTTGTAGTATATTTCAGGCAAACGTATTTAAGGTAATCAAATGCTATTATCATTTTTCACTAATTCTGCGGTAAAGGAAAGTGTAGAAAAAGATTCTATACCTAGTTCCGATACCGAATTAATTAAGCGAATTAATGATAACGATACAGATGCATTTGAATCAATGTTCAAATCTTATTTCGCTCCATTATGCAATTTCTGCTATATCCGGATTAGAAATAAAGATAATGCTAAAGAGATTGTTCAAGAAGTTTTCGTAAATATTTATAAAAATAGAGAACATTGGTCGCCTAAGGGGAATATCAAATCATACCTTTACAGAGCAGTAAAGAATCAGATGATTAATTTCTTGAAGTATTCAGGCAATTCTAAAAAGAGTGAAATCGAGCCGGATGATTTGAAGACTAAAAATCAGCCCAATCCACTTGAATTATATATGCAGAAAGAATTAAGAGAAGCATACTTAAATGCAGTCAGCGATCTTCCCGAAAAATGCCGCGAAACTCTACTTCTCGTTAAAGATCAAGGGTTCTCTTATAAAGAAGTTGCGGAACTGCAAAATCTTTCAATCAAAACTGTGGAATCACAAATGAGACTCGCTTTCCAGAAATTACGAAAAGCACTCAAAAATTTTAATTAAACAATACTTAATGGTATTCGACTATTTAATTGTATTAGTAGAGATAATAAAGAAAAAAAGGGAATAAAGGATTTTAGTAGATGATAAATAAAACAGATATGGATCGGCTTTTGCGATATTTGGCTAATCAATCTTCTTACGAAGAGATGAGAAAAGTCCAATTATGGTTAGAAAAAGATCCAAAAAATAGATTGAAATTTGAAGAACTCAAAAAGGTATGGACACTTACTCCCAATAATGCAAATTGGGATACCGATTCGGAATGGGAAAAATTTACAAACAAAATAGAGTCGCTTTCAGAGGTTAATGGGGAAGCCGCTCAGCAAACTATTCAGCAGGTCGCTCATCAGTCAGCACCACAGCTCGCTCCGCAGTTTACTCCAGAGACCGCTCAGAAACCTACTCATCAGTCAGCACCACAATTTAACACTTATACACCAAGTATTCTCGATTCAATCTCATTAATCTTCAGAAGATATACTGTCGCATTTGCTGTCGTGTTAATTGCCATTTCAGCCGGTTATATCGGTTATAATTATTTTACTCCTTCAAATAGCAATTCTCAGCAAATAATTAAATGGAACGAAAAATCCACAGTCGCCGGCGAAAAAGCTGAAATTACACTTCCTGATAATTCTAAAGTGATTCTTAATTCCGAAAGCACTCTCAGATATCCTGAAACATTTTCTGAAAACTCAAGAGATATTTTTCTTTCCGGTGAAGCTTATTTTGAAGTAACTCATAATGATAAACAAAAATTCAATGTTCATTCGGCAGGGTATTCCACTACCGTTCTCGGAACAAAATTCAACGTTTCTGCATTCTCCGATGAAGAAAATATCACCATTTCACTTCTTGAAGGTAAAGTGAAAATTTCGCCCGATCATAATAAAGGTATTGAAGCTAAAAAAAATATCTTCCTTTCTCCCAATCAGCAATGGGTTTATAACCAAAATAATAAACAATCAGAAATAAATTCTTTCAATCCCGAAAATGCTATCGGTTGGAAAGATAATATTATGACTTTTGAAAATGTACCATTGGAAAAAGTATTTACGAAATTAGAAAGGGCTTATGGTGTCAAATTCCAATTAGAAGGAAATTCCAAAAATCAAAATATTACAACTAAATTTAATGGCGATTCAATCTGGCTTGTTGCCGAAGTAATTAAAAGAACTACCGGTCTGAATTATAAATCGATTACCAAAAACAATATTCCCGGTACATTTATTTTTTATTAATGCGATAACATGAAACTATTTTTAGTTTTTATCCTCTGCGCATTT
>JBAYVI010000162.1:0-7098 GCA_041674625.1 Melioribacteraceae bacterium | reverse complement strand
TAATTTCAGTGTAAGGATTCATATGGATTATTGCAAACCGGAAGTCTGTAAATATTGCAATGTAAACGATTGTGAAGTTAGAACCGAAAATAAACGCATCGATTTTGCTTGGGATGCAAAGAAATTAATCGGAGATCCGGTTTATAAGGTCTTAGACTAAACCTAATTTATCATTTTTCGCCATGGATTCTATTTCCATTTCCTTTTTATAATCAATAAATTTTTGATATAAAATTTCGTTATAAACTGCAAGAATCTGAATTGCCAAAAGTCCAGCATTTTTTGCATTATCAATAGCGACAGTTGCCACAGGAACGCCAGATGGCATTTGAACAATAGATAGCAGCGAATCCATTCCATCAAACGATTTACTTTTAACCGGGACGCCTATCACCGGTAATGCGGTATGAGAAGCTGTTAAACCGGGAAGGTGTGCAGCACCGCCAGCACCTGCAATAATAACTCTTATTCCTCTTTCATAAGCTGAATCTGCATATTCTTTTACTTGATTAGGAGTTCGATGAGCAGAAACAATCCTTATTTCATACGGGATATTGAATTGTTGACAAACTTCGCCTGCATTTTTCATTACGTTAAAATCAGAATCACTTCCCATGATAATACCAACTAATGGATTAGCCATTTATTCCCCTAGATATTTATTTGTCGATCAGCAGTTTTTACTTTAATTAAGAGTGCATCTATACTATTACCGATAGCAGTAATGTGTCCCATCTTTCTTCCAATTCTTGATTCTTCTTTTCCATATAAATGAAGATGGAGATCACTCTGTTTTAATATACTTTTATAGTTAGAAATTTCAGAACTACCGTTATTTTTACCGAGTATATTAATCATAACTGCTTTAGGGCGAAGCATAAATGTTTCACCTAAAGGCAAGCTAAGTACAGCTCGGATATGATTTTCAAATTGAGAAGTAACGCATGCATCTAAAGTATAATGCCCTGTATTATGAGGTCTCGGAGCTATTTCATTTACAAGTATCTTGTTATCCACGGTCAAGAAAAACTCGATACCAAATATACCTTCACCTTCAATAGCATCTATACAGTTGTGAGCAATATTAATAACTTCTTTTTTAACTTTTTCTGGAATATCTGCTTCGGCAATTACAAATTTACATATATGATTTTTTTGAATTGATTCAACTACGGGAAAGGTTTTTATTTCGTTTTTACTTTTAACGATTATAATAGCTAATTCTTTTTTGAAATTAACAAACGATTCTGCGTATAACTCCGAATTTCTCGATTTTAATTTAGTGAGAGCCTTACTATAATCAGCATGATTTTTCACTAAAGCATTGCCATAT
Organism: Melioribacteraceae bacterium; assembly: GCA_041674625.1. Taxonomy (GTDB): domain Bacteria; phylum Bacteroidota; class Ignavibacteria; order Ignavibacteriales; family Melioribacteraceae; genus BRH-c32. Next base: position 5,765 of record JBAYVI010000162.1, on the reverse strand, counting down.
CCGTCATATCCCATCTTTCTTGATTTTACAACAAATTTCTTACCAAGTATTGCAGAAATTGATTTATAATTGGATTGAGAATTTATTTGAGTAAAATTTGCCAATGGTACTTTATTATCGAAGAAAACTTTTTTCTGAATTAGCTTGTCTTGAATCAGTGAGATTGTTTTAGAAGATGGGACACACTTCTTCCCTTTTTCCTCTATTAATTTGATATACTTATAATCGATAAATTCATTTTCTAATGTAAATATATCGCAGGCATCAATGAATTTATTAAAGACCTTTTTATCATCAACCCAACCGACAAATTCATTTTTGGTCAATTTACCTGCGGGAGAATTGCTCGATTTTTCTAAAATAGCCACATCAAATCCTAAACGTACAGCAGGGATTAAAGACATTCGTGCAAGCTGTCCTCCTCCGAGAATTCCTATTTTCATAATCTCTTTCAATTATTTTTGATTAATTGAGCCCACTCCGGAAATATTAGTTCTAATCTTTTCCGGTTTTCCAAAATAATCAATTGAACCGACACCTGAAACTTCTGCATCGATATTTTTGGATGCGAATACATCGGCACTTGCAGCACCGCTGACTTTTATTTTTGTTTCCTCTGCTTTTAACTGTTTAGCGTCTAAACTTCCGGCACCCGAAATAACAGCTTTGAATTTTTTTGTTTTACCAGCAAGATCAACATTCCCTGCGCCGCTAAGATTAACTTCAAAATATTCTGAATTAATTCCTTCGGCATAAACATTGTTGGCTCCTGAACAATTGATATACTTTAGATCCGGTGTGGTAATGTAAATACTAACTTCTTTTCTTGGTGATAATGTTTTTTTAGTATCAATATCTAAGATATCGCCTCGAACTCTCGTTCTGATAAGTCCTAAAAGATTTTCTTCTGCAGATATTTTAAGGCTGTATTTTTCTGCAATTCGAATCTTAACAGAAAATGCACCTCCAATATAAATCTTATTAAAATTAGCGACTTTTCTTACTTCTTCATTTACATTTCCATTACCTCTAACGCCCCACATCCGGCATCCAACCAAAGAAGTTGCCATTATTATCGTCAATAGTAAAATTCGTGTTCTCATATCTTCCTCTATTTCATTATCTTATTAGACGAAATATAACTGAAAAAGTTAAATTTATCTCATTAAAATATGTTTAGATATTTAACAAATCTTTTAATATTTTTTGATTTCTTACTATTGGATACTTAAAAATACTTTTTATGAACGAAAACATAAATATATTATTACAAGAAGCATACGAACATCTTTGGAATGGAAGATATCGATTAGCATTAAATAATGCAGAAAAGGTCATAAATTCATTACCGGATGATTCGGATGCAGCCATTTGTTATGCACTTGCATTATTAGAGAATGGTTATCCTGCGAAGTCAATGGAGTTTGCCAATCTTGCTTTGGAACTTAAAGGTGATACTCGCAAAGCCCGTTATTATAGAGCATTCATACTCAATAGAATAAGTATATTTGAAGGTGCTATTACCGATATAGACAAAACTATTGAAGAAGAAAAAAAATATCTGGCTGATACTTACATTTCGAAAGTAAAAGCATTAGCTGGACTTAAAAAATTCGAAGAAGCATTAAATGCTTTAGAATTAGCAATAATATTAGAAGATGGCGAAAATGAGAAATTAAATATTACTAAATCATTCTTAGAAAATGCTATAAGTATCACAAGTAAAAAGACAAAATTAATCATACCCGAAATCAAAGAAATAATCTCATCACTTGAAGAAGCTATTAAACAGAAAGAATTCTGGTATGGACTTCATATATCGCAGTTATTGTTAAAAGAGAATCTTCCCCCTGAATTAAAAGCGGCGTTGAATGTTAATGAACTTGAATCTATGTTTTATCTATTTCAGATAAAGCCTGCACTTAAAAAAGCCGAATCGATTAAAGATGAATTAGGCACAAATAAAAAATTTGTTAATATCTATAATTTAATTAAAAAACAGATCGAAAAAAATAACGAATCAACTTCAACAACTCATATATCATCAACGATTGAAGAATCAAGAAATAAAAAAACAGGAAAACGACAACTCCCAAAAGACGAAATAATATTAAAATCAGAAACAATTATTTATCCGAACGAATATGCAGAAGTTATTTCTCTTAAATTATTTGATGCAATACAAGATAAAAATAGCAGTGATCGAAAATATTATTTTCAATTCGATGAATTGACCAATAAAATTGGTGCTGAAATAATTATTACTAATCCGGCATATAAAAAGAATGATTTATTGTATAATTGCTATGCAGTGTGGTATTTGAATGATTTTGAAATATTAAGAAATAATTTTCGATTAAGTGTAAAGAAAGAATGGGAATCGATCATTTTTGCACAAGCATGTGGTAATGATAATAGTGGCACTTGGAAAAAAGGTCAAGCAAGAGTAGAAATTTATCTAAACGATTTCAAAGTGTGCGAAAGAAATTTCATCGTTAGTGATCATCTCGTTAAGGAAGATGAAATATTAAATTCAGATAAAGATGATGATATTAAAGAAGTATCAGAAAAGGAATCAATAGTTACTACTGCTCCTCCTGCCAGATCATTAGAAGAATTATTAGAAGAATTAAATTCATATACAGGTTTATCGAGTATTAAAAATTCAATTAAAGATTTTATTACATTCTTAGATTATCAGAAACAACGAAAATTGCATGGACTAAAAACAGAAGAAAAAATAGCAGTAAATACTGTATTTATTGGTAATCCCGGGACAGGAAAAACAACCATAGCAAGATTGATCGGTGAAATATTAAGTGCACTTGGTTTCCTCGAAAAAGGGCATGTAGTGGAAGTAGATCGTTCTGCTTTAGTGGGACAATATATCGGCGAGACTGCTCAAAAAACAGATAAAGCAATTACAGAAGCTATGGGCGGAGTTTTATTTATTGATGAAGCTTACACCCTAATAAAAAAAGGGGGCGGTCAAGATTTCGGTCAAGAAGCGATTGATATTATTCTAAAAAGAATGGAAGATAAAAAAGGTGAGTTTACAGTAGTAGCTGCCGGTTATCCAGATGATATGGAAACATTTCTTAATTCAAATCCTGGACTAAAATCCCGTTTTACGCATACATTTATTTTTGAAGATTATACTCCGGAAGAACTTTTAATTATTTTTAATAATCTTATTCAAAAAGAAGATTATAAGATTAATGAAGAAGCAAAAGAATTATTAAAAAAAGAATTCATTAATCTATATCGTTCACGCGATAAATCTTTTGGAAATGCTCGATTAGTTAGGAAAATATTTGAAGAAGCTAAAATAAAAATCAGTAAAAGAATCTTAAATCTCGAAGATTCTGAAAGAACTCCTGATTCAATAAATCTATTTACAATTGATGATATTAAATCGATTATAACACGAGAAAAAGCGAGAGAAGTCCATCTCCCTATTAATGAAGAAGCTCTTAAAGAATCGTTAGGTGAATTAAATAAATTAGTTGGACTTTCATCAGTTAAAAAAGAGATAAATGATTTAGTAAAGTTAGTACGTTACTTCATTGAAGAAGGTGAAGATGTAACACAAAAATTCAATTCGCATATTCTATTTCTTGGTAATCCCGGTACCGGGAAAACGACTGTCGCCAGAATATTCAGCAAGATATATAATGCATTAGGAATTTTACCCAAGGGACATTTGATAGAAACCGATAGGCAAGGTTTGGTTGCCGGGTATGTGGGACAAACAGCCGAAAAAGCAAGTGCAATAATTGATCGATCTTTTGGTGGAACTCTTTTCATTGACGAAGCTTATGCATTAGTCAAAAAAGAAGGTGGAGAAAATGATTTTGGGAAAGAAGCAATCGATATTTTATTAAAGAGAATGGAAGATGATAGGGGTAAATTTATTTGTATAGCAGCAGGTTATACAGACGAAATGAATGTCTTCATTAATAGTAATCCGGGAATGCTTTCTCGTTTTAATAAAACATTTATGTTCGAGGATTATACTCCGGAAGAATTATCAACTATAATCAATCTATCATTAGAAAAAGATAAAAAGACTATCTCTGAAAAAGCGAAAGAAGAACTTAGTAAGCACTTTAATGAGATATATAGAAATCGAGATAAAAAATTTGGTAATGCGCGAATAGCAAGAAATATTATTGAGACTGCTAAGACTAAATTACTTTTAAGAGTTGCAGATATACCACAGGCTGATAGGAATGATGAAATAATCAATAAGATCGAGTTAGAAGATATTGAAGATGTAATTTCAAAAAAAGAAAATCAAGCTAAAGAATATGAAGTAAAAGGCGATCCACTCGAACTTCAAAAATATATCGACGAATTAAGTCAGTTAACCGGTTTAGAAAATGTTAAACAAGGTGTTTTCAAATTGATGAGTGGACTAAAAGTTGCACAATTAAGAAAAGAAAGAGGTCTTCAAGTTATTGAGAAAAACCTTAATTGCGTATTTATGGGTAACCCCGGATCAGGCAAAACTACTATAGCCAGATTAATAAGTAAAATATTTAAAGAGCTAGGACTGCTTCAAAAAGGTCATTTAGTTGAAGTAGATAGGTCTAATTTAGTAGCAGGATATCAGGGACAGACTGCAACAAAGACTGATAAAATAATTAAAGAAGCTCTCGGCGGTACACTATTTATTGATGAAGCTTATACACTATTTCGTGGCGGTGATAATTTCGGTCAAGAAGCAATTGATACACTTCTAAAAAGAATGGAAGATTACGGAGGTCAATTAGCAGTTATAATTGCCGGATATACTGATGATATGAAAATATTATTAGAATCAAATCCAGGTATAGAATCTCGTTTTAATAACTTTTTTGTTTTTGAAGATTACAATCCTAGACAGCTTCTTAGTATAGCTGCTGACCTTGCCGATAAAAATGGATATAAATTAGATGAAGGAGCACTTCAGATTCTATTAGATATTTTTAATGATATATGTAGTAAGAAAGATAAGTCATTTGGAAATGCCCGAACCGCACGTAATATTTTATATAAAGCAATCAGCAATCAAGAAGAAAGAGTATCTAAATTATTCTCTCTTAGTGATGACGATCTAATGACAATAATACTAGAAGATGTGGATAAAATAGACAGTTGATATTTATTATTATAAAAAGTACAGTGATAATGAAAAACCACTTCCCCATTCCAAATAAAGATGTAATTATTTAGACTAATCTCTCAATGCAAGAGATTAGTTATCGATTCCAATTTTATTTATAGGCATAAGAATATAATATTACTAAATCATTTCGCTTAAGAGTTCGGGGCGAGGTTGAGCAATGACTACTTTATTAACTAATAATCCTTTAGAAGCAATTAATTGAGCACCTGATTCTACTGCACTTGTTACAGCCGCAACTTCACCAGTTAATGTACAAAATGCTTTGCCACCTAAAGCCATAGCAAGACGTATTTCAATAATTTTTACATTAGATGATTTTATTGCTGCATCAGCTCCTTCAATTAAAGAAGCTACTGAAAATGACTCAATAATTCCAAGTGCCTCTAATTTATCGATTTTTGAATGACCGGCTAATGCAGGAAAAATATCAGGATGTACATTAGGTATAACGAATGTATCAATAACAGCAAAATCGATTTGATTTACTGCTGCATCAACTGCTGTTTGTACTTCTGCTACATCTCCACCAATTAGAACCATATATTTACCTGAACATATAGTACGCGAAAGCACTAATTCAACTTGTGAGGTTTTT
>JBAYVI010000161.1:0-7161 GCA_041674625.1 Melioribacteraceae bacterium | reverse complement strand
TAATAGGAATGACAAAAGTTTGGGCAAGAGAATTAGGAAGAAAGGGAATAAATGTAAATGCTATCGCACCCGGATTTATCGCTACTGAGATGGTTGCTTCGATGCCTGAAAAAGTAATAACAATTATGAAAGAAAAAACACCATTAGGAAGACTAGGAACACCGGAAGATATTGCTAATGCTTATCTATTCCTCGCGAATGAAGAATCAGCATATGTAAATGGAACTGTTTTAAGCGTCGATGGTGGAGTAATTAGTTAATATATAACGAATGTGTAATTCAAAAAAAATATTAAGGATTTATGAGAAATAGTATAATTATCGGAAGCGGCTCTTACGCACCGGAAAAGGTAATACCAAATTCATATTTTAATGAATTACTTGGTGAGGATGTAGATACTTGGTTAAGTACAAATCTAACAATCAAAGAAAGAAGATGGTGCGCTTCGGATCAATCGACTGCCGATCTTTGTATTGAAGCTGCAAATGCGGCATTAAAGAATGCAGGTATTGAGGCAAAGGATTTGGATTTAATTATTATCTCAACTGATACACCTGAATATGTTTCGCCTTCAACTGCATCAGTAGTTCAACACCGCTTGAATGCAATAAAGGCAGGTACTTTTGATCTTAATAGTGCATGCTCAGGATTCGTAACTGCACTCGATACTGCTCACAAATATATAAAAGCCGATGATAATTATAATTATGTTTTAGTGATCGGTGCTTATGCAATGAGTAAATATCTTGATCTTTATGATAAAAAAACCGTTACTCTTTTTGCAGATGGTGCAGGTGCCTTTGTATTAAAGGCAGAAGAAAATACGGATAGAGGACAATTAGTAAGCAAACTTTTCACTGAAGGTCAGTATGCTGATTGGATGGGAATTTATGCGGGAGGTACACATATTCCAATCAGTGAGCAAGTAATAGCGAACAAAGATCATTTGTTGAAATTTGTAAAAAAATTCCCAAAAGAAATTAATCCAACAACATGGACACGTATGATAAAAGATTCGTGTGCAAAAATTGGTATTACACCAAATGATATTAATCATTATTTCTTCACTCAAATAAATATCAATACTATATGGGAGACATTGGATAATCTTGGAGTTGATAGAGAACGTGCACATACAATTATGGATAGATATGCATATACCGGTTCAGCATGTATTCCGATGGCTTATGATGACGCAGCAAAGAAAGGAAAATTAAAGAAAGGTGATCTTGTTTGCTTTATGGGATCTGGTGGAGGTTTAGCATTCGCAAATTCTATTTATAAAATTTAAGGATTAGATTATGTTAGGTGTAGCCTCAACTGAAATGATAACTGCTTCTTGGATTTTGATACTTTTGTATATAGCAGTAACTCTATTTTTCGTTATAAAAGGTGCAATAAAAACAAAAACAATTTCCGATTATGCAGTTGGTAATTTTGCATTTAAGCCGTGGGCAGTTGGATTAGCACTTGCAGCTTCTATGACGAGTGCAGCGACTTTTATAATCAACCCTGGTTTTATTGCTTATTATGGACTAAGCGGATTCCTTTCATTTGGAATAGTTCTTCCGATTGCTTCTATGGGTTCTTTGGTTTTACTTACAAAAGGCTTTCGCAAACATGGCTCTTCTGTAAAATCCCTTACAATGGCTCAATGGATGGGATCGAAATATGATAGTAAAGGTTATTCTTTGTTCTTCGCATTCCTTTCATTATTACTAATAACGTTTGTTGTATTAATTGCTGTTGGTCTTACAAAAGTCTTAGCAAAATCATTAAACGTTCCGGAACTATATGTCTTAATTGGTACAATCGTTTTTATATTCGGATATATGATGTTCGGTGGTGCTAATTCGATGGTATATACAAATACTGTTCAAGCAATTATAATGCTTGTTGTAGCTTTTATTTTATTAGGAAGTGGTTACCAGCATTTTAGCAATGGTATTCATGGATTCTTAGATAAATTACAATCAATCGACCCAAAGCTAATTCAATCAACTAACGATTCTAGTTTTTTATTTAGAGATTACTTCGAGATTATTTTTACTCAAATTGTAATTGGAATAGCGATCGTTTGCCAGCCACATATCATTACAAAATCGTTATTATTAAAAACCGATAAAGATGTAAATAAATATTTAGTTGTTGGAATTATAACACAAACAATTTTCTTCTTAGTAGTTTTTGTGGGGCTGTATGCAAGAATCATTTTCCCTGACTTAATGATTAACGGTGTTCCACTAAAATTAGATGGTGTAGTTTCGGCGTATGTGGTAAAAGAATTTCCTGTATATGTTGGAATATTTGTTGTACTTGGATTAATATCGGCTGGTGTTTCTACTTTAGAAGGACTCATTCAGTCCATTTCATCTACAACAACAATGGATATAATAAAGCCAATATTCGGCAAATATTTTCCAAGTAATGTAGAAAAAAGGGACAGAGCATACATTCTAACAAATAAAATTGTAATTGCTGTATTCGCAGTAATTTCCATTTTACTTTCTTATGAACAATTAGTAAATCCAAAATTAAGTGTAGGTATATTCGCACAAAACGGAGTTTATGCTTATTTCTCTGCTGCATTCGTTCCAATACTTTTCGGAATGTTTCTCAATCGTGTTCCGAAAATATCAGTTATTGCAGCTTCATTAACCGCAATAATAGTTCATTTCAGTTTTTATTATGGCAAGCTTCCTGTGCCATTTACAAAAGCAACAGGAGAGAATCCTGGTGTTGCCGCTTCAATGGCAATTATAGCTTCGCTTTTAATAGGACTCTTACTATATATAATATTAAAGGAAAGAAAAGATGTATAATTTTCAAACTGATTGGCTTGGTAAATGGGCTTATTATACACCGGAAAAATTCTTCTTACGTGAGCATAATCGTGATTTAAGCTGGTCATTCAAAGAATTTAATAATTGTACGAATGCATTAGCAAACTACTTAAAAGATGATTTGAAAATCGAAATCGGTGAACGTATAGCCGTTTACTCAAAGAATCGTGCCGAATATGTGCTTCTATATCTTGCATGTATAAAAATTGGTGCAATTTTAGTCCCCTTAAATTTCAGACTAACACCAAGGGAGCTAGATATACTTATCTCTGATGCCGATCCGAAAATGTTTATTTATGAAATAGACTATGAGGAACAGGCGAATCTAATTAATACAGTAAAAAATATTGAGATAAAGAGTACAATTGAAGAGCTTGAGCGATTCTTAAGTATTGGAAGTAAAAATATAGAATTTACTCCTCCAAGAGTATTCACCGAAGAGGATGTAACAATGATTCTTTATACAGCGGGTACCACGGGTTTATCTAAGGGGGTAATGATAACCAATAAAATGCTTTACTGGAATGCAATCAATACGTGCTTACGTTTAGATATTACCTCAAATGATCATACGCAAAGTTACGCTCCGTTTTTCCATACCGGTGGATGGAATGTACTCTTTACTCCATTTTTATTACATGGCGCTTCTCATACATTACTCCAGAGTTTTGAACCAAAAACAATTTTAGAATTGATGGAAAAAGAAAAGACAACTTTACTTTTCGGTGTACCTACAATGCTCCAGATGTTAAGTGATCTTCCAAATTTTGATGAAACAGATTTATCGAGTTGCAGATTTGCAATTGTGGGCGGTGCTGCTATGCCGATTCCACTTATCAATATCTGGCACAAAAAAGGTATTGTAATCAGACAAGGTTATGGACTAACTGAAGTCGGACCAAATTGTTTTTCACTTCATCAAGACCATGCGATTGCTAAGAAGGGTTCAATCGGGTTTCCGAACTTTTATATTGAAGCGAAAATTATGAGTGAAGAAGAAAAAGAATGTAACTCAAATGAAGTTGGTGAGTTATGGATGCGTTCGCCTGTTGTTACTCCAGGTTATTGGAAAAAAGAAAAAGAAACAAAAGAATCTTTAACCGATGGATATTTCCATACTGGTGACTTAGTAAAAAAAGATGAAGATGGATTTTATTTCGTAGTAGATAGAAAGAAAAATATGTTTATCAGTGGCGGTGAAAATGTTTATCCCGCCGAAATTGAAAAATTTTTGTACACAAATCCGCACATAAAAGAAGTGGCAGTAATAGGTGTTCCAGATGAAAAATGGGGAGAAGTAGGTAAGGCATATATTGTACTTATGCCCGAAAAAAAGAGTACCGAAAAAGAAATAATTAATTATTGTAATGGGAATTTAGCGAAATATAAAATTCCTAAATACGTTCAAATATTAGAAGAGATTCCAAAAACAGATGCAGGGAAAATTAATAAACTAAAATTAACAGAAATGCACAAAACACAACCAAAAACAAATACTTAAAACAAAAAAGGAGTAGTTATGAAAAGTTATTTATGCTTTTATTGATTGCAGGAACAATCGCATTCACAGCATGCAAAAGTGATGACGATGAAGTTGTAGCACCAGTTGCAAAAGACGCTATTGTTGGTACTTGGGTTTCTGAAGGTGCTAATGTAGCTTATGGCTTAACAGTTTCACCCTTTAATGTAACAAAAATAGTTGCTACCTTTAATGAAAACAAATCATATACCGTTGTTCAGACAGATAAGAACGGTGTAAATACTACTTTAACGGGTACTTATACATTCACAGAAACAACAAGCACAGATAAGAGTGGAAAGACAAATACAGCTGATGCAAAAATTTATAACATTGTTGCAAATCAAGGTTCCCCTTCTGCAGTTGTAGCTCAAGGTATTTGTGCTTTCAAAGATGCAAACATGTCATATGAAGTAATTCAAGTAACACCACCACTCGCAGGTGTTTCAGCTCCAACAGCAGTAGGTGGATTTGGAAGTACTTCTATTGCAGGTACTGCTTATGCTATTTATATTCAAAAATATGTAAAACAATAATTTTTTTATACTGAGCCGCTTCAATGCGGCTCTTTATAAATCATGGAGCGAAAATGAAAAACCTATTTTTAAGAATGATCGTTTTAGTTTTTACATCTGTTACGATTTTATTCGCCCAAAATATTACTGATCCTAATCTTAAAGAAATACCTGATGCAAAAGCACCTGAACTAAAATTCATTGGTTATTTCTTTGCAAGAGGCACTGCTTCTGATGTTGCACCAACAAATGAATTATTAAGAGGTCAGATTATCGGTCGTTTGTTTGGACCAAATACTACCAATACACATGATAGGACTTCAACATATTTTGAGCAAAGATTTGTACCTATGTTTATCTATACTCCATCGATATTGGATGGATTCGCCACATTTAGAACATTATTCAAAATTGATATGACATGGGGCGATGCAGCTTATGGAGTTGGTGGTAATACTGGTGGCGGAATTAATGCCGGGCAGGTGAATTTACAAACCTTAATGGCAAACGTAGATTTACAACCTAAGGACGCAAAATATAATGTAGTTGTAGGACTTCAAAGAATATTTGATAACGTAAGGGATCCAAATAAAGAGGCAATCAGCACAGCACAAACAAGTTCTTATAAACTTAGCTATTGGGGAACTCAAGGGGTAGGTGTAAGTCTTTATTATAATTTGAATACTACAACAAAGGCTAAACTTGGGTACTATCAATTATTTGAAAATATTATTCAAGAAAATGATGACGTGTCATTATGGATGTTTGATATGGAATCACGAGTTACACCTTTATTAGAAGTTGGAGCGGATGCTTGGTATGTTTGGGATAGAGGTAAAAGCGCAGGTGGTATTTCTGTTCTGGGACAAGGTTTAAATAGCCAGCTTGCTGAATATAACGGTGCTGTAAGGGTTAATTTACCTACTAAAAAATATGAAGCTGATGTGATTTGGCTTGGAACTCATGCATCTTTAAATCGTGATTTTATGGCGGGTAGATGGTGGGCTGATGCTTATGTAATGGCTAATCTAGGGACAATTGATACAGTTTCAGAATCTACTAAGCAAGGAAGTTATGCTGATATATTTGGTGCTGCTTTCAATGCTAGTCTATCATATAAATATGGTATGACTGTTAATGATAAAATTACATTAGAAGGTATGTTTACAACAGGTGATGCAAATGGTGCAAGTGATGGAACTCTTAATTCTGTAATTACTGGTAACGTTTGGGGATCACCAACCGGAATTTACAGTTCGCATAAAGCATTATTATTGTTCCCAGATCCGCAGGTTGTTAATAGATATTACTCTGCTGTACACGATATATCGAATATGGGGCTTGGTGTTACTGCAGGATTTTTATCTTTTACTAAAGACTTCATTCCAAATAAACTTAGTGGAAAATTAGGTTTTGCTGCTGCATTATCAAATGTTACTCCTAAAGGTGGTTCTTCCTTCATTGGTTCAGAAGTAAATTTTGAAGTAAAATATAACGTAAAAGTTTTCCTAACATTAGGCATAAGTGCGGGTTATTGTGTACTTGGCGATTTTTATAATGCACCCACATCTACATATAATAAAACAAGACCGAAAGACCCTTGGGTCATTTTTACTTCACTTAACTGGTTAATGTTTTAGGAGGATGCGATGAAAAAATTATTAGTATTATTTATTATTTCGATATTTACATTTACCGGTTGTTCGGGTTTTTTATATACCGATAAACCCGCTCTTGAATTTCAAGATTTTGATTACGGCTATCCAACAAAAACCGCGTTAAGTAATCCATCAATTGCATATATTGATGCAGGAGAAGGCAGTAAAACAATTATTCTCGTACATGGTTTAGCAAGTAATGCAGGTTTTTGGAGATATGCTATTGCTGAATTATCAAAAGAGTATAGAGTAATTGCTGTTGATCTTCCAGGATACGGTAAATCACTAAAAGCGCCATATCCTTATACTATCTCTTTTTATGCTGAACAAATAAAAAGACTTGCAGACGAACTTAAATTAGATAAATTTATTTTAGCAGGTCATTCAATGGGTGGACAGATTTCTATTATATTCTCATTGAAATATCCCGAACGCTTAGAAAAATTAGTTCTAGCTTCACCTGCAGGTGTAGAGGAGTTTGAACAGGGAGAAGGGGATTGGTTAAGAAGTGTAATGACTAAAGCAGGTGTTAAAAAAACAACTGAAGATGCAGTCCGTAAAAATTTGGCTATGAATTTCTATACTTGGAATGATAAATGGGAATGGATGGTAGAAGAGCGAGTAAG
>JBAYVI010000160.1:0-7204 GCA_041674625.1 Melioribacteraceae bacterium | reverse complement strand
TTCAAAAGTAGTTGCAAATGTACTTCCATTTCGGACAAATAATTATGTAGTAGATGAATTAATCAACTGGGACAATGTACCCAACGATCCGATGTTTCAATTAACCTTTATGCAAAAGGGAATGTTAGAGGAAGAAGATTTTAATACTATGGCGGATCTCTTAAAAAGAGATGCACCAAAGGAAGAAATTAATAAAGCAGCTAACCTAATAAGGGAAAAACTTAATCCGCATCCTGCAGCTCAGCGTACAGCTAATATGTCAGTTTATAATGATGAGGTTTTACTTCCGGGAGTGCAGCATAAATACAAAGAGATCGCTCTTGTATTTCCATCTAGCAGTCAAACCTGCCATGCATATTGCACATTCTGTTTCAGATGGGCACAATTTACGGGTAATACCGATATTAAATTTGCCACACATGAATCGAAAATTTTCCTAAAATATATCCGAGATCATAAGGAACTTACCGACGTACTATTTACGGGTGGAGATCCGATGGTGATGAACTTAGAAAAATTAAAAACTTATATAGAGCCTTTGTTAGGTGAAGATTTTGCTCATATTAGAAATATCAGAATTGGTACAAAATCGATTGCATACTGGCCCTATAAATATGTAACGGATCCTGAAGCTGATGACTTAATTAAATTCTTCGGAGAGATTACAGCAGCAGGAAAACATTTATCGATAATGGGTCATTTCAATCATTGGGTTGAATCTTCTACCGAAGTGGCGCATGAAGCAATAAAAAGAATACTTTCGACCGGAGCGGTAATTAGAAGTCAATCTCCATTAATTAAACACATTAATGACGATGCAAATGTTTGGTCGAGAATGTGGTTAGATCATTTGAGTTTAGGCTTAATACCATATTATATGTTTGTAGAAAGAGATACCGGAGCAAGAGCATATTTCGCAGTACCTCTTTATAAAGCATTTAATATTTTCCAAAAAGCATATTCAAGTGTTACTGGATTGTGTCGCACGGTAAGAGGTCCTTCTATGTCTGCTACACCGGGCAAAATAAGTATTGATGGAATTGCCGAAATTAATGGCGAGAAAGTTTTCGTTCTTAATTTTATAAGAGGTAGAAATCGCTCATGGGTAAGACGACCATTCTTTGCAAAGTATGATGAAAAAGCAATTTGGTATGATGATTTGGTGCCAGCTTTTGGGAAGAATAAATTTTTCTTTGATGATGAATTGAAGAATATAATTAACGAAAAAGCGGAAACAATAAATGCAGTATTACTTAAAAATTCAGAGGAAGCGGAAGTAGATTCAAAATCCGGTGCTGCTTAAAGAAATAATCAGTAAAACTCAAGATTACCATAATAATTGGCTCTCTTAAACAACCTGACAATTGGCTGTTTTTAGGGAGCCAAATTTTATATATTTTCTATTTAGAAATGTCGGAGTTTTAAATGCTGATCCTAAATTTAGACCGGAATAGTGAGATACCATTATTTAAGCAGGTCTTCCATCAATTGAAGGAAAAGATTGATAGTGAAACCCTGAAGCCGGGCTATGTACTTCCCCCCACCCGAACATTTGCAGATCACCTTGGTGTAAACCGTACTACAATTTATAAAGCATATCAAGAATTATGGGCATTTGGATATATCGAAAGCCGATCAGGTTCTTATTCTTATGTAAGACAGAGAAGAGAACTAAAATCTCCCGAAACCGAAAAGAAGGGGGGAACAATAAATTGGGCTAATCGCGTTAATCCTCTTTCCGAAGAAGTCCATATTATGTTTGGTAATATTAATTATCCCTTCAGCGAAGAGAGAGAGAAATTTGAAGGAATCGATTTCGGTCGCCTTCATCCTGATACAAGAATATTCCCTGTAAAAGAGTTTAATAAATCATTAAGCCGAATTATAGCCAAAGAAAGCGATATGGTTTTTGATTATGGGGAGTGTAACGGACTTAATTCACTTAGGGAATATATAGCGAGCAGGTTACGTTCGCATAGTATATCAGTCAGCTCGAAAGAGATACTAATTACAAATGGCGCACAGAATGCTCTCGATCTATTAATGAAGTTATTAGTTAAGCCGGGTTCGCGCGTATTTGTAGAATCTCCTACTTATGGGATGATTTTCCCACTCCTAAAATATTATAATTGCGAAATCGTAGAAATCCCGATGAAAAAAGATGGAGTGGATTTAGGGATATTAGAGAGTGAATTAAAAAAGGGGATTCCGATATTCTTCTATACTATGCCGAACTTCCAGAATCCAACAGGAGTAACGACAAGTCAAGAACATCGGGAACAGCTTATTGCGCTATGCGAAAAATATAGTATGCTGATAGTAGAAGATGCCTTTGAAGAAGAGATGAAATATTTCGGTAAGGTATCCCTTCCTGTTAAATCGATGGATATAAATCAGTTAGTAATTTATGTCGGAAGTTTTTCTAAGATCTTATTTCCCGGTATTCGTCTCGGTTGGATAGCTGCGGATATTGAATGCATTAATCGGCTCTCTACTCTAAAAAGATTTAGCGATATTAGTTCTACTCTGCCCGAACAGGCGGCACTCGCCGATTTCTGTAATTCTGGTCAATATGAACTTCATATAAAGAGAATTCATAAGATTTACCGTAAAAGAATGATACTTGCCGTTCAGGAATTGGATAAAAAAATCAAAAATAAAAACGTTACCTGGATAGAGCCAAATGGCGGATTTACAATATGGCTTACGATGAAAAACGTTAAACAAAATTATGACGAATTGAATAAAATATGTTTATCTTATAAAGTAAGGGTGGCAATGGGGAAAGATTTTTTCGCTTACCCTGAAGTTAAAAAATATGTACGTCTCTCAATTTCGAGTTTGAATGAAGAGGAAATTATTGAGGGTATTGATCGGTTATCTAAAGCAATAAAACAAATATATATTAATTGAAAATGTATTAATCAGGAGGCAATTATGGATTTCGACAAAATATTAGCTACGAGGACATCGCATATCAAGGCAAGCGCAATAAGAGAACTGCTAAAATTAGCAGCAATGCCGGGCATGATTTCTCTCGGCGGCGGACTTCCTTCACCGGATAGTTTCCCGATGGAATTAATACCAAAATTAACCGATATAGTATTAAAAAAATATGGTTCTTGCGCTCTGCAATATGATAGAACCGAAGGTTTCAATCCTCTAAGATATGCCTTAGTCGATTATATAAAAGAAAAAGGAATGGATGCAGAACTTGATAATATCTATATAACAAGCGGTTCGCAAGGATTTTTAGATTCAATTGGTAAACTCCTAATTTCTCCCGGTGATTATGTGGCAGTGGAAGGACCTACTTATCTTGCCGCTTTACAGGCGTTTAATGCGTATGAAGCAAAGTATGTAAAAATCGAGACAGATGATGAAGGTCTTATTCCTGAATCCTTGGAAGAGATAGTTAAAAAATATCCTATTAAGTTTGCTTATACAGTACCAACTTTCCAGAATCCATCTGGCAAAACAATCGGTTTAAAGAGAAGACAACAGATAGCCGAAATTATCTTGAAATATGATGTTTTATTAGTAGAAGATGATCCATATAGTGCACTTCGTTATAGAGGGGAAGCACTTCCCTCCATACAATCGATGGCAAAAACGAATGTTATTTATGCTTCCACATTTTCTAAAATATTCGCTCCCGGTCTTCGTGTAGGATTTTTCGTAGCTCCGCAGCAATTAGGTAAGTGGATGGTAATAGTAAAACAGGGAGTGGATCTTAACACATGCACTTTTGCACAAGCATTATCGGCTGAGTATCTTCTCGGTGGATACGTTCCGGGTCAAGTACAAAAAATTATCGAAATGTACCGCCCTAAATTAGGTGCAATGATTGAAGCAGTTGAAAAATATTTTCCTGAGGGGACAGAATTCACAAAACCGGATGGCGGAATGTTCCTATGGGTGCATGGACCAAAGGGAATTGATATGGAAGATATTTATAACATAACGATCGCAAAGAATGTGGGATTCGTACCGGGTAAATTCTTCTATCCTAACCCTGCAAATGGAATTGAAACGATGAGACTAAATTTTACAAATGTTTCTATTGAGCAGATCGATAAATCGATACATATAATCGGCGAATCAATTAAAGAAGTCATGGAGCATCAGCTTACTACATAAATATAAACTAATTTTTCGCGCTCGTTATTTAATTTAATTGAATAGTCTGAGAGCATTTAGTGGATGATTAACAGAATATTTAATGAGAAAAATTTTGGTATTGATTTCATTTGCAATAATAGGCATATTTAGATAGTTTTTTTTTGAATAATTTAGATTTGTGCTAATTGTAATATTTTGAAGATTTCATTACTAAATAGATAAAAGGCAGCTTTCATGAAAAAACTAATTATTATCATATTTGTGTTTTCGAGTATTATCTATCCACAAGAGTTACAGGAAGGAAAGAGCTTTTCAAAATTTAATATGGGCATACTCGGCGGAATTAATTTTAATACTATTCCTACTGTTGGTTCGACTTTTCAATTTGAGGGCACTACAAATCTTACATCTAATCTTAATTTGAAAATAGCAATCGCGTACTCAAATATGTTTAAGGAGAGCGATTATCAAATTAAATCTTATAATCATTTTAAAATTGATAATGTAGAAGGATATCAAGAAAAGACATATAAGATAAATAGAATTCAATATTCATCAATTCCAATAAACTTGGGACTTGAATACACTTTCGATGGTGAGAAAATTCTCCCCTATGGACTAGTCGAAGCAGGATATAATTTCTTTAGTATTGAAGAACAGATTGCAGCCGTTGGTTCAGGAAGATATTATAACACTGAGGGTGAAGTTCCATCGGAATTTCGTAATAAAGGACCTTTTACTCAAGATGATTCAGCATTCCTTTTTGGGATTGGAGCGGGTGTTAAATATAAAATATCTTCTTCATTAGCTCTCAATATCCGCTATATTTATCGATATAACGATTCAATAATTAATACAAATCAATTTTTAGTCGGACTAAATTTTTAATGTAAAAAAAGGGCTGTCTCCGGTAAGGAGGCAGCCCGGTATAAATCTATTTTATTAATCTGGTAACATTGATAGCGTTTAGTAACGCATTAATCTGAAAGCCAGATATAAACCTATCTCATAAATCCAATAATCTGCATTGCTTGCTTCTGATTATATTCAATAGCGAGCTGTTTGTAATTCACAAGATCGATAATAGTACCAATAAAGCAGATACCGCCGGTAAGCAGATAAAGAATACCCATACCGATTTGATCAACGAAAAAGCGTTGAAGTCCGGCAATACCAAAAAATCCAACCACAGTAAGAATTAGAATAAGTAGTGGATCGCGGCGGCGTGAACGGTAAATTGTAGCAAACTGAAGTGCTTTAGAATCATCCATATCTTTTACGATATTCTGAATGAACAATTGCTCTTCATAAGTTAATTCCGGTAATATGTTTAATACATTTGCCATAGCGGACCTCTTATAGTTGTTTTAACTTCATTTTTGTTTTTAAAAATAGTTTTACTATTCTAAAAGAGATAATAATTAAAGCAGCAATACCGAGAGGATGAGTTTTAAGCGAACTAACAAAATCCAATCGACTACAAAATGAGATTGACCTGCCTAAACCGCAGCCCGGACAAAAATCAATTCCCATTAATTTGTAAAGACATAATGTCAAATGGTGTTCTTGGTATGGGTTAATAGAAAAAAGGTAAATCAAACCCACTAACCAAATGACCCCCTCCCACTCAATTGCTTTAAAAATTTTCCTTATTTTATCCATCTCTGATAAATTAGACGTACGTGTATTGATTAGGTTCTAAATTATATAAATATTTTTAAAGATATTTTTGAACTTATTTTGGATTGTTTTGTTCATCATACCCCTTCAAATTAAGAATGGACTTATATGAATTAATAAATTCCACTACAGTTTCCGCTCCAATTACACGGGTAACCCCGAGACGCATCGGTTGAGTTTTATCAACATATACTCTCCCTTGATATGGAATTAATGGAGAATAATCGGCTTCGCCCGGTTTAAATTCAGGTCTTAAGGCAAATTCTAATTCTCCGGGAACTGATTTAATCAAGCCGACAAGTTCAAAATTAGGGACTCCATCTCGAATTGCTAAAACAATACCCCCGCTAAATCCTTTATTAAATATAGCATCGACAAAAAAAGTATGCCTCTCTCGATTGGGATTAGAGACAATTCCTTTTGTAAGCATTTTCTGATTTAATGGATAGCCGAAGACATAAATAAAAGAACCCCACTCCAAATCATCCGCTCTGCCGAATGGATAACTAAATACAGGTGGATTAAATGGTTCGGAAATATATGTTTTACCGAGAAGGACTAAATCTTTCGCGGAGTCTTTCGCCAAAATATCAAGCTCGCCACCTTCGGGAAAATCGGGTATATAGTTAGTTTGTTTTTCCTTAAATGAAATACTCTCGATTAAATTTGTCGGTTTCCCTTCAGGAGTTTGGAAATAGCTGATTAAGGTATCAGGGAAATCGATTATATGAGCAGTACTTAAAACTACTACTCTATTATTTAATGAATAAATAACAGTGGCTGTTCCAGATGCAGTACGGTTATAATGTATTAGAGTTACTGCTTTATCGATATAATCGACATTATCGAGGTCGTATTTTGTCAATTTAGTAGATTCATTAAAAATGTAACTTTTGTAAAAGACAATACAATTAAGGAGTTTAATACTATTAGAAATTTTTTCCAATTGTTCGGAAGAGCTCCTATATGGAAATTCGCTGTCGTACTTTCCATCTTTAAGTGCAGGATAAGCAGAATCATAAATCATAGATGAGCATGATTGAAAAAATAGAGCGGCAATGATTAGTAATATTAGCAACATTTTGCGTGGCATAAAAACCCATGAAAAGTTTTCTTATACAAATCTAATTAAATAATACTCGCAATCAAATCAGAGAATTATAGAAGTGTGAAATATAAAATCTTGCTGTAGACAAGTTATTTCTATAACTCTCTTTTAATTTTGAAAATAATTTTATACGTTGCAGACTTACATTCCCGAAATGAGGTTTAAGAACTGATGAAAAAAACCATAATTGGTATTATTGCTGTTCCATTTCTATTCGTACTTGTATTCTTTTTTGTTGGCAGGTTTCTTACTTCCAAATTCATCGATAATAATATAGCCTATATTAAAGGGCTA
>JBAYVI010000159.1:0-7311 GCA_041674625.1 Melioribacteraceae bacterium | reverse complement strand
CAACTTCACTTGGATGATTAATTCTACCCCAGCTTAAGTCTGTAATATGAATTAAACCATCGACACCGCCAAGATCAACGAATACACCGAAATCGGTGATTGCCTTAACGATACCTTCAAGAATCTGACCTTTTTCTAATTTTTCAAGAATTTCTTTTCTTTGATCTGAAATTGTTTCTTCAATCAATACTTTATGTGAAACAACTACGTTTTCAGTAGGGATATTTACTTTAACAATTTTGAAATCCATTGTTTGACCGACAAATGCATCGAAATCTCTTACAGGACGGATATCAATTTGTGAACCTGGCAAAAATGCTTCGATTCCCAATAAATCAACAACCATACCGCCTTTAATTCTTTTAAGAATTTTACCGGCAATGATTTTTTCATTTTCAAATGCGTCCATAACGCGAGCCCAAACTTTAAGGAAGTCTGCTCTCTTTTTACTTAATACTAAATTACCTTCTTCATCTTCTACACTTTCGATAACGATATCAATATGTTCACCTATCTTTATCTCTTCGGTTGATGAAAATTCATTTCTCGAAATACTTCCATCAGACTTGAAACCAACATTAACAATTACGTTATCAGAATTAACGCCTACAATCGTACCCTGAATAATTTCGCCTTCTTTTATGTTGCGAAATGATTCGGAATATAGCTTATCGAGTTCCAATAATTCATTATCAGAATACTCGTCAGCATTAAAAAACTTCCGGGTATCAAAAGAATTATCAAGCACTTTTGTGTCTTTATCAGACATTGAACCTCCAAAAAAAATACTCTGCTATGTAACTTTCAGCCGTCCTTAAAAGTATCAAGCAGTAAATAATTTAATGTAACATTCGTTTATTATTGACGGCAAATAATCTTTTTATTCTTCTATATTACTTATTTTACTAAGTAATATATTTATTTCATCGAGAATAGAAGTGTGTGTATTATCAAACTCGATAGCATCGTCGGCTTTTTTTAGAGGACTTACATCTCTACTGCTATCAATACTATCTCTACTTGCTAAATTTATTTTTACTTCATCCATTGTAATATCTGATTTTTTTTCTTTGAATTCAGCAAAACGCCTTTTAGCTCTTTCGTCTAAAGATGCTGTTAAAAAAATCTTCAAATCAGCATTAGGGAAAACCACCGTAGTAGTATCCCTTCCTTCGGCAACAAGATTTTTATCCTCACCTAATTTTCTCTGAATCTTAACTAATTCTTTTCTTACTTCACCGATTTTACTTATATCGCTAACTTTGCTATTAACTTCCAAGGTTCTTATCTTATCAGTTACTTCTTCTTCATTAACAAATACTCTTGTAATTCCATTCTCAAAATTTAAGCTTATTTTGATGCTTTTTGTGAGTTCAATTACCTTTTCTACATCCTCAACTATTCCTAATTCCATAGCTTTAAATGTAATAGCTCTATACATTGCTCCGGTATCGACATAAGTGAAGCCAAGCTTTTCTGCTAAGTATTTAGCAGCAGTACTTTTTCCCGATCCTGCGGGTCCATCAATTGCTATTACAATTCTTTTTGCCATAGCTTACAAATTTATTAAATATTAATTCTATTTGCAATTTGGGAAAGATATTATTACTCCATGTTTTTTCTTAAAATCTCAATCATTTGATTATGAATAAAACCATTCGAGGCAACGGAGTCTTTTCTATCCCTTAATATATCATAATTATTCCCATCAAAATCAGTTACTTTACCACCTGCTTCTATAACTATTAATTTACCTGCGCAAATGTCCCAGGGTTGTAATGAAACTTCCCAAAAGCCATCAAATACACCTGAAGCTACATAGCAAAAATCGATTGCCGCACTTCCTAATCTTCTTACTGCTCTTGAATTGTATAGAAACTCAGTAAAATGTTCCACAGCGTTAAGTGGATTCGCATCTATATCATAAGGAAATCCTGTAACTAATAATGATGTTTTAATATCATTTCTATTATTAACTGAAATTTTTACATCGTTTCTGAACGACCCACTTCCTTTTTCAGCACTATAAATAATATCTGACATTACATCATAAACTACTCCGGCAATTATTTCTTTCCCTTTCATCACACCAATTGAAACCGAAAAAATCGGAAGTCCGTGTGCAAAATTAGTAGTTCCATCCAAAGGATCTATTATCCATTTATATTCAGAATTTAATTCTTTTTCTCCGCTCTCTTCGGCTAATATTCCGTGTGAAGGATATTTTTTTTTAATAAAATCGATAATCAATGCTTCAGATTTTTTATCTATCTCTGTTACAAGGTTGGAAGAATTAGTCTTGTATTCTATTTCAAAATTTTGCCTAAAACCATTTCTAATAACCTCGCCGGCTAATCGTGAAACTTCAATAATGTCTTTTATCATATAATTACTCCTGTTGGTAAAAATAGTTTCCTTGTACTGCCTTGTTATATTTGGTATATTTCAAGGTTTAATATATATCACACTGGAGAAGTTGCTTGATGGATAACGATGCAAAAAAAACGAATTTAGATTATTCAGCGGTTGAAGATATTCCAAAAATCTTGCCCGTATTACCATTACGGGACAATGTTATTTTCCCTTATATGATATTTCCAATCTTAGTTGGTAGAGAACAATCAATTAAAGCAGCTAATTATGCTTTAGATAACTCCAAATATATATTTCTTTCTGCACAAATTAAATCAAATCTTGAAGAACCTGCAAAAGAAGATATATATGACGAAGGAACAATTGCAAAAATCATTCAGATTCTTAAGCTTCCAAATGGACTATTAAAAATCTTAGTTGATGGAATAATCCAAGGAAAAATTCTTAAATACACTAATAACGAAACCTTTTTTGAAGCTGAAATTGAAGTGATCTACCCTGTAAAAGAAGATCAACGAGAACTAAATGCGCTTCTAAGACAGATGACTAATCAATTCAAAGAGTATGTAAAAATTAATAAAGCGATTCCGCAAGAAGCAATTAATGCTTTAGAAAATATTGCAGAACTCGATAGAAAAGTCTTCTATGTAGCCGCTAATATTAACCAGTCAATTGAAGTAAAGCAATCTATTCTAAAGAAATTTTCACTTAAAGATCAATTGTACGAAATTATTAAGATACTTAATTCCGAAATCGAGATTCTACGCATTGAAAAAGAGATTGAATCTAAAGTCCAAGAAAATATTGCTAAATCTCAAAGAAAATTTATCATTCAGGAACAGATTAGAATTTTGCAGGATGAACTTGGTGATGATGAAGAAGCTATACCTGAATTTCAGCAAATAAAAGAAAAAATTCAGAAAGCTAAAATGCCAAAAGAAGTTGAAGATAAAGCTTTAGACGAATTAAATAAATTAAAAAAAACTCCCCCCAGTTCTCCAGAAGCAACTGTTATTAGAAATTATCTTGATTGGCTTATAGATGTTCCGTGGAATAAAAGAAGCAAAGATAATCTAAACGTTAATAACGTCCGTGTAATTTTAGATGAAGATCACTTCGGATTAGATAAACCAAAAGATAGAATTGTGGAACATATTGCAGTTCTTAATTTAGTAAAAAATATGCGCGGTCAAATTCTTTGTTTCGTAGGACCTCCCGGAGTTGGTAAGACATCTTTAGGCAAATCGATTGCTCGTGCTCTTGGACGTAACTTCGTTCGTATTAGTCTTGGCGGCGTTCGAGATGAAGCAGAAATTAGAGGTCATCGCAGAACTTATATTGGCTCTATGCCCGGCAAAATTCTGCAATCTATGAAAAAAGCAAAAACTATCAATCCGGTTATGCTTTTAGATGAAATTGATAAAATGAGTATGGATTTCAGAGGCGATCCATCTTCGGCTATGTTGGAAGTTTTAGACCCTGAACAAAACCATTCGTTTAATGATCACTACCTCGATATTGATTATGACCTTTCGCAGGTAATGTTTATTACTACTGCAAACGTTCGTTATAATATTCCACTTCCGCTTCAAGATAGAATGGAGATTATTGAACTTCCCGGCTATTTAGAATTTGAAAAACTCCAAATTGCAAAAAGACACATTTTGCAAAAACAATATAAAGCACATGGTTTGGATAAATATGAAATTAATTTCCAAGATGAAGCGATCCTTAAAATTATTAATGAATACACACGCGAATCGGGTGTAAGAAATCTTGAAAGAGAAATTGCTTCGGTTTTAAGGAAAACGGCTAAAGAAATTGTAACTACTATTTTAACGAAGTCCAAAAAGAGAAAGATTACTTATACAATTACTCCAGAAGATATCGAAAAATTCTTAGGCGTTCCTAAATATCGAGCCCATAATACAGATAAAAATGCTAAAATTGGTTCAGTAACAGGTTTAGCTTGGACGAGCGTTGGCGGGGAAATATTAAATGTTGATGCTACGGTTATGAATGGAGGTGATAAACTTACCATTACCGGTCAGATTGGTGATGTAATGAAAGAATCTGCTCTTGCAGCTTTGAGTTTCTTAAAAAGTAATACTAAGCTTTTAGGACTGAAAGATCAGTTTTCTAAAGGAAAAGAAATTCATATCCATTTACCGGAGGGAGCAATTCCTAAAGATGGTCCTTCTGCCGGTATTACTCTTACAATGGCAATGTACTCAGCTTTTAGTGGCAAACCTGCTAAAAATGATATAGCAATGACCGGCGAAATTACTCTTCGTGGGAAAGTCCTTCCAATTGGTGGACTTAATGAAAAACTTCTTGCTGCTCGAAGAAACGGAATTAAAACTGTCCTTATTCCTGCAGATAATGAAAAAGACTTAAGCGAAATAAAAAATGAAGTGAAATCAGGTATGAAAATTATTCCAATTGAAAATATTTACGAAGCACTACCTTACGTTTTTGATGCTTTCAAGAAAAAACCTGCAACCACTAAAAAAGGGAAGAATGTCAGACGAACTAAAACTAAATAAAAATCTTCCCGATGAGGAAATTTATATTCAACTTATTGCTTCTTCTTATCATTTATTTATAGAAAGTGATAAAGTTCTTAGCGGACTTTCTAATTTTACTGCTATGTTAAAACAGGCTTTCGATAAGATTTCTTGGGTTGGTTTTTATTTCTTGGATGGGGATAAATTATTTTTAGGTCCGTTTCAAGGCAATACCGCATGTACTGAAATTAGAGTGAATCATGGCGTCTGTGGTACTTCTGCGTTCAAGAAAGAAACATTAATAGTTGAAGATGTAGATAAATTTCCGGGGCATATAGCTTGCGATTCAGGATCTAAATCTGAAATTGTTATTCCAATTATTTTAGAAAATGAATTAATAGGAGTTTTAGATTTAGATAGCTATGAATATGCTTCCTTTAATGAAACAGATAAAAAATATTTGGAAGAATTATTAACTATATTTACAAAAAAAATAGATTTAAGAAAACTTAAAATTATATAATACTTATGAACTACTTAGTAACAGCACGTAAATGGCGACCACAAAATTTTGCTGATGTAATTGGTCAAGAACATATTACAAAAACATTAATCAACTCAATAAAGAATGGTAAAGTTGCACATGCATATATTTTTGCCGGTCCACGTGGAGTTGGTAAAACTACTACAGCACGTATTCTTGCAAAAGCATTAAACTGTACCAATCCTAAAGATGCCGAGCCATGTAACGAATGTGAAATGTGTCTATCCTTTTCAAATTCTCAAAGTCTTGACGTGATTGAAATAGATGGTGCATCGAATAGGAGAATCGAAGAAATTAGAACTCTTCGCGATTCTGTTAAATATGCTCCTACTCGAGGCAAATTCAAAGTTTATATTATAGATGAAGTTCATATGCTTACAACGGAGTCTTTTAATGCACTTCTTAAAACATTAGAAGAACCACCGGAACATACGATATTTATTTTCGCTACAACTGATGTACATAAAGTACCATTAACAATATTATCCCGTTGCCAAAGATTCGATTTTAGAAGGATTGATTTAGCTTCAACCAAAAATACTCTTCAAAAAATTGCAGATGCAGAAGGAATTGAAATCGATGATATCGCTCTAAGCCTGATTGCTAAAAAGGCTGATGGTGCTTTAAGAGATGCTCAAACACTTTTTGACCAAGCCATTGCATTTAGCGGCAACAAGGTTGATTCAAGTGTAGTGAATATGATGCTTAACCTTATTGATGAAGAACTTTATTTCAATATTTCTGATGCTATTTTGAACAAATATTTTAATGATGCTTTTGAAATAACTAGAAAACTTTATGAAAACGGCTGGAATTTCTTAGATTTTATGAATGGCCTAATAGAACATTTTAGAAATATAATGACTGTTGTATTAAGAAAAGATAGCCAATTGATTGAAACTGCTGAAGTATATAAGGATAAATATTTAGCTTATACAGAGTCTTTTTCTGAAGGTGATCTCATACGAATATTAAATTTTCTAAATAAATCTCAATATGAATTAAAAGCAGCCCCAAATCAGAAATTAAAAGTCGAAATTACCTTAGCTCAATTAATTGGTTTAGAACGAACAGAAACTCTAACTAAACTACTTGCTAAGGTAAATAACAGTAATTTTTCTACAAATATTAATAGTTCTTCCTCTATTGCTGATTCCTCTGTGGGATATTCTGTTAAAAACGCGACAAAAACTAAGTTATCGTCTATAAATAATATAGAACCTGCGCAAAAAAAAGATATACTAATTCCGGAAGTTGAAAAGTTTGTTACTCCAACTCTTACAAATGAAGGCGATATGACCGAAATTATATCTAAATGGCAAATATTTATTGAACAGGTCAAATCGGAAAAAATATTTTTAGGTTCAATTCTAACTAACACAAATCCAAGTAATTTTATCAATAATAAATTAGAGCTTACAGTTGAGCATTCAGATGATAAAGAAATACTAAGAGATAATAAAAAGTATATTGATAAAAAGGCTAAAGAAGTCTTTGGTACAAAAATAGAATTTTATGTTAATCAAGGGTCTGTTTCAGCGGAAGCGTTACAATCAACTGAGTCCGGAGAAGAGAGCGAATTGATATCAGCCGTAAAAAATGTTCTTGGTGGTAAAGAGATTAATAGGTAAGTATCCAAATCAAATCTCTTTTTCACTCCTTCTAAACTTATATTTACTATAAGACACAATTTATTATTAAATAACAATAGTTATTTGATAATATTCACTGCGTATTATCCTACATTAATTTATTTTCCAAATTTTCACAGTATTGCCGACATGCTCAAATAAATAATTCCAATTGAGATATACTGAGTTATAAAAATATTTTAATAAATGCAAACTTAAGGAATGAGAATAAAAGGTAACTAATTAGAGATGGGTT